>JANJVS010000187.1 GCA_024709955.1 Rhodocyclaceae bacterium
CGCCCCCCGCCTCCCAGGCCGGCAACCTCTGGTGGCAGGACGCCGCCTCCGGCAAGATCTACATCCGCTATCCCAACGGCTCCGCCCAGGGCTTCGGCTTGCAGTGAGCACGGAAAAGTCGGGGCTGGCGGGACGGTGAAATAGTCCGGCCCGCGTAAAAAAAACGGCCACCCGCGATCGGGTGGCCGTTTGCGTTTGGGCGTCCGGATTACTTCGTGTAACGGAAGAGCGACATCTCCTCCGGCCGTCCGTAGCCGGAAGCGGAACGCAGCTCGCGACCGGCGGAACGCACCGAGGAAGCCGAGGACTCGTTGTAGACCGAATCGACAGGAGCTATGTACATCGTGCCGCTTTCCGTCACGGTGAGCTCGAAGACGGTCCACACGTCCTTGTAGCCGCTGAAGCTCAGCGCGGTCGGCGCGTAGGTGTAGGTGGTGCCGTTGGCGAGGGTCAGGCGCACCGTCGCGCCCGAGGAGCCGATCGTGCCGCTGCCGCTGTAGTGATGCACCGAGTAGCGGTAGATGCCGGGCCGCAGGGTGGCGGCGCCGCTCGGCGGCGAGACGGTGACGGTCTCCGGACCGTAGGAGGAGGTGTCGTCGACATCGAGGCTGGCCACGTCGTGGGTCTTGCTGGAGTAATAGACGTGGAAGCGGTTCGTGCCGTCCGAGGACGGGCCGGTCAGGTGCGAATCGAGGTCGGCCGGATCCGCACCCCAGGTGAGCACGACGCGGAACTCGCCGCTGGTCAGGGCGCCCGTGCCGCTCGCGGGCGAGAGGGCGACGCTCGCCGAATTGCTGGTCGAACAGCTCAGCGCGCCGGTGGTCTGCGCCGTGCTCGTGTAGTTGGTGGCCGACACGCTGATGTGGGCGTAGCCGGAGGTGACGTTGCTCAGGGTCGCCAGGCCGCCGCTGTCCGTCGTCGCCGACCGGCTGCCGACGGTGACGGTGGCGCCGGAAATCGCCGCGCCGGTATAGGCGTCCGCCACGCGCACCTGCAGAGTGGCGCAATTGCTGCCCGAGGTGCCCGTGCCATCGTCGGTCTGGACCAGGGTCGCCAGATTCGGCACGAGGTGCATGCTGGCGGCGTCGAACGTGAAGGGCACGGTGTAGGCCATGTTCGCCAGGGTCGTGCTGTTCGGATCGAAGGGGTTCGCCACCGGCACCTGCAGGCGGATGTTCTCCACCATCACCTGGCCGCTCGAAACGCCGTAGCAGGTGGCGTTGGTGAAATCGATGGTCTGCGCGATCCCCTGAACCGACCAGGCCAGCGATGCGGCCGCGATGGCGCTGGCGAAAAAGCTTCTGCGTTTCATGTTCTCCCTTTCGTATCGATGAAAAACCCACGGCAGCGCGCCTGCCGTGAGGGAGTACTTTACCCCGTTCAGGCGAGCCCGTAATCCGGCATGGCCACGCCGATCAGCGGCATGGACGGGGGCGGGGGCGAGCCCCCGCCGGAGGGCATGCCGCCACCCGAGGGCGGCATCGAGCCGCCATCGGGTGGCATGGTGCCGCCGCCGCTCGGCGGCATGGCGCCATCCGGCGGAACGTAGCCGTCGGGCGGAACGAAACCATCGGGCGGGACGAAGCCGCCCCAGTCGAAATCGGTGGGGAAATAATCGCCGGCATCGGCGATCCAGGCATTGACGTCGAAACCGCCGCCCATCGTGCCGAGCATGTCGAACATGCCGCTGTCCCACTCGCCGAGCAGGCCGCCCACCATGTCCCCGGGCATCTGGTCGAGCATGCCGGCGAAGTCGAAGCCCTCCAGTCCGCCGAGGAAACCGAGCGCGTCGGGATCGTCCCAGCCCGCCATCATCGAGGCCATCGTTTCCGGATCGAACCCGCCCAGCGCCGCGGCCATGTCGAAGCTTCCCAGCCCATCGAGGAAGCTCAACTGCTCGTCGCTCCAGCCTGCCATGAAGCCCGCCATCATGCCGGGGTCCAGCCCATCCATGAAGGCGCCGAGATCGAAGCCCTCCGCGCTGTCGAGGAAGGCCAGGTCGGTCGCATCCAGTCCATGCACCACGTCGTCGAGATTGCCGCCCACGCTGCCGAACAAGCCCAGCGCCTCCTCCGGAGACATCATGCCCCGGAAGAAATCGAAGTTGCCGGCCATCATGCCGGCCAGGTCGAATTCCGCCGCGCCATCCAGCCAGGCGAACTCCTCGGCACCGAAGTCATCGTAGATCAAGTTCTGGAATTCTCCCGGCAATCCGCCAAGAAAGCCCATCATCTGGTCGGGATTCGCGCCCATCATGGCGCCGAAGTCGAAGCCGTCCAGGTTCGCCAGGTATTCGAGGTTGGACGTATCGTCCCACTGGCCCATCATCTCCATCAGCACGCCCGGATCGAAGCCCATCAGCGTGCCGTCCAGATCGAAGCCGTCGAGACCGTCGAGGTATCGCAATTCCTCCCCTCCCCACCCCCGCATGAAGCTCGCCAGCAGCCCGTCGTCGATGCCGCCGAGCAGGCCGCCGAGATCGAAGCCGTTCGCCTGATCCAGAAAGGCCAACTGCGTGGCATCGAAACCGGCCGCGACATCGGGCAAGGCATCGCCGACGCCCGCCACCAGCTGCAGCATCTCGTCGGGCGTCATGCCCTCGCCCGTGCCGTTCGGCGCCCGGCCTTCCGCCCAGCCGTGCATCAGGAAATGCACCGCCGGATCGAGTCCGCTCGTCGCCACATCCGGATATTCGCTTGCATAGAACGCGCTATCGAAACCGCCCATTTTCAATCCCCCCTTTTCCTCGTCCCGGCCAATACCGCCGGCTGTCTTCGAACCAGTTCCAAGCGTAGCTGTTTGGCTGGATTTCTCCATCACCTTTCCCAGGGATGCCCCGATCGACCTGAACAGCCAAGTCCGGCCCATAACCCACCGAAACAGAATAACCAATAAATATCAACAACATGCTGTCAGATGCGGATTCCAGCCGGAAAAACCGGCATGCAGCACACACTTCCTATATGAATTTGCTAGAATCTCCTATATGAATTTCGTGCTCCACATCCAGCTCAACACCTCGCCCGAACAGGTCGCGCGCCTGAAGGCGCTGCAAGCCTCGTTCGCCGACGTGTGCAACGCGCTGGTGCCCATCGTCCGGCAGAACCGCTGCTGGCACCGGGTCACGCTGCACCACCTGGCCTACCGGACCATGCGCGAGCAGTTTCCCCAGGTCGGCTCCCAGATGGTCTGCAACGCGATCTATTCGGTGTCGCGCATGTGCCGCGTCGTCTTCCAGCATCCAGCCAGCCCCTGGAACATCGCCAAGCTGGGCGACCGCCCCCTGCCCGAACTGCGCTTCAGCCCGGACGCCCCCGTCTACTTCGACCGCCACACCCTGAGCGTCAAGGGCGGGCGCCTGTCCATGTACACCCTGGACGGCCGCATGCATTTCGACCTTACGCTGCAGCCCGAGGACGAGGCGCGCTTCCGCACCGGCAAGCTGCGCGAGATCGTGCTCGCCACCACGGCGCAGGGCTACCGGCTTTCCTTCAACTTCTCCCCGGCGCAGGATGCCGACGCGACCACCCCAAACGCCACGGCGGAATCGGCCGAACTGCCCGAATACCTGCTGGTCGCCGAGGCGGACGCCGCGCCGGCCCCCGCCAACGAACGCCCGGCCGCACTGGCCGCCGCCTAGCCCCCCACCGCGAACCGCCCCATGTCCAAGAAAAACACGCCCCCCACGCCCTTGCAGGCGGCGCTCGACACCCTGATGCCGGTCCTCAAGCGGGTCATGCTCTTCGGCTTCGTCATCAACGTGCTGTCGCTCTCGCCCACCCTCTACATGCTGGAGGTCTACGACCGGGTCGTGAACAGCCGCAGCCACGGCACGCTGCTGATGCTCACCCTGCTGGTGCTCGGCCTCTACGTGCTGCTGGAAATCATCGAATGGGTGCGCGGCCAGATGCTCCACGGCGCCGGCCTGATGCTCGAAGCGAAGCTCGGCGAACGGGTGTTCAACGCGGTCTTCGAGGCCAACCTGCGGCGCGTCGGCGGCGCGAACCAGGCGCTGGCCGACCTGCGCGCCCTGCGCGAGTTCCTGCCGAGCCAGCCCCTGACCGCCCTGATGGACGCCCCGATGGCCCTGCTGTTCCTGGTGCTGATCTTCCTCATCAACCCGGCCCTCGGCTGGTTCTCCCTGGTGATCGCCGCGATCCAGGTGTACATCGCCTACCTGACCGAACGCAGCACCCAGAAACCGCTCGCCGAGGCCAACCGCATGGCGATCGCCGCGCAGAACTACGCCAACGGCAGCCTGCGCAACGCCCAGGTCATCGAGGCGATGGGCATGCTCGGCGACATCCACCGGCGCTGGATGGAAAAGCAGCGGCGCTTCCTCGCGCTGCAGGCCGTCGCCTCCGACCACGCCGGCGGCAAGGGCGCGGCGGCGAAGATGATGCAGAACGTGCTGTCCTCCGGCCTGCTCGGCCTGGCCTGCTGGTTCATGCTGAAAGGCGAGCTGGCCGGCGGCGGCGGCATGATGATCATCGCCAGCATTCTCGGCGGCAAGGTGCTGGCGCCGCTGGTGCAGGTGATTTCCGGCTGGAAGAACGTCGTCAATGCGCGCGACGCCTACCAGCGCCTCGACCAGCTGCTGCAGACGATCCCGGAACGCGAAGCCGGCATGCCGCTGCCGCCGCCGACGGGCACGCTCACGGTCGAGGGCGTCGTCGCCGGCGCGCCCGGCAGCCAGGCACCGATCCTGCGCGGCGTCTCCTTCGGATTGCCCGCCGGCAAGGCGCTCGTGGTGGTCGGCCCCTCCGCCGCCGGCAAATCCACCCTGGCGCGCCTGCTGGTCGGCATCTGGCCCACGTTGAGCGGCAAGGTGCGCCTCGACGGCGTCGATGTCCACCCCTGGAACAAGGCCGAGCTCGGCCCGCACATCGGCTACCTGCCCCAGGGCATCGAGCTGTTCGACGGCACGCTGGCCGAGAACATCGCCCGCTTCGGCGAGGTGGACATGGCCAAGGTCGAGGCCGCCGCGCGCGCCGTCGGCCTGCACGAGACCATCCTCGCCCTGCCCGGCGGCTACGACGCCCGCATCGGCGACGAAGGCTGCTTCCTCTCCGGCGGCCAGCGCCAGCGCGTCGGCCTGGCGCGGGCGATCTACGGCGACCCGAGATTCGTCGTCCTCGACGAGCCCAACTCCAGCCTCGACGAGGCCGGCGAACAGGCCCTGCTGCAGAGCCTGCTGATGCTCAAGTCGCGCGGCACCACCCTCGTCGTCATCACCCACCGCACCAGCGTGCTGCCGGTCGCCGACGCCATGCTGGTGCTGCGCGACGGCCAGGTCGCCGCCTACGGCCCGCGCGACGAGGTGCTCGCCGCGCTGTCCAAGGCCCAGCAGCAGACCGCCGTCCAGCCCGCCCCCCACCCCGCTCCCGCCACCGCCTGACGGCCTGCCGACACGATGAAAACTCCCGCCTTCTTCCAGCGCAGCGAGCTCGCCGCCGCCCTTTGGTCCTTCCGCCGCGAATTCATGGTCGTCGGCCTGTTCAGCATGGTCGCCAACCTGCTGATGCTCACGCCGACGCTCTACATGCTGCAGGTCTTCGACCGCGTCATGGTCAGCCAGAGCGGCCTGACCCTGCTGGCCCTCTCGCTGATCGCGCTGTTCCTGTTCGCCGTGATGGCCTTCGCCGAATGGGCGCGCGCGCGCCTGCTGGTGCGCGCCGGCGTGCGCCTCGACGAGGAGCTCAACAGCCGCGTCTTCAACGCCAACTTCGAGGCGGCGCTCAACCAGGCCGGGCGCAACCCCATCCAGGCCTTCGGCGACCTCACCAACCTGCGCCAGTTCCTCACCGGCAACGGCATCTTCGCCTTCTTCGACGCGCCGTGGACGCCGATCTACATCGGCGTGCTGTTCTTCCTCCACCCCTTCCTCGGCTGGGTCTCGATCGGCTTCGCGCTGGTGCAGGCGGCGCTCGCCTGGTTCGGCCACCGGCGCACCATCGCCCCGGCGGAAGAAGCCTCCAAGGCCGCGCTCGAGGTCAATCTGTACCTGCAAAGCAAGCTGCGCAACGCCGAAGTGGTCGAATCGATGGGCATGCTCGCCGGCCTGCGCCAGCGCTGGGCGCAACGCCACGCCGCCTACATCGAGCGCCAGGGCGCTACGCAGGCGCTCAGCCACCGTATCGCCGCGATCAGCAAATGGGTGCGCTACTGCCAGCAATCCTTCGCGCTGGGGGCGGGGGCCTTGCTCGTGATCGACGGCCAGCTCACCGCCGGCGGCATGATCGCCGCCAACGTGCTGATGACCCGTGCCCTGGCGCCGATCGACCAGATGGTGAACACCTGGCGCAGCTTCATCGGTGCGCGCAGCGCCTTCCTCCGCCTGGAACAACTGCTGCAGGCTCATCCCGAGCGCGACCCGGCCTTGAGCCGCGTTCCGCCGACCGGCGCCGTGGTGCTGCGCGACGTGCTCGCCAGCGCGCCGGGCCGGGCCGAACCGATCCTCAAGGGGATCAGCCTCGAGGCCACGCCGGGCACCGTCACCGTGGTACTGGGCCCCTCCGGTTCGGGCAAATCCACCCTGGCGCGGGTGCTGATGGGGATCTGGCCCGATGTCGACGGCGAAGTGCTGCTCGACGGCCTGCCGCTCGCCGGCTGGAGCCGTGCCGAACTCGGTCCCCACCTGGGCTATCTGCCGCAGGACATCGAACTGTTCGACGGCAGCATCGCCGAGAACATCGCCCGCTTTGCCGAGATCGACTCGGACAAGGTCATTGCCGCCGCGCGCAGCGCCGGCCTGCACGACATGATCCTGCGCTTCCCCAAGGGCTACGACACGCCGATGGGCGAAGCCGGCGGCCTGCTCTCGGGCGGCCAGCGCCAGCGCGTCGGCCTGGCGCGCGCGATCTACGGCGACCCGGCGCTGATCGTGCTCGACGAGCCCAACGCCAACCTCGACGACGTCGGCGAGGCCGCGCTGATGCAAGCCGTGCGCGAACTGAAAGCCAAGGGCCGCACGGTGTTCCTGATCACCCATCGCCCGGGGGCGGTGGCGGTGGCCGACCAGTTGGTGGTGCTGCGCGATGGCCGGGTGCAGGTGCAGGGCGCGCGCGACGCCGTGCTCGCCCAGCTGCAGGCCGCGCGCCCGACCGTCCCGCTGGTCACCACGCCCCCAGCCGCCCCACCGGCCGCCATCCCTGCCTGAGCCCCGCCCGCTTCCCGAGGCGCCGACCGACTTTCGAACCGATTTCTGCTGGATACCGACATGGCTACTTCCGATTTCAACCTCTCCCCGGTTGCCCCCAAGAACGGCGCCCCGCCCGCCGACACCGGCCGTGCCGCGCGCATCGGCCTGTGGGCGCTGGGCCTGGGCTTCGGCGGCTTTCTGCTGTGGGCCGCCTTTGCCCCGCTCGACGAAGGCGTGCCGGCGCACGGCACCGTGATGGTCGACACCAAGCGCAAGACCGTCCAGCACCTCTCCGGCGGCATCATCAAGGCCGTGCTGGTGCGCGAGGGCGAGATCGTGCAGGAAGGCCAGCCACTGATCGAACTCGATGCTGCCGCTGCCCGCGCCAACTACGAATCCGTGCGCCAGCGCTACCTCGGCCTGCGCGCGATGCAGGGCCGCCTGACGGCCGAGCAGACCGATGCCGAGACCGTCACCTTCCACCCCGACCTGCTCGAAGCCGCCGCCGACCCGCTGATCCGGGTGCAGATGGACACCCAGCGCCAGCTCTTCCAGTCGCGCCGCGCCGCCCTGCGCGCCGCGCTGCAAGGCACCGAGGAAAGCATCCACGGCCAGGAGGCCTTGCTCCAGACCTACCAAAACATGCTCGGTCCGCGCCGCAGCCAGCTCGCCCTGCTGCAGGATGAACTCCGCCACACCCGCGGCCTGGTCGCCGAAGGCTACGCGCCGCGCAACCGCCAGCTCGAACTCGAACGCCAGGTGGCCGAAGCCGAGGCTGCCATCGCCGAACTCACGGGCAACACCCTGCGCGCCCGGCGCGCGATCGCCGAGCTGCGCCAGCAGGCCATCGCCCGCCAGCAGGAATACCGCAAGGAAGTCGAAACCGAGCTTGGCAACGTGCTGCGCGAAGTCCAGTCCGACGCCGAAAAGCTCATCGCCGTGCGCGCCGACTTCGAACGCACCGAAATCCGCGCCCCGGCCTCGGGCCAGGCCATCGGCCTCGCCGTGCAGACCGTGGGCGGGGTGATCCAGGCCGGGCAGAAGCTGATGGACATCGTGCCCGAGGACGAACCGCTGCTGCTCGAAGCGAAGATCGAACCCCACCTCATCGACAAGGTGCGCACCGGCCTCACCACCGACGTCCGCTTCAACGCCTTCTCGCACTCGCCGCAGCTGGTGGTCGAAGGCGAAGTCGTCTCGCTGTCGAGCGACCTGCTCACCGAACAGGTCGGCGGCGGCCAGATTTCCTACTATCTCGCCCGCGTCAAGGTTACCCCCGAGGGAATGAAAGTCCTCGGCAAGCGCCGGATGCAGCCCGGCATGCCGGCCGAAGTCATCATCAAGACCGGCGAGCGCTCGATGCTGACCTACCTGCTCAACCCGCTCACCAAGCGCCTCGCGGCGTCGATGAAGGAGGAGTGAGCATGCGCCTGCCCCGTCTTCTGCTTGCCGCCGCGGTGCTCGGCGTGCTCGGCGCGAGCAGCGCTCCGGCCTGGAGCCTGGACCTGATGCAGGCCTACCAGGCCGCCCTGGCCCAGGATGCCCGCATCCGCGCCGCACGCGCCGCGCGCGATGCGGCGGTCGAGCGCCTGCCGCAGGCGCAGGCCCAGCTGATGCCGAACATCGCGATCAACCTCGGCCGCAGCAAGAACGACATCGACCGCACCCAGGAAAATTCGCTCGGGCGCGACATCGACTTCAGCGAGGAGTATTTCAGCTACAACCAGACCCTCCAGCTGCGCCAGCCGCTGTTCCGCATGCCCTTGTTCGCCGGCCTGCGCCAGGCCGGCTTCGTCGTCGATGACGCCGAAGCGACACTGGAACGCGAGCTGCAGGACCTCGGCGCACGCGTCACCGGCGCCTACATGGAAGCCCTGCTGGCGCAGGATGCGCTCGAACTGGTGCTCAAGCAGAAGACCGTCACCACCACCCAGCTCGATGCCGCGCGCAAGTCGCTCGAGGCCGGCTACGGCACCCGCACCGACATCGACGAAGCCCAGGCGCGGCTCGACATGAACACCGCCGACGAGCTGAGCGCGCGCCAGCACGTCGAATTCACCCGCCGCCAGCTCGAAATCCTGATCAACCAGCCGGTCGACACCCTGGCCACGATCGATTCCGGGCGCCTGCCCCTGCTGCCGCCCGAACCCGCCGACGTCGCCGCCTGGATCCGCATCGCCGAAGACAACAGCCCCGAAGTGCGCGCCCTCAAGGCGCGGATCGAGGTCGCGAATGCGGAGATCGCCAAGGCCCGCGGCGGTCACTACCCCACTGTCGACGCGGTCGCGCAGATCTCCAAAAGCGGCAGCGAAAACGTCACTTCGCCCAGTTCCAGCTACACCAACCACCTGATCGGCCTGCAGGTGAACATCCCCCTGTTCGCCGGCGGCTACGTCAGCTCCACCACCCGCCAGGCCATTGCCGAGCAGGTCCGCGCCGAAGAAAACCTCGAAGCCGCCCGCCGCGACCTCGCCGTGCGCGTCCACCGCGAACACCGCGGCGTCACCGAAGGCGTGCTCAAGGTGCGCGCGCTGGAGCAGGCGGTGCGCTCGGCGCAGCAGCTGGTCACCTCCAGCAAGCGCTCGTTCGAGGCCGGCAGCCGGACCATGGTCGATGTGCTCAACGCCGAACAGCAGCTGCAGACCACGCTGCGCGACCTTGCCGAAGCGCGCTACCTGTATCTGGTGTCGCGCGTGCG
>JANJVS010000235.1 GCA_024709955.1 Rhodocyclaceae bacterium
CGAAATCGGGCTGCAGCACGCCGGCCTTGAGGAAGGACTGCAGCGCTTCCTCGGGCTTGCCCTGCTTGAGCTTGACGATGCCGAGGCCGGTATGCGAGGTGAAGTCGCCGGACTGCTGGTCGAGGGCTTCCTGGAAATGCGTCTCGGCCTCCGCCAGCCTGCTGGCGTAGCTTTCGAGGGTACCCAGCTCGCCGCGATAGCCCGGCCCCCGCGGATCGAGGCGCAGGGCCTGCAGCAGGTCGCCACGCGCCTGATTGAGCGCCTCGCGCTCGACGTCCACGCGGCCGCGCCCGAACCAGCCCCAGGCATTCTTCGGCTCGGCGGCGATGGCCCCGCCGAAGGCGCCCCGCGCCGCGTTGCCCTGGCCCTCGAAGCGCACCCGGTCGCCCTCGGCGATCAGCAGTTCGGGATGGCCGGGGTGACGACGCAGGCCCTCTTCGATGACCTGCCCGGCGCGCGCCGACTCGTCGGCGACGAGCAGGGCCTGGGCCTGCAGCGCCATGGAGAGCGGATCGCCGTGGCCCCGCAGCAGGGTCGCCGCCTCGGCCGCCCGGCCCTGCGAGATGTAGACGTCGGCCAGCAGCCTGGCCGCCACCGCGGACTGGGCGGCGAGTTTTTCGAGCCGGGGCACGGCGGCCGCATAGTCGCCGTCCGCGATGAGCCGCACCAGGTCGGCGACGGCCGCCTGGTCCGCGCCCGCCCAGCGCTGCGGCTGCGGGCGGTACACGGTGACCCACTGGATGCGCTCCCGCGCCTTGGTGAGCAGGATCTTGGTGGGCGCCTTGCCGGGCTCGCTGCGGGCCTGCTCGTTGGGCGCCACCTGGATGGAGCCGAAGTCGTTCGACAGCTCGGCCAGGCCGGAAAGCACGGTCAGCGTCGTCGTGCCGTTGGGTTCGACGCTGACGTCCCAGTCCGTGCCGCGGATGCCGATGGTGGAGGTTTGCGTCGTGACCTTCACCGCCGGGCGGGTCGTGGCGATGGCCCCCGTCACGCCGCGCAGGAAGCGCTTGGCCTGGGCCCAGATGCGGCCCTCGTTGAGCTCGATCGAGGTGGTTTCGGTGGCCGCGACCTCCTTGATGCGGACTTCCGAATTCTGATTGACGCGCAGCTGGGTGTTGTCGCCCAGCAGCAGGGCGACCTGGCCGTAGGCGGCGGTGCGCACGTAGGCGCCGGCATTGAGCTGCTGCTTCTCCTTCGCCGGCTTCCATTCCGTGGTCTCGCGCACGTAGCTCTGGCCCGTGACGTAGATGATCTCGGCATCGTAGGCCTGGGCGGAGAAGGCGGCGCCGACCAGCGCGGCGCAGAGGGCGAGGCGGGGCAAGCGGATTGCGGAGGCGATGGCCGACGGCTGCGTTTTCATTTCCCGATCTCCTGTCCGGGGACGATGGCCGGGGTGCGGCGGACCCGCCCCCTCCCGTCTCCTTTTATGCCGGCCGCTTTCCACCGGCGGCGTGGAATCCGATCTTAGCGCACGCCGACGGCTTGTGTTTCACGCCGACGCGCCGGGCGTGCGACATTCCGCGCATTCACGCAACAGGGTGGGACCCACCGTCCCGCCAGTCCCACGGGGATTCCCTGCGGTCACGCCGACTTTTCCGTGCTCACTGCAAGCCGAAGCCCTGGGCGGAGCCGTTGGGATAGCGGATGTAGATCTTGCCGGAGGCGGCGTCCTGCCACCAGAGGTTGCCGGCCTGGGAGACGGGGGGCGTGGTCAGGGTGATGTCCGGGCTCAGGGTGTAGGGCGTGCCGCCGACCAGGGCGGCGTAGGCGCCGTTCGCGCCGGCGTTCGTCACCGCGAGGTCCGGCAGGTTCAGGCTCGCGCGGAAGGTGCCGCGCAGGGTGTCGGTGTCGGCGAAGGCGGCGTTGAGCACCTGGCGCCGGCCGCTGGCGTCG
>JANJVS010000236.1 GCA_024709955.1 Rhodocyclaceae bacterium
TGTACGGTTCACACTCATCGGTAACACAAGAGTTCAAGGACATGGGTAACAGAACTTACCCTGCATGGCAGTCTGCAAGAGGAGGCCGCCATGCCCTGGAAGGAAGTGAAACCGATGGACGAGAAAGTGCTATTCATAGCCGACTATCTGCGCGGGCCGGGCAGCTTCAGCCAGCTCTGCCTCTGCTATGGCATCAGTCGCAAGACTGGCTACAAATGGATCGAGCGCTACCAACAGGACGGCACGGAAGGACTGGCCGAGCGAAGCCGCAGGCCGCACAGCGTTGCAGCAGAGACGCCGGTGGCGATCCGGCAAGCCGTCTTGGCACTGCGCAAGCAGCGCGATCCGCCAGGACCGAAGAAAATTCAAGTCTTGTTGGCCCAACGCTTCGCGGCAGACCTTATCCCGTCGAAGACGACCATCTACAACATTCTGCGACGTGCAGGCGAGGTCCAACCCCAGCGCCGCTCGCGGCGGATTTCCGCGGTACCCCGCCTACTCAAATCGGCAGCGGTGCCGAATGAACTCTGGAGCGCTGACTACAAGGGGCAGTTCAAGACTCGCGACGGTCGCTGGTGTTATCCCCTTACGGTGATGGACCACGCCAGCCGCTACCTGCTCGGTTGCCAAGGACTGGTGGGAACACGCTTCGAAGACACACGCGTCGTGTTCGAGCGGCTGTTCCGGGAATACGGCCTGCCGGAGCGAATACGGACCGACAATGGGGTTCCCTTCGCCAGCTTGGGTACCGGCAATCTCTCGCGGCTGTCGGTGTGGTGGATACGATTGGGCATCCTGCCGGAGCGCATCGCCCCTGGCCAACCGCAACAGAATGGCCGCCACGAAAGGATGCATCGCACCCTCAAACGGACGCTGGGCATTCCGCCGGCCGCCAATCTGCGCGCGCAGCAGGTGGAGCTAGACCGCTTTCGCCATCACTACAACGACGAGCGTCCTCACGAAGGACTGGCTCAGCAGCCACCCGCTACGTGTTACCAACCATCGCCACGCCGCTATCCCAGCCAGTTGCAGGAACTTGAGTATCCGAGCTACTTCGACCGCAGTCGGGTCTCCCGAAATGGGGTGACGTATTGGTGTGGTCGTGACATCTACATCGGCTATTTGCTTGCCGGAGAATGGGTCGGCATCGAAGCGGTCGGCGACGGTCGATGGGATGTGTATTTCGGGCCGCTACGCCTCGGCGGCCTCGACGAACGGGAGGCCAAGGGGCGTCAAGGCAACTACTTGACGCTCAAGGTGTAACCCATGTCCTTGAACTAATCCGTTACCGATGTGCTTGACTCGTACAGGGCGTGTTTCTTTGGGTACTTTCTTGTCACGCGACAAGAAAGTACCTCGCCCGCCGGGGCGAGTCCCGGCAAGCCTGAACACGCAAGCAGGTTCAGCAACGCGCAGCGCAAAACCTCGGCGCTGGCAAGACGGTGACGGGCAGGCGGAAGTCGCCATGTCCCGTTGGCAGAAAATCCCCCTCATCGCGTCGGCGTTGACATGCCCGATGCCGCGATCTAGATTGTGACCGTGCGGCTCGCACAGGCTCCCTCGGGAGGAAGTATCGAAGGATGAT
>JANJVS010000190.1 GCA_024709955.1 Rhodocyclaceae bacterium
CGCCCCCCGCCTCCCAGGCCGGCAACCTCTGGTGGCAGGACGCCGCCTCCGGCAAGATCTACATCCGCTATCCCAACGGCTCCGCCCAGGGCTTCGGCTTGCAGTGAGCACGGAAAAGTCGGGGCTGGCGGGACGGTGAAAGCCACGGAACGTCGCGACACGTAGAATCGAGCCGCCTGCCTGCCGGGCCCCATTCCCTTCGCCCCTTCTTGTGCCTGCATCCATGACGAGCCCGAATCCGGACACTCCCTTCCCCGTCGAGTTTTCGCGCCATCTGGCGCGCCTGCTGCAGGCGCGCCCGGAGCTGGCCGCGGAACTCGCCCCCGAAGCGCCGCCCCTTGACGCGGCCCAGGTCGGCGCCTGGCTGGCCGCCGAGCCGCTGAGCGAGGACAGCCTCAAGCCGGCGCTGCGCCGCCTCAAGCAGCGCGCCATGGCGCGCATCGCCGGCCGCGACCTGTCCGGCGCCGCCGAGCTGGCCGAGGTGGTCGAGGGCATGAGCCTGGTGGCCGACGCCGCCGTCGCCGCCGCGCTGGAGGTCAGCGAGGCCGCGCTGGTGGCGCGCTACGGCGAGCCGAGGAACGCCGCCGGCGAACGCCAGCGCCTGATCGTCGTCGGCATGGGCAAGCTCGGCGGGCGCGAGCTCAACGTCTCGTCGGACATCGACCTGATCTTCGTCTATCCCGAGGACGGCGATACCGACGGCCCCCGCTCGATCTCCAATTTCGAGTTCTTCACCCGCCTCGGCCGCGGCCTGATCAACGCGCTCGCCGAGGTGACCGGCGACGGCCAGGTGTTCCGCGTGGACATGCGGCTGCGCCCCAACGGCGATTCCGGGCCGCTGGTGTGCTGCTTCGAGATGCTGGAGAACTACTTCGTCACCCAGGGCCGCGAATGGGAGCGCTACGCCTGGATCAAGGCGCGCCCGCTGACGGGAGAGCGCTGGGAGGAGCTGGAGGCGATCCGCCGCCCCTTCGTGTTCCGCAAGTACCTCGACTTCGGCACCATCAACGCGATGCGCGAGCTGCATGCCCAGATCCGCCGCGAGGTGGCGAAGAAGGACATGGCCAACAACGTCAAGCTCGGCCCCGGCGGCATCCGCGAGATCGAGTTCATCGCCCAGGTGTTCCAGCTGATCCGCGGCGGCCGCGACCGGGCGCTGCAGGTCAAGCCGACGCTGGACGTGCTCAAGCTGCTCGTCGACCGCGGCCAGCTCGAACTCGACGCCGTCGTCGAACTGTCCTCGGCTTACCGCTTCCTGCGCCGGCTGGAACATCGCCTGCAGTATCTCGACGACGCCCAGACCCATGCCCTGCCGGAGAATCCGGAAGACCAGGAACGCGTCGCGTGCGCCATGGGCTTCGCCAACTACGAGGCGCTGCTGATGGAGCTCGACGACCATCGTCACAACGTCTCCCGTCATTTCGAGGCGGTGTTCGCCGATCCGAACGAGCGCAACCACCGGCTCGACGAGGTCTGGGCCGGAGCCGACGGCCACGGCGCGGAGCTCGCCAAGCTCGGCTACCGCGACACCGCGGCGCTGTGCGCCCGGCTCGCGGCGATCCGCGACGGCGGCCGCTACCAGCAGATGAGCGAGCAGGCCAAGGACCGCTTCGACGCCCTGGTGCCGCGCGCGATCCAGGCCGCCGCCGCCACCGCCGCGCCCGACGCCACGCTCTCGCGCATGCTCGACCTGCTCGAAGCCATCGGCCGCCGCTCCGCCTACCTCGCGCTGCTGCTGCAGTACCCGCAGGCGCTGGAGCAGGTGGCGAAGATCGCCGGCGCCTCGTCCTGGGCCGCCGCCTACCTGCTCAAGCACCCGATCCTGCTCGACGAGCTGCTCGACCCGCGCCTGCTGCAGATGGCGCCGGACTGGCCGGGCTTCCGCCAGCAGCTCGTCGAGCAGACCGACGCCCTCGAACCCGACACCGAGCAGCAGATGGACGCGCTGCGCGAGGCGCACCACGCCCAGGTGTTCCGCCTCGTCAGCCAGGACGTCGCCGGCCTGCTGCGCCTGGAAACCCTCTCCGACCATCTTTCCGAGCTGGCGGACATCCTGGTGGATCGCGCCATCGCGCTGGCCTGGCGCAAGCTGCTGACCAAGCACCGCGAGACGCCCGCCTTCGCCGTGATCGGCTACGGCAAGCTCGGCGGCAAGGAGCTCGGCTACGCCTCCGACCTCGACCTTGTCTACCTCTACGACGATCCCGCCCCCGACGCCGGGCAGATCTACGCCAAGCTCGGCACGCGCCTCAACACCTGGCTGTCCTCGCGCACCTCGGCCGGCATCCTGTTCGAGACCGACCTGCGCCTGCGGCCCAACGGCGACGCCGGCCTGGTGGTCTCCTCCCTCGAAGCCTTCCGCAAGTACCAGCTCGAATCCGCCTGGGTCTGGGAACACCAGGCGCTGACGCGGGCGCGCTTCGTCGCCGGCGACCGCGCCATCGGCGACGCCTTCGAGGCGATCCGCCGCGAGATCCTCTGTCAGCGCCGCGACGTCGCCAAGCTGCGCGCGGAGGTGCTGGCGATGCGCCGCAAGATGCGCGACAGCCTCGGCAGCAAGGGTGCCGCGGATGTGTTCGACGTCAAGCACGACGCCGGCGGCCTCGTCGATGTCGAGTTCATCGTCCAGTACCTGATCCTCGCCCACGCCTGCGAGCATCCCGAACTCACCGGCAACCTCGGCAACATCGCGCTGCTGCGCATCGCCGCCGCCGCCGGCCTGATCCCGGCGGACCTCGCCGAACAGGTACGCGACGCCTACCGCGAGTACCGCCGTATCCAGCACCAGCGGCGCCTCAACGACCTCGACAGCCGCGTCGAGGCGCCGCAGGCCGCCCCGCTCGCCGCGCCGGTGCGCGCGCTCTGGCAACACGTCTTCGATGAATGAATAGGTGAAACCATGCCCGTCAATTACGCCACCCCCGCTCCCGACCAACTCTTCCCCGTCGCCGGCGTGCGCCTCGGCACCGCCGAGGCCGGCATCCGCAAGGCCAACCGCCGCGACCTCACCGTGATCGAGCTCGCCCCCGGCAGCCGCGTCGCCGGCGTGTTCACCAAGAACCGCTTCTGCGCCGCGCCCGTGCATGTCTGCCGTGAACACTTGAAAAGCGAGGGCATCCGCGCACTGGTCATCAACACCGGCATCGCCAACGCCGGCACCGGCGAGCCGGGCATGGAAACCGCGCGCCAGAGCTGCGCCGCGCTGGCGAAGCTGATGGACGTTTCCGCCGCCCAGGTGCTGCCCTTCTCCACCGGCGTGATCCTCGAACCGCTGCCGGTGGATCGCCTCAAGGCCGGCCTGCCCGCCGCCCTCTCGTCCCTCAAGGCCGACGGCTGGCATGAGGCCGCCCACGCGATCATGACCACCGACACCGTCGCCAAGGCCGCCTCCAGAAAAGTCGGCGCCGGCGGCACGGTGGCGACGATCACCGGCATCGCCAAGGGCGCCGGCATGATCCGCCCGAACATGGCCACCATGCTCGGCTTCGTCGCCACCGACGCGACGATCGCCCAGCCGATGCTGGAACGCCTCGCCAAGGAGGCCGCCGACGAGTCCTTCAACTGCATCACCATCGACGGCGACACCTCGACCAACGATTCCTTCGTCATCGTCGCCACCGGCCAGGGCAAGGCGAAGTTCGAATCCGTCGGCGCGCCGGGTTGGGAGGAGTTCAAGCGGGAAGTCATCGCCGTCGCGCGCGAACTCGCCCAGGCCATCGTGCGCGACGGCGAGGGCGCCACCAAGTACATCGAGATCGCCGTCGCCGGCGGCCGCAGCGTGTCCGAATGCAAGGCCGCCGGCTACGCCATCGCCCACTCGCCGCTGGTCAAGACCGCCTTCTTCGCCTCCGACCCCAACCTCGGCCGCATCCTCGCCGCCATCGGTTACGCCTGGAACAACGACGCCAGCCTCGCCGATCTCGACGACACCAAGGTCAAGGTCTGGCTGGGCAGCAACGGCGAGGAAACGCTGGTCGCCGAGAACGGCGGCCGCGCCCTGGGCTACAAGGAAGAAGACGGCGCCCGCATCATGAAGGCCGCCGAAATCAAGATTCGCGTCGACCTCGGCCGCGGCGGCCAGCAGGCCAAGGTGTGGACCTGTGACTTCAGCTACGACTACGTCAAGATCAACGCGGACTACCGTAGCTGAGCGCCGCGCGCCGGGCGTCTGTGATTTGGGCTAGGATTCCCCCCATCTGTCGAGAGGGGGAATGGAGCGCGATCCCATGACGCTGCGCCAGAAAATACTGCTGCTGGGGCTGACCGCCATCGTCGGCATGGCCTTCGGCCTCTGGCGGCAACACATCTACCACGCCGCCGAGCTGGACGCCGTCGAGACCATGGCGCGCAACGGCGAGGCGGTGGCGGCGCTGTCCGCCGTCGCCCACGAATTGCAGCGCGAGCGCGGCTTCACCACCTATGCGCTGGCCGGCGCCCTGCCGCCGGCCACCCTGGCCGAGGAGATCGCGCGCACCGACGCCGCCCTGGCGCGCCTGGATCGCACCGGCCTGACGCCGCCGAATCTCCGCGCCATCCTCGCCGCCCTGCGCCAGGCGGTGACGACCGGTGACCTCGCGCCCCTGGTGGCGCGCGACGATTTTTCCGTGATGCTGCGCATGATCATCGACGAGATGGCGCGGCTGGCGCGCGAGCCCGCCGCCACCCTCGCCCGCGAGGAGGTCGCCGCCCATGCCCATCTCGTGGCGATGAAGGAATTCCTCGGCCAGGCGCGGGCCACCGTCGTCTACTGGATCGCCAATCCGCGGGACGAGCGGCGCGCCCTCGACAGCCTGATGCGCATCAAGACGCTGTTCGACGAGGAACAGCGCAAGTTCGCGCTGCAGGCCGCGCCACGACTCAAGGAAGCGCTGCACGCCCGCTTCAGCGGGCCCGAGGTGGAAGCGACGCTGGAAACGCTGCTGCTCGCCGTCGCCGACGGCCGCCTGCCGGAGCGGCTCGACGCTCGGGCATGGCTGGCCATGGCCACCGTCGCCATCGACCGCCTGTTCGAACTGGAAAACCATTCCCTGCGCCAGATCGAGGCGAAGGTGGCGAGCCGCCTGGACGAACTGCGCGGCGAGATCACCCTCGGCCTCGCGGCCACGCTGGCCGCCACCCTGTTCGTCGCCGCGCTCACCCTCTCGGCCACCGTCAGCCTGCTGCGCGCCCTGCAGCGCACGCTGTCCGGCATGGAGCGCATCGCCGCGAGCCGCGACTTCGGCAGCCGCATCCCGGTGGCCGCGCCGGACGAGATCGGCCGCATCGCCAGGAGCTTCAACGAATTGCTGGAAATCGCCGAGGGCCTGCTGCGGGAGAAGGAGCACCTCGCCGCCACCGACCCGCTCACCGGCGTCAGCAACCGCCTGCGTTTCGCCCAGGTGCTCGCCGAGGAGGCCCGGCGCAAGCGCCGCAACAAGACGCCGATGGCCCTCGTCATTTTCGACATCGACCGCTTCAAGCGCATCAACGACAGCTTCGGCCACAATGTCGGCGACGCGGTGCTCAAGCACCTGGCGCAACTGGTGGCGGCGCAAATCCGCTCCACCGATTTCTTCGGCCGCTGGGGCGGCGAGGAATTCATTCTCCTGCTGCGCGACGAAAGCTGCGACGCGGCCTTCGCCACCGCCGAGAAGCTTCGCAAGCTCATCGCCGACGCGGACTTCCCCTCCGTCGGCGCCATCACCTGCAGCTTCGGCGTGACCGCCTGGCAAGAGGACGACACGGCGACCTCGCTGATCGCCCGCGCCGACGAAGCCCTCTACGCCGCGAAACAGAATGGCCGCAACCGCACCACCTGCGACCGCCCCCCGGGAACCGGCTGTCCCGGCCTCGCGGCCTGCGGACGCCCGCCCGTCCTGCCGCTTGCGCTAGCCGAGGCGGCGCACCGCGACTAGCGGCTCCAGCTCACCCGCAGCAGGTTCTCGCCTTCGTTGTAGTGGAAGTCGAGCTCGCCCTGATGGGCGTGGTGCAGGGCCTCGCCGAGGTCGCGCGCGAGGTGGATGTCGGTCGTCGTCACCAGCACCCCCGCGCCTTCATCCTCGATGGCGACGATGCGGGCGAGCGGATGGGCGGCCTTCTCCTGCTCCTCGCGGTGGCGCATGAGCCGCAGCAACTCGTCGCGGTGGGCGGCGAAGTAGGCGCCGGACACATGCACGAAGCCGGCCGGGAAGCGGTCGCGGATACGATGGCAGGCGGGGCAGGTCACCTCGGCGGCACCCGCCGGACGCTCGCCCCACTGCCAGCGCCCGGCGTGGTAGACGGCGCCGCAGCCGCCGCAGACGGCCGGCACGGGCAGCTTGTGGGTCAGCTTGTAGCTGTCGTGGATGCGTTCCTCGCGCAACTGGTCGCGCCGCACGGAACGGAATCCGGAATCGGGCATACGCGTGTTCATGATCGACTCCTTTCGGTGGGAGCGGGCGGAATGCCCGGCCTCCCATTCCAATAAAGCGCCAGCGGCGTCCCGCCGTGTTGACGCGGGTCAAAGGACCGGATCAGCCGAGCTTCGCCTTCAGATAGGCGACCACGTCGTCCAGCGTCACCAGTTTGATGTAGTCCGCCTCGGGAATGTCGACCCGCAGTTTCTCGTGCAGGCCGAGCAGGAAGTTGAGCCAGTCCATCGAGTCGAGGTCCACCTGCTTGCGCAGCGGCTGGTCGCCGCGCAGCTCCTCCGCCTCGATCTCGGGCGCGATGGCTTGCAGCGTGGCGACGGCCACGGCGCGGATGTCCGTTTCGTTCATCGGTCGAGCTCCTCGGGTCGTTGCAGCAGGTCGGCCAGCTCGCGCAGGAACAGGGCGCCGCGATGGCCGTCGGAAACGCGGTGGTCGGCCGCCAGGCTCGCCGTGACGACCGGCAGCGCCTTGAGTCCGCCGTTCTCCGCCCAGGGCCGTTCCTGGACGCGGCCGAAGCCCACCAGCGCGACCTGCGGCGGATAGATCACGCCGAACACCGCCTGCGCGCCCTGGTCGCCGAGATTGGTCACGGTGATCGTGCCCTCGGCCAGCTCCGAACTCTTGAGCGAGCCAGCGCGCGTGCGCCTCACGAGATCGGTCAGTTCCTGCATCGTTTGCGTCAGGGACTTGCGGTCCGCGTCGAGCAGGGCCGGCGCGATCAGCCCGCCCTGGCGCAGCGAGATCGCCACGCCGAGGTTGATGCGTTCGGCCGGCGCGAAGGCGCCGTCGCGCCAGTAACCGTTGAGCTCGGGATAGCCCGTGAGCGCGCGCGCGACGGCCTTGAGCAGCAGCGCCGCCGGCAGCAGGCGCTCGGCCATCGCGCGCCGCGCGTTCTCCGCCTGCAGCCAGGCGAGCGCCCTGGCGAGCGGGATGTCCTCGGCGACGTAGTAGTGCGGAATCTCGCGCTTGGAGCGCGCCATCGCGGTCGCGATGGCCTTGCGCATTTCCCGCGCCTTGTCGGCGGCCGGGGGCGGCGGCTTGACGGCCACCGCGGTCTTCTCGACGTCCTCCAGCGTCACCGCGCCGTGCGGGCCGGTGCCGACGACGCGGTCGAGGTCGACGCCCTTCTCGGCGGCGTGCTTCCTCGCGGCGGGGGAGATCATGCGACGGCGCGGCGGCTCCATGCCCGGCAGCGCTGCCTGCGTCGCCGCGGGCGCCGGCATGGCCGG
>JANJVS010000005.1 GCA_024709955.1 Rhodocyclaceae bacterium
GGCCAACTGGACCGGCGAGCGCCCCGGCCCGGCCAGCGATCCGCGCAAGCCGCTGCGCGCCCACACGCTGGCCGACACCACCATCACCTATTTGCACGACCGGCGGTGGGAGTTCGCCGCCTCGGTGCGCAACCTGTTCGATGTGGACGCCTGGGAATACACCGGCCGCTCCATCCCCGGCCACCTGCCGCTGCCCGGCCGCAGCCTGTTCGCGGAAATCCGCTACAAGTTCTAGGGCCTAGGACGGTATATCAGCCCGCGCAGCGGGCAAGCTCCCGCGGCGTCAGCACAGCCTCGGCGAGCGGAAACAGCTCGCGCTCCTCGAAACGCACATGGGCCTCCAGCGCCGTGCCGAAACGCGCCAGGCCGGCCGCCTCCCCGGCGGCGCATTGCGCCGCGAGGCCGCGCAGCTCGGCATGCTCGTCCAGGGTACGCCGGACCGCGGCGGCCTGGCCGGCGCGGTCGAGCGCCGGCAGCAGCACTTCCTCCTCGACGCGGAAATGCGGCTCCAGCTCGCGGGCGAAGATGACGACAAGCTCCGCCGCAAACACGGCCGCGGCCCGCGCTTCCGCGGCGGCGCTGTGCTGTGCGCGCTTGGCGAGCACCAGGGCGGCGTGATGCTCGCGCGACAGCGCGACCAGGCCGGGCGCGCGTCTCATGCCGTCGCCCGCCGGCCGCGCGCGACGCTCGCCAGCATGGTCGCGATGAAGAGCAACAGGGCGAGCGCGTTGGCCACGCCCGCGGCGCGACTGAGGGCGTGCGCGCCCGCCAGGTCGCCGGCGAGCCGCGCCAGCAGCGAGGCGTGCAGCGCCGCCAGCGGCAGGTAGAAGACCGGGTGATAGGGAATACGCACCCGCGCCACCGCCGGGAAGATGATCGGCGCGTGGCCGAAGATCATCGAGAACACGAAGCCGAGGAAGACCGCGTGCAGCGCCGCGTCGCGCAGCGGGCTGCCCGGGGCGAAGCCGTCGGCCATGCCGAGCAGTCCGCCGGCGGCGAGCCAGGCGTAACCGGCCAGCAGGCAGACGGCGATGTAGCGCGTCAGGCCCGTCTCGCGCAGGTTGCGGCGCGCGATGTCCTGGCGCAGCAGCCAGAGGGCGAGCACGACGAGGGCGGCGGCGAACAGGCCGAGGCCGATGTCGGGCCGCCAGAAGGCCACCACCGGGCCGAACAACAGCACGGCGACGATGTCGGCGAACAGGTGGCGCGCGGCCGGCGACGGCGGCAGGAAGCGCGTCAATTCGAGGCGCTCGCCGGCGATGGTGAGCACCAGGAAGGCCATCCACCAGGGCACGGCGAGGACCAGCGCGCCGCCGGCCAGCCAGGCCAGGTTGCCGACCAGCCAGGCCCCCGCGCCGAGGGCGAGGGTGGCGAGGTGCATGGCGGGCTGGCGCCTCAGCAAAAGGCCGCTGCCGAGCAGCAGCAGCGCGCCCGCGCCGACGAACAGCAGTTGCGCAGCGAGCGTCGGGCCGCCCAGCAGCAGCACGACGCCGCCGAGGCCGGCGGCCAGCGGCGCGAGATAGGGCCAGTTGCCGTCGCTGGCGGCGAGCGCCACCGCGCGCTCCAGGCTGATCACGGTACCGAGGAAGGCGGCGATCATCAGCGCGCCGTGGGCGCTGGCCTGCGTCGCGGCAGCGGCCGGCACGTCGAGGGCGAGGCGCGCCAGCCCGGCGAGCACGCCGACGACCAGCGCGAGCATGCCGAGGAACAGCAGCGGCAGGCGCGCCGCCGGCGGCAACGGTCGCCTCATTCCTCGCCCCGCCAGTCGAAATGCCGCTTCGCGCTCTCGCTCATCAGCGCCGGCTCCCAGGGCGGCGACCAGACCAGGCGCAGGTCGAGGCGCATGCCCTCCGCCAGCAGCGGCCGCAGCGCGGCCTCCGCGTCCTCCAGGATCAGGTCGCCCAGCGGGCAGGCCGGCGAGGTCATGGTCATCTCGACCACCAGCGCGTCGCCCTCGGCGGCGATGCGATAGACCAGGCCGAGGTCCACGATGTTCATGCCCACTTCGGGATCGATCACCCGACGCAGGGCGGCGCGGGCGGTCTCGGGATCGGGTAGCGATGGATTCGTCATGGCGTCTTAAAGCTGCATAATTTTTACATCTTCAGGTTAACACCGGCGCGGGGCGGATGCAACAGGCCGCCGCGAGTCCGCGGCCACGCTCAGCGTTCGAGCAGCGCGCGCAGGCCGCGCGGTGACTGCACCAGGTCGGCGAGCGTGTATTCGTCGAGGCTCGCGTAGAAGGCGTCGAAGGCGCGCGCCAAGATGCGCGGCAGGCGGCAGGCGGGAGTGATGCAGCAGGCGCCGGCGTCGTCCGCCATGCATTCGACGATCGGCGCGCCACCCTCGCTGAGGCGCACCACCTGGCCGAGGGAAATTTCGCCTGGCGCGCGCGCCAGGCGGATGCCGCCGCCCTTGCCGCGCAGCGACTCGATCACGCCCGCGCGCGCCAGCTGCTGCGCCACCTTCATCAGATGGTTCTCGGAAATGCCGTAGGCGGCGGCGATGGCGGGAATCGTCGCCAGCTCGCCGGGACGCAGCGCCAGGTAGGTGAGCACGCGCAGGGCGTAGTCGGAAAAGGTGGTGAGTCGCATGGCGGCCAGTTTAACCGTTAAAAGAGGTAAATGAAATATTGCTTTAAAAAAGCGGCGGTGCTAGCATGAAGATGTATCGATAATACCGCTTATGGTGCCCCCCATGTTCTGCCGCAAACTGAAAACCGCGCTGGCCGCCGCCAGCGCCGAAAACGCGCGCCGCGCGGAAGAGAATGCCGCGCTGCGCGAGCGCCTCGCCCAACTGGAGGACGAGCGCGACACCCTCGCCGCGGCGCTGGACGGCCAGCGCCGCGAGCGCGCCGGCCTCGACGGCGTGTTCGCCAACCTCGGCAGCTTCGGCGCTTCCCTCGCCGGCGTCAGCGGCTCCTTCCTCGAACTGGCCGGCACCCTGAACCGGGAGAAGGCCTCGGCGCTGGAGGCGGCGGCGCAGTCCGACGCCAATCGCCGCAATTTCGAGAAGACCGCGGGCAACCTGGACGTGATGTTCCGGCGCATGACCGACGCGTCGGGCAATGTGGACAGCCTGCACCAGCGCGCCGGCGAAATCGGCGGCATCGTCAGCCTGATCAAGGAAATCGCCGACCAGACCAACCTGCTCGCGCTCAACGCCGCCATCGAGGCGGCGCGCGCCGGCGAGGCGGGGCGCGGCTTCGCGGTGGTGGCCGACGAGGTGCGCAAGCTGGCCGAGCGCACCGCCAAGGCCACCGGCGAGATCGGCGGCCTGGTCGGCGCCATTCAGGAAGAGACCCGCGCGGCGAAGGCGGTCATGGAAATCGGCGCCGGGGAGGCGAGCCGCTATGCGGCGGAAAGCGCCCAGGCGATGGACAGCATGCAGCACCTGCTCGACCTGTCGCGGCGCATGGAAGGCGCCATCGCCTCCTCGGCGCTGCTCGCCAACGTCGAGCTCGCCAACCTGGAGGAGCTGGCGCTGAAGCTGGAGGTCTACAAGGTCTTCCTCGGCATCTCGACCCTGCGCCCCGAGGACCTGCCCGACGAGCAGCACTGCCGCCTCGGCCAGTGGTACTACGCGGGCGAGGGGCACGAACGCTTCGCCGGCCTGCGCGGCTACGCCGAACTGGAGCAGCCGCACCGCGCCGTGCATCAGCACGCGCGGCGCGCCGTCGCGCTGTACTACGCGGGCGGCCTCGCGGCCGGCCTGGCGGAGCTCAAGGCGATGGAGCAGGCAAACCAGACCGTGATGAGCGGCATCGGCGCGATGCTCGGCACGCTGGCCAGGGGATGAAGCGCGCCGCCGCCCGCGACGGATCTTCGATCACATGGCCAAGAAGTTTCCCCTCCATCCCAAGCACCCGGAAAAAATCTGCTGGGGCTGCGACCGCTATTGTCCCGCCCACGCGCTCGCCTGCGGCAACGGCTCGGGCCGCACCCAGCATCCGGCGGAACTGCTGGGCGACGACTGGTACGAACATGGAGACTGGGGGCTCGACGTCGGCGGTCCGGACCCAAGCGCGCCCGCCGGCACGGACGCGGAAGGCAAGCCGTCTTCCTGACGCGCGCGGCGCACCGTGTCGCCGGCGCCGAGTTTTAGAGCCTATTTCAGTAGGCGCCGCCGCGTCAGAATCACCGCGAGCCAGAAGGCGGCGGCGGTGGTGGCGAGCAGCACGCCGACGTGCAGCAGCGGCCGCGCCGGCAGCTCGCCGAACACCAGCGGACGCACCAGCTGCACCGCGTGGGAGAGCGGCAGCCAGTCCGCGACCATGCGCACCGCCGCCGGCAGCTGGTCCACCGGGAAGAACACGCCGCAGAGCAGCACCATGGGCGTGATGAACAGCGTGAAGTAGTACATGAAGAAATCGTAGGACGGCGCCAGCGCCGTGACGACGAGGCCGAGGGCGGCGAAGCACAGGCCGGCGAGGAAGATCACCGGCAGGGCGAAGAGCGCCAGCGGCCCGGCGGCGAAACCGAGCAGCGCGATCACCGCGAGGATCGCGGTGCCGGCGAAGGCGGCCTTGGTGGCCGCCCACAGGCACTCGCCGGCGACGACGTCGTCGAGGCCCACCGGCGCGTTCATGATCGCCTCCCAGGTGCGCTGCACGTGCATGCGCGAGAAACCGGAATAGAGCGCCTCGAAGGAAGCGGCGTTCATGGTCGAGGAGCAGACCGTGCCGGCGGCGAGGAAGGCGATGTAGCTGACGCCGCCGACCTCGGGCAGCAGGCCGCCGAGACCGTAGCCGAGGCCGAACAGGTAGATCATCGGATCGGCGAGGGTGCCGAGCACCGAGGGCAGCGCGAGCTTGCGCCAGACCAGGAAGTTGCGTCCCCAGACCGCGAAGGCGCGCGCGCTGAGCTCGGGCAGGGCCGGCATGCGTTCAGCCCAGCCCGCGCAGGTAGGCGGCGCGGCCGTCGGCCGCCAGCCGGCCGCGCCGCTCCAGCAGGTAGAGGCAGCGCACCGCGAGGTCGTAGGAGCCGTAGCAGTGGTGGGCGATCAGGGCGAGCTGCTTGAGCTGCTCGTCGTCGAGACCGTCCGGCCGGCTGAAGTCGCGCACATAGACGAGGTCGGCTTCGAGCAGCTGGTTGAGGGGCCGGCGCTCGTCGCCGCCGACCACCAGCGGCGCGATCGGCCATTGCTTGACGGCGGCGAAGCAGTGCGGGATGAAGCCCTGGGCGCGCAACTCGACGTCCACCTCGCCGAGCGCCGGCTGGCCCTCGTAGAGCGTGACGAAGGAGACCTCGGTCTGGATCGCGACCGCCCGCGCGAGCTTGGCGCGGCCATGCCGGAACACGGCCAGCTCGCCGCCCTGGATGTCGATCTTGAGGAAGTCGATGCCGTCTATTTCGTCGATGGCGTCGAGTCGCCGCGTCGTCAGCGTTTCCTTCGCCGTCACTTCGCCGAGGGGCTTGAGGGCGGCGAACAGCTCCAGCGTCGCCGCGTCCGGCGCGAACAGGCTGGTCATGCCCGAGGCGCGGCAGATGTTGAGAGTGTGGGTGTCGCCGTCGCCGACCGCGTGGGGCAGATAGGTTTCCAGCGGCCCCTGGCGCCGCCGCAGCTCGGCGAGCGCCTCGCGCTGGGGCTCGAAGCCGGTCACGGTGCACAGCCCGGCCTGCAGCATCGGCTTGTAGGGCGGGTCGCCGTCGATCGGGTTGGCGCCGATGTCCACGACGCGGGTGCGCCGCGCCGGCTGCAGGATGTCCCAGAGATGGGAGACGCCGGCAGCGGGGCGGTCGGCGGTGGTCATGGCCGGACCTCAATGCAAAAGGCCCGGTCGCCCGGGCCTTCGCTGGCGAAAAGCGGATCGCGCATGCCTCAGCCGTCGGCGTTGATGCGCGCGATCAGCTTCTGCAGCACCACCGCCGCCTCGTCGTTGGCGATCTGGCAGGTGCCGGCGTTCTCGTGGCCGCCGCCGCCGTATTGCAGCATCAGCTCGCCGACGTTGGTCTTCGCCGTGCGGTTGAGGATCGACTTGCCGGTGGCGAACACGGTGTTCTGCTTTTGCACGCCCCACATGACGTGGATCGAGATGTTGGTCTCGGGGTACATCGCGTAGATCATGAAGCGGTTGGTGGCGAAGATGGTTTCCTCGTTGCGCAGGTCGAGCACGACGAGGTTCTTGTGCACCGTGGCGCAGCGCCTGATCTGCTCCTTGGCCTTCTCGGCGTGGTCGAAGTAGAGGTCCACGCGCTCGCGGACGTCCGGCAGCTGGAGGATGTCGTCGATGCCGTGGTCGCGGCAGTACTTGATCAGGTCCATCATCAGCTGGTAGTTGCTGACGCGGAACTCGCGGAAGCGGCCGAGGCCGGTGCGCGAATCCATCAGGTAGTTGAGCAGCACCCAGCCTTTCGGGTCGAGGATCTCGTCCTTGGTGAACTGTGCCGAGTCGGCCTTGTCCACCGCCACCATCATCTCGTCGAAGGCGGCGGGGAAGCGGTTCTTGCCGCCGTAGTGCTCGAAGACGACGCGCGCGGCGGACGGCGCGTCGGGATAGATGATGTGCTCGGGACGCTCGCCGGGATTGCGGAAGGTCTCGGACAGGTGGTGGTCGAAGGCCAGATGCACGCCCGGCACGTAGGGCAGGTTGGTGGTGATGTCGCGGCCGGTGATCTCGATCTTGCCGTCCTGCATGTCCTTCGGGTGCACGAACTTGATGTCGTCGATCAGGTCGAGTTCGTTGAGCAGCACGGCGCAAACCAGGCCGTCGAAGTCGCTGCGGGTCACCAGGCGGTATTTTTGGGCGGACATGTCACGTCTCCTGCAAGGCATGTGGCGGGAATGCGCAATTTAATCAAAATTCCCCGTGGCGGGGAAACAAAAGTCGGCGCCGGAATCGACTGGCGCGGCCATGCGGCGCTTGGCGTGCCGGCGACGCGGGCCATCGTCCGGCGCCGCCGGCACGAAACAAAAACGAACCATGCCTGACAAAATTAGTCTACAAAGCGTAATTGAAGCGCGGAGTCGCCAATCGTGCCGGCTGAGGCGATGCCGGGCTGGACCGCCGGAGATGGCAATGCGACAGGCACAAGTTGCGCATTCGGAAACCGATCCGGATTCGCCGGTGGCTCGACACGCCAAGTAAAGGAGGCCGATCATGGAAGCCCCACGGCACAGTATGAACGATCTGTTCTCCCAGCTCGGCCTGCCGGCCGGGTCGGAGGAAATCGAGCGTTTCATCGCGACGCACGGCCCCCTGCCCGCCACGGTGCGGCTGGCCGACGCGTCTTTCTGGACGCCGGCGCAGGCCGCCTTTCTGCGTGAGAGCCTGCTCGTCGATGCCGACTGGTCGGAGGCGATCGACCTGCTGAACGAGGAACTGCACGCCGGAAGCTAGCCATGGACGCCATGCGCAGCGAGCGGGATTCCCTGGGCGAGGTCGCGGTGCCCGCCGGACGCCTGTGGGGGGCGCAGACGCAGCGCGCGCTCGAACATTTCGCCATCTCCGGCGAACGCCTGCCGACCGAGTTCATCCGCGCGCTGGCCAGCGTCAAGCGCGCCGCCGCCCTCGCGAACCGCGAGCTCGGCCTGCTCGCGCCGGATATCGCGGACGCCATCGCCGCCGCCGCCGAAGAAGTGACCACCGGCCGCCATGACGAGGAATTTCCCCTGTCCGTCTGGCAGACCGGCTCGGGCACCCAGACCCACATGAACATGAACGAGGTGCTCGCCCGGCGCGCCGCGCAACTGCTCGGCGACGGACGGCGCGTGCATCCCAACGACGACGTCAATCTCGGCCAGTCGAGCAACGACATCTTTCCCACCGCGATGCACTTGGCGGCGGCGCTCGCCATCGCGCGGCGCGTGCTGCCGGCGCTGGATCGCCTGCGCGCGACGCTGCACGCGAAGGCGGAGGAATTCGCCCCGCTCCTGAAGATCGGCCGCACCCACCTGCAGGACGCGACACCGCTGACCCTCGGGCAGGAATTCTCCGGCTACGTCGCCCAGCTCGACCAGGCCCGCGCGGCGATCGAAGCCAACCTGCCCGCGCTCTACCCGCTGGCGGTCGGCGGCACGGCGGTCGGCACCGGGCTCAACACCCATCCGGAATTCGGCGCGCGCGTCGCGGCGCGGCTGGCGCAGGACAGCGGCCTGCCGTTCGCGAGCGCCGCCAACAAGTTCGCCGCCCTCGCCGCCCACAACGGCATGGTGGCCGCCCATGGCGCGCTGAAGGTGATGGCCGTGGCGCTGACCAAGCTGGCCAACGACATCCGCTGGCTCGCCTCGGGGCCGCGCTGCGGGCTCGGCGAGATCGCCATTCCGGAAAACGAGCCGGGCAGTTCGATGATGCCCGGCAAGGTCAATCCGACCCAGTGCGAGGCGCTCGCCATGCTCTGCTGCCAGGTGCTGGCGAACGACGTCGCCATCGGCATCGGCGGCGCCTCCGGCCAGTTCGAACTCAATGTGTACAAGCCACTGCTCATCCACAACTTCCTGCAAAGCACGCGCCTGCTCGCCGACGGCATG
>JANJVS010000063.1 GCA_024709955.1 Rhodocyclaceae bacterium
TTTTGGCCGCATGGCGGTGTTGCTCCCTCCTTATGTGGAGCCACCACATCGCGTCGGTCGCGCCTTGCCCTGCGGCCAAAATCGCCCCGTCGCACCCGTCGCCTGAATGAGAACAGGCCCTAGGCCGCTTGACATTCCCCCGCTCCGGTACTTCAATAAAACCGTAGTTAATTAGTCGGGAATTTCCCGAAAGGAGGAGGCCATGTTCGACATCAACAAATTCATCGCGGACCGCAACCTGATGCACCGCGATCCCGAGGGCCATCTCGCCGGCCTGCCGCACTGGTCGCCGAAGGTGGCGAGCCGCATGGCGGAGGCCGAGGGGCTGATGCTCGACGAGGAGCACTGGCAGGTGATCTATTGCCTGCGCGAACGCTACCGGGCGCTGGGGCCGGACTGGACGGCGCGGCAACTGACGCGCGAACTGGAGCGGGACTTCGCCGAGGCCGGCGGGCGCCGCTACCTCTACACGCTGTTCCCGCGCGGGCCGCTGGTCCAGGCCTGCCGGCTGGCCGGGCTGCCGCCGCCGCAGGGCACCACGAGCCCGTCCTTCGGCAGCGTGCACTGAGGGAAAGGAGGATGCCATGGCGCGGCGCATCTATTACGTGAGCGCCCGGCCCGAGTCCTACGAGCTGTGGGGCGAGGTGTCGCGCGACGAGGCGCGGGCGATCGCCCAGGCCATCGTGCGGCACGCGGCGGCGCACTTCCCGGAAATCGAGTTCCGCATCAGCGATACCTGGATGCTGCACGACAAGGACATGAACGCGGTGGCGGCCTACATCGACGCGCGCTGGGAGAAGTGGGCGATCGCCGCCCATGCGCGCGCGGCCTGAAGGGAGCGGTCAGCCGGCATCCCAGTCGTGCGCATGCACGTGGCTGTGCAGCGCGCCGCCGTGGCGATGGCGGTGGCGGTGGGCGAGGCGCGCCTCCTCCAGCAGCGCCATGTCCTTGAGCGCGGCGGCGACCGGGCCGTCGTAGAGCAGCCGGCCGCGCGGGCCGAGCACCAGGCAGCGGCTGCCGAGTTCGGCGGCGAGCGAGAGGTTGTGGGTGCTGACGACCACGGTGCGCTCGCCGTCGAGCAGGGTGTCGATGAGCCAGCCGACCGTGGCCGGGTCGAGACTGGCCGAGGGTTCGTCGAGCAGCAGCAAGCGCGGATCGACGGCGAGCAGACAGGCCAGGGCGAGCTTCTGCTTCTCGCCGCCGGAAAGCAGGAAGGGCGGCTGGTCGAGCAGGGCGTCGAGTTGCAGCGCCGCCGCCCAATGCGCGACGCGCGCGTCCGCGTCGGGCAGGCCGAGCTGGCGCGGGCCGTAGGCGATCTCGTCCTGCACCGTCGGATTGAACAGCATCGCCTCGGGATGCTGGAACAGCAGCACGCATTCCTGGCGGAAGCGGCGCGCGAAGCACCGTTCCGCCAGCGCCGACTTTTCCAGCACGGTGTCGGCGTAGCTCACCTGTCCCGACTGCGGGAAGACCAGGCCGTTCATGAGCTTGAGCAGCGTGGACTTGCCGCAGCCGTTGGCGCCGAGGATCACCACCTTGTCGCCCGCGCGGATCTTCAGCGAGAGTTCCTCGATGACCGGTGGGCCGTCGGGCCAGGCGTAGCGGACGCGGTCGAGTTCAAGCATCGGCGGTGACGTCGAAGGCGCCGCGCGAGCGCATTGCCAGCGCGACTTCGGTGGATTGGGCCTGGGCCTTGTCGAGCAGGGCGATCGCCTGGGCGCCGGCGTGGCGGCGGCGGTCGCGCCAGCGCGGTCGCGCGATGTTGCGGCTGGCGAAGGCGAGGCGGAAGTCGCGCAGCATGCGGTCGAAACCGCGCGCCTGGCCGAGGGCCAGGGTGGCGACCAGGGTCGCCGTCGGCCAGCCGGCGAGGGCGTCGAGCAGGCGCACGCGGGCGACAAACCAGAAGCCGAGATGGACCATCAGCAGCACGCGCAGGTTGGCGAGCAGCAGCCAGTCCGTGTCCACCTGGCCGCGCCAGAGACCGACGAGGACGACGCCCAGACTGACCGAGAGGTTGAAGGCGAGGATCGCCAGCAGGCTGCGCCGGAGAATGCGCCAGCGCCCGGCGCCGCTGGCGGCGACGGCCAGCAGCAGGCCGAGGCCGAGCAGGCGCGGATCGTGAATGAAAGTCGGCGCCGGCAGGACGGCGAGATAGAGGTAGAGCCAGCGGCGCGCGTTCATGAAAGCCATTTTCGCATCCGCGCGTAGCGCCAGACCAGCAGCGTGAGCGCGGCCTCGCCGACACCGATGAAGGCATGCGGAATCAGCACGGCGGGCAGGGTGATCTCCGCGCCGAAGGGGAAGAACAACGGCGCGCCGTCGGGCCGCCGGGCGATCAGCGGCTGGAGGCCGAGCACCAGCGCCACCAGCGCGCCGGGCACGACCACGGAACACCAGGCGGCGACGGCGACCGCGGCGGTTTCGTTGCATCGCCGCAGCAGGCGATGCAACGCGATGGCGGTGGCGCCGCCGACCAGGCCCAGCGCCAGCGCATTCACCGGCAGCGCGGTGAGCCCGCCGGCGCCGAACAGCAGCGCCTGCAGCAGCAGCACGCCGCTGTAGGCGAGGAAGGCCAGGCGCAGGCCGAAGACCAGCGCCAGCAGCGCGACGCCGAGGGCATGGCCCGAGGTTCCGCCGGGCAACGGCAGCATGACCAGGCCGAGGCCGTAGGCCAGCGCGGTGAGCATCGCCAGGCGCGGCAGCAGGGTTTCGTCCAGCCGTTCGCGCAAGCCCCGCGCCGCCCAGGCCCAGGCGCCGAGCGCCAGCGCGGCGGCGGGCAGGTAGGTTTGCGGCGAGAGGAAACCGTCGGGGATATGCATCATGCCCTCGCCGGGCAGCCCCGAGAGGGCATGCGCCCCCCCGTGGGGGGCAGCGAACGCATGTGAGCGTGGGGGGGCATTGCGGTCAGAAGAGCAGGGAAGCCGATAAGATCAGACGGTATTTTTCCTTGCCTTCGGCGCCCTGCTGCAGCCCGGATTCGTTGAGCCGGGTCCAGGCCGGCTTCTTGAGACCGAGGGCGAAGCTCAGGTTGTCCCGGTAGAAGCGCAGGCCGGGCAGGAGGTAGAGCATCCTGCCGCCGGTGGCCTCCGCGCCAACACCGTTCTCGACGTCGCGGCCAAGGGCGAGGTACTGGGCTTCGAGCACGCCATCGACGCGGAAACGGCGCTCGGCGTCGCCGTGCAGGCGCCAGGCCAGGCCGGCGTTGAGGCGGTTCTCGGTGCCGAAGCGGACGCGGTTGCCGTCGTCGTAGCGATATTCGCGGAAGCGGATCATCGAGGCTTCGAGGTTGAAGGTCAGGTCGCGCGTCAGTTGCTTGGTCGCCGTGACGCCGAGGCTCCAGGAGTTCTTGCCGAAGCCGTGCGCCTTGCCCGGATCGATGCTGCCGTCGGCGAGACGATGGTTGGCGTTGCCGGTCGGCAGCGTGCCGCCGCCGAAGACGGTGAAGTGCCAGTCTTCCAGATCGTCGAGGCTTTCGTTGGCGGGGACGAGCCTGAAGCCCTGTCCCGGTTCGTGCTTGAAGCCGATCTGCCCCATGACCGAGACATCGGCCCAGCCCCTGGAGTCGAGGCCGCCGGGTTCGTCGATCTTGGCGTGATAGGGCGCGAAGGCGTAGGCGGAGAACCAGGGCGTGAAGCCGTGGCCGACGCCGAGCATCCAGTAGTTCGCGTAGTCGCTCTCGACCTCGCCGGCGGCGTAGGTCTTGAATTTCGCGTGGTCGAGCTTGGCGTAGAGCAGGGTCTTGCCCGCCGGCAGGACGGCGGAACTCGCCGATTCGACGGGCGCCCCCGGACCTTCGAGGGCGGCCGCGCCGACGCCGGCGACGCCGTGGTGCGCCCAGGCGTTGGTGGCGGCGAGCATCAGCAGGGAGGCGGCGAGACGGGCTTTCACGGGGTTTTCCTCTTGCGCGAATAGAGCTGGACGAGACCGAAGACGCCGAAGATCAGCGCCAGGCCGAGGGCGGCGAGCTGCCAGCGTTCGGGAGCGGTCGGCCGGGTGGTGGCGGCGACAGCGGCGGTCGCCGGCGCCGCGAATTCGAGATTCACGCCGTGGCCGTCGGCGGAGGTGGCCTGCAGGCGCCACTTTTGCGTCGCGCCGGGAACGAAGGCGACGCGCCCGGCGGCGTCGGTGTTGCCCACCTGGGCCGGCGTTTCCTGCCCGTCCGGATACAGCGCGTATTTCTCGTAGGCGAAAGGCTCGCCGTTGGCGTAGCTCAGGGTGACGACCACCGCCTGGGCCGCCTCGATGCGATGGCCCACCTCGTGGGCCTCGGCGGCGCAGGCCCAGAGCAGGAGAAGGATGAGCCAGGCCTTCATCGCGGCAGCTCGAACTGCAGGGTGGCGGCCAGGATTTCGACGTCGGCCTTGCCGTCCTTGAGCGGCAGTTCGACGCTGGCGGAGATCAGCTGCAGGCCGCCATGGCGCAGGCGGATCGCGACGCGGCCGTCGAGGTCGGTCGCGCCGCGCGTCTCGCCGCGATAGGCCACCGGCACGCCGGCGAGGGGCTTGCCCTCGCGCGTGACGCGCACCACCAGCTTGTCGCCGGTCTTGAGGGCGAAGGGGTCGGCGGTCGGCGCGACATCGAGGTCGGCGTCGAGCGGTTCGGCGAAGACCGGGCTCCAGCGCTCGACGTGCTTGACGCCGTCCCTCGATAGCCAGCTCTTGAGGGCGCCGGGCGCCTGGGACTTGGGCAGGTTCTTCGTCTCCCAGGGCGTCTTGCTCCAGTAGCCGGAGGAAACCTCGACCAGCAGCGCCGCGCAGTCGCCGCTCGCCGACCAGGGCGAAGCCCCGAGCACCGCCAGCGGCCGCCGGTCGCCGCGGGCATCGAGGCAGCGCGCGCCGCCGACGAAGCTGCCGCCATAGGCGATGGTCTCGGCGCCGGCATGGCTGCCGTGCCGGTGGCCCTGGTAGAGCGTCCAGCGCTTGCCCTCCTTTTCGAGCCAGAGGTCGTGGGCGGCGGCGGGGGCGGCGGCGCAGGCGGTCAGCAGGAGAAGCAGCGGCAGGCGCATCGGACGATCATTTGTATGAGGAAATTCAGCGAACATCATAACACTCTCGCGCCGGGGGTGCGGGGCGGGTCGACTAGAATTCGCGCCGTGAAACTCCTCGCCTTCGAAGCTTCCACCCGCCGCTTGTCCGTCGCCCTCTGGCACGACGGCGCCCTCGCCGAAAAGTCCGCCGACGTGCCCAGCGGCGGCTCCGAGCGCCTGCTGCCCTGGGCCGGCGAACTGCTCGCCGAGGCCGGCTACGCCATGAGTCAGCTCGACGGCATCGCCTTTGGCGCCGGGCCGGGCGGTTTCACCGGCCTGCGGCTGGCCTGCGGCGTCGCCCAGGGCCTGGCCTGGGGCCTCGACCGGCCGGTGGTACCGGTCGGCACGCTGGCCGCCCTGGCGCTGGCCAGCGGCGACGGCCGCGTGCTCGCCTGCCTCGACGCGCGCATGCACGAGGTCTATGTCGCCGCCTACTCGGTGAACGGCGATGCGGTCGAGGAGGTCATGGCTGCAAAAGTCGGCGCCGGCGAGACGGTGGAGCTGCCGGCAGGCGACGGCTGGCACGGCGTCGGCGACGGCTTCGCCGCCTGGGGCGGGGTGCTGGGTGCGCGCCTCGGCGACCGCCTCGCATCCGTGCGGGCCGACGTCCTGCCGACGGCCGCGGCCGTGGCGCGGCTGGCGGCGCCCGTGCTGGCGCGCGGCGGCGGCGTTCCCGCCGTCGAGGCGGTGCCGCTCTACGTGCGCGACAAGGTGGCGCTGACCACCGCCGAGCGCCTGGCGCGCGGCGGCGCGCGATGAGCGCCGTGCCGGATTTCGCGCCGATGACGGCGGCCGACCTCGAAGAGGTGACGGCCGTCGAGCAACTCATCCAGGATTTTCCCTGGACCCTCGGCAATTTTCGCGATTCCCTCGCCGCCGGCCACGATTGCTGGGTATGTCGCGAAGCCGGCCGGCTGGCCGCTTTCGCGGTGACGATGCGCGTGGTCGATGAGGACCACCTGCTCGACATCGGCGTCGTTCCGGAGCGCCAGCGCACCGGCCTGGGGCGCGAGATGCTCGAATTCCTCTGCGGGCGGGCACGGCAGGCGGGCATGACACGCATGTTGCTGGAGGTGCGGCCGTCGAACGAAAAGGCCATCGCCTTCTACCAGCATTTCGATTTCGCCGAGATCGGCCGCCGGCGCGGCTACTATCCGGCCCGGGAGGGCCGTGAGGACGCCATCGTGATGGCGAAGACGCTATGAACCGGGATCAGTTGCTCAAGGAAATGGGCCTCGGCCCGGTCTGGAAGCTGCGGCGACCGCCGCAGGCGACGCCGGCCGAGGTTGCGCCCGCGCCAAAGGACGCTCGGGAGATGGTCGCGCCGGCGCCCGCGGTTGTCCTGCCGCCCCCGACGGACGCGCGCGGCGCCGCCATCGCCGCGATGGGCTGGGACGAACTGCGTCAGGCGGTCGCCGCATGCACCGCCTGCGAGTTGTGCCGGGCCCGCAAGCAGGCCGTGCTCGGCGTCGGCGACATCGAGGCCGACTGGCTGTTCGTCGGCGAGGGTCCGGGGGCGGAGGAGGACGAGCGCGGCGAGCCCTTCGTCGGCCAGGCCGGCAAGTTGCTCGACGCCATGCTTGATGCCATCGATCTCAGGCGCGGCGAGAATGTCTATATCGCCAACGCCGTGAAGTGCCGCCCGCCCAACAACCGCACGCCCGAACCCGAGGAAACCGCCGCCTGCTGGCCCTTCCTGGCGCGCCAGATCGAATTGCTCCGGCCCAGGCTGATCGTCGCCCTCGGCAAGCCCGCGGCTCAGACCCTGCTGCGGCAGGAGGTCAAGGTCGGCGCCGCGCGCGGCCGGCTGCACGACTTCAACGGTCTGCCGCTGATCGTCACCTACCATCCCGCCTACCTGCTGCGCAACCTGACGGACAAGGCCAGGGCCTGGGAAGATTTGTGCTTCATGCGCGAGACCATGCGGGACCTCCGGTAAAATCGCCCGCCATGACTTCTCCCCTGATCCGCGCCGACCAGTCCGCCCTCCTGGTGATCGACCTGCAGGAGCGCCTGCTGCCGCACATCCACGACTGGCAACGCGTGCTCGGCCACGCCGACTGGCTGGTGCAGGTCGCCCAGCGCATCGGCGTGCCGGTGGCGGCGACCGAGCAGTATCCCAAGGGCATCGGCCCGACCCATCCGCAAATCGCCGCGCGCCTGCCGGCCGGGGCGACGGGCGAGAAAATCCATTTCTCCTGCGTCTCCGGCGGCTGCCTGCCCGGCCTGCCCGGCATGGAGCGCCCGCAAGTGGTGGTGTGCGGCACCGAGGCCCACGTCTGCGTGCTGCAGACCGTGCTGGAGCTCGCCGCCGCCGGCAAGCGGGTATTCGTCGTCGCCGAGGCGGTCGGCTCGCGCGATCCGGAGCACAAGGCGCTGGCGCTGGAGCGCATGCGCGCCCACGGCATCGAGGTCGTCTGCCGCGAGATGGTCGCCTTCGAGTGGCTCGCCCAGGCCGACACCGAGCGATTCCGCGACATCAGCAAGAATTTCCTCAAGTAGCCCCGTGCGCATCCTGCTTTCCAATGACGACGGTTATTTCGCCCCCGGGCTCGAAGCCCTGGCGGGGGCGATGGCCGGCCTCGGCGAGGTCACCGTGGTGGCGCCCGAGCGCAACCGCAGCGGCGCCTCGCATTCGCTGACCCTCGACCGGCCGCTGCACCTCAAGCGCGCGCCCAACGGCTTCCACTATGTGAACGGCACGCCGACCGACTGCGTGCACCTCGCGGTGTCGGGCATGCTCGACCACGAGCCCGACATGGTGCTCTCGGGCATCAACTGGGGCCCGAACATGGGCGACGACACGATCTATTCCGGCACCGTCGCGGCGGCGATGGAAGGCTACCTGCTCGGCGTGCCGGCGATCGCCCTGTCCCTCGCCAGCTTCGAGGGCAAGCACTTCGCCACGGCGGCGCGCATCGCGCGCGCGCTGGCCGAACGTTTCAGGGAGCGCCCCTTCGGCGCGCCGGTGCTGCTCAACGTCAATGTGCCCGACATCCCCTGGGATGAACTCAAGGGCATGCGCGTCACCCGCCTGGGCCGCCGCCACAAGGCCGAGCCGGTGGTGAGGCAGGTCTCGCCGCGCGGCGAGACGGTGTACTGGGTCGGCGCCGCCGGCGCGGCCGCCGACGCGGGCGAGGGCACGGACTTCCACGCCGTGGACAACGGCTGGGCCTCGGTGACGCCGCTGCAGATCGACCTGACCCACGCCGGCCAGCTCGACCGGCTGCGCGGCTGGCTGGGGCAATGACATGAACGCGCTCGCCGGCATCGGCATGACCTCCCAACGCACGCGCGCGCGCATGATCGAGCGCCTGCGCGAGCAGGGCATCCGGAACGAGACGGTGCTGACGGCGATGGCCAGCGTGCCGCGCCACATCTTCGTCGAGGAGGCGATGGCCCACCGCGCCTACGAGGACACGGCGCTGCCGCTGATCCTCGGCCAGACCATCTCCCAGCCCTACATCGTCGCGCGCATGATCGAGCTCCTGCTCGCCGGCCGCGACAAGCTCGGCAAGACCCTGGAGATCGGCGCCGGCTGCGGCTACCAGACGGCGGTGCTGGCGCAGCTGTCGCGCGAGGTGTACGGCGTCGAGCGCCTCGGGCCGCTCTTGGCGCGGGCGCGCGAGAACCTCAAGCAGCTCAGGCTGCCCTTCATCCGCCTCAAGCACGCCGACGGCATGGGCGGCCTGCCCGAGGCGGCGCCCTTCGATTCCATCATCGTCGCCGCCGCCGGGGCGAGCGTGCCGCAGTCGCTGCGCGAGCAGCTCGCCGTTGGCGGCCGCCTTGTGATTCCGGTGGGCGCGGGAGACCAAGTGCTATGCCTGATCGAAAGAACGCCGCAGGGCTGGGTGGAAACGCGCTGCGACATGGTGCGCTTCGTGCCGCTGCTGCCGGGGGTGGCCTGATGCGCGCGCTCTGGCTCTTGCCGTTGCTCCTGCTGGCCGGCTGCGCCAGCCAGGCGCCGGTGGCGGTCGGCGACGGCCGCGCGCCGGTGCGCGTCGAGCCGGCCAAGCCGGGTGCCGCCGGCGCCGCCAAGTTCCATACCGTCAAGAAGGGCGACACGCTGTTCAGCATCGCCCTCGACCACGGCGTCGATTACCGCGAACTGGCGGCCTGGAACAATATCGAGAACATCAACCGCATCCGCGTCGGCCAGCAGCTGCGCGTGACGCCGCCGGGCAGCGCCGCCGCGCCGTCCGCCGCATCCGTCGCCGATCCGGGCACGGCCGAGGTGAAGCCGATCGCCATCGGCGGCGCCGTCGATGCGCGCCCGCTGGAGGTGCGGCCGCTGGACGGCGCGTCCACCGTCCCGCCGGCGCCGACTTTTGCCGGGGCCAACAGCGAAACCCTGAAGAGCTCGCCCAAGGGCGGCAAGCTGCCCTATTCCGAGGAAAACCTCGCGCGCCTCAAGGCCGAGGGCGCCGGCCCGCAGCCGATCGCCGCCGCGCCCGCGGTGCCCACCGTGGTCGCGCCCGCCGAGAAGCCGGCGGCGGAGAAGCCCGCGTCCGCCCCGACCGCCGACGGCGAGGTGGAGTGGGCCTGGCCGGCCGGCGGCAAGCTGCTCGCCACCTTCAACGACGGCGGCGCGGCGCAGGATGCCAGCAAGGGCATCGACATTGCCGGCAAGGTCGGCGACCCGGTGCTGGCGGCGGCGGCCGGCAAGGTGGTGTATGTCGGCAACGGCCTGCGCGGCTACGGCAACCTGGTCATCGTGCGCCACAACGCCGCCTTCCTCTCGGCCTACGCCCACAACAGCCGCGTCCTGGTCAAGGAAGGCCAGGCCGTGACGCGCGGCCAGCGCATCGCCGATCTCGGCAATTCCGACGCCGACCAGCCCAAGCTGCACTTCGAGGTGCGCCACCAGGGCAAGCCGGTCGATCCCCTCAAATACCTGCCGGCGCGCTGACGACATGACCGAGGACGACGAGGACATTCCGGCGGAGCAGCTCGACGGCGCGGCCGATGCCGCGCCGGAACTCGCCCACGACGCGACCGGCGAGGAGGGTTTCCTCGACGACGTCACCCAGCTCTATCTCAACGAGATCGGCGCCACGCCGCTGCTCAAGCCGGCCGAGGAACTGGCGCTGGCGCGCGCCACGCGCGCCGGCGACTTCGCCGCGCGCCAGCGCATGATCGAGGCCAACCTGCGCCTCGTCGTCAGCATCGCCAAGCATTACCAGCATCGCGGCATCCCCCTCGACGACCTGATCGAGGAGGGCAACCTCGGCCTGATCCACGCGCTGGAGAAGTTCGATCCGGAGCGCGGCTTCCGTTTCTCCACCTACGCCACCTGGTGGGTGCGCCAGAACGTCGAGCGCGCGATCATGAACCAGTCGCGCACCATCCGCCTGCCGGTGCATGTGGTCAAGGAGCTCAACAGCGTGCTGCAGGCGCTGCGCCGCCTCGGCGTCGAACCGCGCGAGGCGGCGGAGGCCGCGGGCGGCGTCTCGGCGCTGGAAAGCGTCGCGCGCCTGCTCGACAAGCCGGTGGAGGAGGTGCGTCACGTGCTGCTGCTCAACGAGCGCACCACCTCCCTCGACGCGCCGCTGGACATCGATCCCGACCTCTCGGTGGCCGACGCCCTGGCCGACGAGAGCGCCGTCGATCCCGAGGCGGCGGTGGAGCAGGTGGAGATCGAGCGCCACGTCGCCGAGTGGGTGGCCGAGCTGTCGGAGCGGCACCGCCGCGTCATCGAGGCGCGCTACGGGCTCAACGGCCAGGATATCGCCACCCTCGAAATTCTCGCCGGCGAGCTCGGCGTGACGCGCGAACGCGTACGCCAGCTGCAGATGGAGGCGCTGCTGCGCCTGCGCCAGCGCCTGGCGCGCCAGGGCATGAGCGTGCGCGCGCTGCTATGAGGACGTCGCGCCGGCCCGGTGCCGCCGGACGTTAGGGCGGCCCCGGGCGCGGCGACGGAACCAAGGGCGATGACGGCCGTGTCTGCTTTCCTCTCCATCGCATGCCGGCGGGCCGCCCCGGCGGGCAGGCGCTGATGCATCGCCATCCCGCCCGCGGCGAGCGGCGCCACGAGCGCCTCAACACCTCCGTCGCCAGCGTCACCTCCCTGGCGCTGGCGGTGACCACCGGCATCCTGACCGCGGTATTCATCGCCTTCGGCCCCCTGCCGGGTGTCGCGGCCGAGGCCTGGGCGGCGCGCCTGATGGCGACGGCGCTGATGTGCATGGTCGCGGTCACCGCCCACGTCCTCGCGCGGCAAGGGCATGTCCGCCAGGCGGCCTGGCTGCTCGGCGCCGTGCTGTTCGCCCTCGTCATGGTCATGCCGCTGATGCTGGGCCTCGGCATCCATTCCGCCGGCCTGCCGCTGCTCGCCGGGCTGATCCTGTTCTCCGGCTTCCTCATCGCGCCGGTCGCCGCCGCCGGCGCCAGCCTGCTGGCCATCGTCACCGTGGTCGCCCTCTACTGGGCGGAGCAGGCCGGCGTCCTCGCCGCGCCGGAACCGGACAGGCTGCCGCCGCCGCTCGTGCTGACGGGCTCCTACGTCCTGCTGTTCGCCCTCGTCGGCTGGCTGACCATGCGCTACGCGGCGCTGTTCCGGGACACCATTGCCCGCCTGGAACTGTCGCGCCAGGATCTCGGCGCGACCCTCGACGCCCAGCGCGCCGGCGAGGCGAAGCTGCGCGAGAGCGAGGAGATGCACCGCCTGGTGCTGGAGCATTCGCCCGCCGGCATCTTCCGCTACGACCGCGACCTGGTGATCACCTACTGCAATCCGCGCCTGTGCGACATCCTGCGAGCGCCGCGCGAATTCCTCTTCGGCCTGGACCTCAACCGGCTCGACGACCAGGGGCCGTTGCCGGCCCTGCGCGGCGTGCTGGAGGGCCGCAACGCGCGCTTCGAGGGGCAGTACCGCACGACCTACGCCAAGCGGCCGCTCTGGGTGCTGCTGACCTGCGCGCCGCTGACCGGCGCCGACGGCCGGGTCGAGGGCGGCATCGCGATCCTCGAGGACATCTCGGAGCGCAAGGGGCAAGAGGAGGCCCTGCTCGCCGCCAAGGAGGCGGCGGAAGCGGCGAACGTGGCGAAGAGCCGCTTCCTGGCGACCATGTCCCACGAGATCCGCACGCCGATGAACGGCATCCTCGGCATGGCGCAACTGCTGCTGATGGACAACCTGAGCGAGGCGGAGCGCCACGAATACGCGCGCACCATCCTCGCTTCCGGCCAGACCCTGCTGACCCTGCTCAACGACATCCTCGACCTCTCCAAGGTCGAGGCCGGCAAGCTCGAACTGGTGCAGGCCGCCTTCGACCCGGCGCAGGTCGTCGCCGAGTGCGCGGCGCTGTTCGCCGAGCCGGCGCAGGCCAAGGGCTTGATACTGGAGGCGGACTGGAATGGCCCGGCGGCGCGTTACCGCGCCGATCCGTTGCGCCTGCGCCAGATGCTGGCGAACCTCGTCAGCAACGCCGTCAAGTTCACCGCCCAGGGCTTCGTGCGGATCGAGGGGAGCGAGGTCGCGCGCGACGGCGACACGGCGACCCTGGAATTTTCCGTCAGCGACAGCGGCATCGGCATTCCGTCCGGGCAGCAGTCGCTGCTGTTCAAGCCCTTCTCCCAGGCGGACAGCTCGACGACGCGGGCCTACGGCGGCAGCGGCCTCGGCCTGTCCATCGTGCGCAGCCTGGCGCGGCTGATGGGCGGCGAGGTGGGCGTCGAAAGCGCGCCGGGCCAGGGCACGCGCTTCTGGTTCCGCATCCGCGCCGAGGCGCTGGCATGCGGCGGGGAAAGCCGCCAGGGCGGGCGGGACGAGGAGGTGCGGAGCGGGTTCGCCGGACGGGTGCTGGTGGTGGAGGACAACCCGACCAACCGCGTGGTGGCCGAGGCCATGCTCGCCAAGCTGGGTCTTGCGTGTACCAGCGTCGAGAACGGGCGGCAGGCCCTCGACGCGATGATGGCCCGCCCACGCCCGGACCTGGTGCTCATGGACGTGCAGATGCCGGTGATGGACGGCATCGACGCCACCGAGCTGATCCGTTGCTGGGAGCGGGAAAACGCGCTGGCGCCGCTGCCGATCGTCGCCCTCACCGCCGGCGCCTTCGAGGAGGACCGCCAGCGCTGTTTCGCGGCCGGCATGGACGCCTTTCTCGCCAAGCCGCTGCGGCTCGGCGACCTGGTGCCGGTGCTGGCCCGCTGGCTCGGCTAGCCGGCCGCCGCGACCTGGTGCGCCTTCAGCTCCCGGGCGAACTGGTAGACCGCCATCGCGTAGAAGCTGCTGCGGTTGTAGCGCGTGATCACGTAGAAGTTGCGGTAGCCGAGCCAGTATTCGGTGGCGACGTTCGGGGTGGCGAGGTCGATCAGCGCGGCCGGGGCGTCGGGCGCGTCGCCGGGAACCGCGACGCCGAACTGGCTCAGCTCGGCCGGGCGGCGCGCCGGCAGGATGCCTTCGGCGATCAGCGTCTCGTGGTCCACCGTCCCACCAACGCCGACTTTTACCGGCACGGCCACCGGACCGTCGCTTTCCCAGCCGTGCTCCTTGAGGAAGTTGGCGACGCTGCCGATGGCGTCGGTCGGGCTGCCGACCAGGTCGATGCGGCCGTCGCGGTCAAAGTCGACGGCATAGGCGCGGATGCTCGACGGCAGGAACTGGGGCAGGCCGATGGCGCCGGCGTAGGAGCCGCGGAAGCTGTCCGGCGCGCGGCCGGTCTCGCGCGCCAGCAGCAGCAGGGCTTCGAGTTCGCGGCGGAACAAGTCGGCGCGCGGCGGATAGTCGAAGGCGAGGGTGGCGAGGGCGGCGAAGCTGTCGAAGCCGCCGAGATGCCTGCCGTAGAAGGTCTCGATGCCGACGATGGCGACGATGATCTCGGCCGGCACGCCGCTGAGCGCCTCGGCCTTCGCCAGCGTGGCGCGGTGTTTTTTCCAGAAGGCGAGGCCGGCGGCGACGCGGCGCGGCTCGATGAAGCGCTGGCGGTAGGCCGCCCAGGAACGTACGCCCGGGTCGGCCGGCGGGGCGATGGCCTTGAGCACGGCGGGGATCGGCTGCGTCTTCGCGAACAGCGTTTCCAGGCGCGCGGCGTCGAGGCCGTGGCGTTCCTCCATCGCGGCGACGAAGGCCCGAACGTCCGCGCGGTCGGCGTAGGTGGCGGCCTGGGCGGCGGTAGCGAGCAGGCAGCAGAGGGAAAGGACGGAGAGCTTGAGCATTTGAATCACGGCGAACACGGCGTAAAGACGATGATGCGATCTTATGGCACCCGCGCCTTGCGAATTTTTTTCTCAGCGCGGGGTTTTCCGCCGTGTTCGCCGTGTCGCCGTGGTGAATGGCTCTTCTGCTTCACGGCCGGAAGGCGGCGACCCGACGCCGCAGCTCCGCGATGCCGGCGGCGGGGGCGCGGCCGTAGCGGAGTTCCGCATAGAGGCGGGCGATCGCCTCGATCTCGCCCGCCCGGCCGGGCAGGGCGGCGCCGACCCGGCGCGCGTAGTCGAGGGGGCCTTCCCAGGCCTGGCGCGCCAGGCCGAGCGGCGCCAGGCGGCGCGCGAGGCGCCGCCACTGGCGTTCTTCCGGCGCGAGGCGTGGCCGGCGCCAGAGCATCCAGGCGGCGAGGCCGAGCAGCAGCGTGCCGCAGGCCAGCGTCAGCGCGGCGGTCATCTTGCGCCAGTCGGGCGCCCGCATGCCGAGCCGTTCGAGAAAGTCGCGCTGCAGCTGGGGGTCGTAGCCGAGGATCCACTGGTTCCAGGCGTTGCTCACCGCCCACCAGCGGTAGCGCGCCTCGCGCAGCCTGTCGAGGCCGGCGCCCGCCCGCCTGGGCCGCGGGTCGCCGGCCGGCACGGCGGCGGCGAGGTTCTGCTCGATGCGCGCCGGCGCGCTCGCGGCGGTGGGGTCCACGCGCACCCAGCCGCGCGCTTCGAGCCAGACCTCGGCCCAGGCATGGGCGTCGGACTGGCGGATCACCCAGGTGTCGTCCACCGGATTGCGCTCGCCGCCCTGATAGCCGGTGACGACGCGCGCCGGAACGTCGGCGGCGCGCATCAGCACGACGAAGGCGGCGGCGAAGTGCTCGCAGAAGCCGCGCCGATGGTCGAAGAGAAACTCGTCGGCGACGTGCGCGCCCATCAGCGGCGGCTGCAGGGTGTAGACGAGCTGGCGGTCGCGCATGAAGTCGAGGGCGCGCCCCAGGCGCCGAGCGTCGCTGTCTTCCTCGAAGCCCCAGCGCGCGCCGAGCGCGACGGTGCGCGGGTTGAGGCCCTCGGGCAGGCGCAGCGCCTCGGCGAGCACATTGACGCGTTCCTGGGGGAAGCGCACGGCGGCAGTGGATTGCAGCTCGTAGCGCAGGCGTTCGCGCACCGGCTTCCTGGCGAAGAACTGGAAGTCCGAGGTGGAAACCGATTCGGGCGGCGGCGCGGTGGCGAATTCGAGGGCGAACAGCCAGGGCTTGTTGTGCGGTTCCAGGGTCAGGGTGTAGGCGTGGCGCGGCGCGTCCGCGACGGGCTGGTAGAACAGGCCGGTGGCGATCGCGTGGCGGCCCGGCCGCCAGGTGCGGCCTTCGAGGCGGGTGAGCACCGGGCCGCGCCAGTAGAGTTCGCGGCGCTCCGGCGGCGGGCCGTCGAACTTGACGCGGAAGGCGATGGCGTCGGACTGGATCAGGTTGTTGATCGCGCCGGGCGACATGCTGTCGGACAGGCCGGTGAGACCGCTGTAGGCGTCCCGCGGCAGGCCCCAGAGCGGCCCGGAGACGCGCGGGAACAGCACGAACAGCACCAGCATGAAGGGCAGCGCCTGCGCCAGCAGCGTGCCGCCCAGGCGCAGCAGGGCGGCGGGGCGCGCCTCGGCGTCGGTCAGGTTGGCGAGCGCGGCGGTGGTGACGACCAGCGTGCCGAGCATGGTCAGGGCGACCGGGATCGACTGGTTCTCGAAGAACTGCGTGAGAGTGAGGAAGTAGGCGAGCAGCACGACCGCCAGGCCGTCGCGCGGCGCGCGCGCCTCCAGCTGCTTGAGGGCGAGGAAGACCACCAGCAGGGCGACGCCGGCGCGCTGGCCGAACAGGGTGCGGTACTGGATCAGCACGCCCGCCGCGCCGGCGAGGGAGACCAGGACCAGCACCCAGCGCCCCGGCAGGGGCCGCCGCCGCCAGGCCAGCAGCGCGCGCCAGGCGAAGGCGAGGCCGGCGACGCCGGACAGCCAGAGCGGCACCTGGGGCGCGAGTGGCGCGCAGGCGGCGAGTCCGGCCGCGAGCAGCCACCAGGTCTGCGCCGGGGTCAGCGGGTGGAGCGGTGGCTCAGGTTTCTTCGCCATGGAGCGCGAGCGCCTTGAGACAGGCGTGGGTGTGGTCCGGGCCGTGCGCCTGCGGAATCTCCCGGCCGGGCAGACGCAGGCCCCAGGACAGGCCGGCCGTCTCGGCGTCGAGCACCCAGCGCGCGAGCACCGAGAGGCGGGTTTCCGTATCCATGCCGGGAGGAAGCGTGGCCCAGTCGAACCAGAGGGCCTGGGCGGCGGTGCCGGCGAACTGCTTGGTCTGCAGCGCGGCGTGGGGCCCCTGGCGCGCGGCGGTTTTCCAGGCGACGTGGTGGAGCTGGTCGCTCGGCTGGTGGCGGCGCAGGCCGGCGAAGTCCTCGTCGCCGGCGTCGCCGGGCAGGCGGCCGCCCTCGATGCCGGCAAAAGTCGGCGCCGGCGGCACGGTGGCGGCGGGTTTGGGATAGACGAGGCAGGGGAGAGCGGGGGCGGCGTAGCTCCAGGCGCGCACCAGGCCAAGGGGCCAGACGGTTTCGATGGTGGCGCGCGGCATGGGGAGCCAGCCGCGCCGCGTCGTCGGCAGGGGCAGCAGGGCGCGGGTCTTGTCCTGGGGCGGCACGTCGATGCCGACGACGTCCGCGTCCGGCAGCCGCAGGCGCAGCAGGCGGCGCGCGCGCGCGTCCGGGTTGTGCAGCACCAGCGGGAAACGCGCGATCTCACCGGCGAACACCGGGGCGCAGGCGCCGACCGTGAGCGTCAGTCCGGCGAGGTTGCGGAAGCCGTGCAGGATGGCAACGATGCCGAGGCCGGCGAGCAGGAACACCAGCGCGTAACCGAGGCTCAGGTTGTAGTTGATCGCGCCGATCAGCATCACCAGCAGCGAAACGGCATAGAACAGGCCGGCGCGGGTTGGCAGCACATAGACGCGGCGCTGGCTCAGCACGACGGGCACCGGCTCCGGCGGCCGGCCGCGCAGGGCCCAGGCGACGAAGCGTTCCTTGAGGATGCGACGCAGGGCCGGCGGCATGCGGAATCCGGCCTCAGGGCAGCGGCACGGCCTCGATCAGGGCGCGCGCGATCTCGTCGGCGTTGCGCTGTTCGTTCGCCGCCATCAGGCGATGCGGCACGACGGCGGGCAGCACCGCCTGCACGTCCTCGGGCAGCACCAGCTCGCGGCCGGCCAGCAGCGCCCAGGCGCGCGCGGCGGCGACCAGGCCGAGTCCGGCGCGCGGCGACAGGCCGTTCTTCCATTCCGGCGCGGTGCGCGTGTGGGCCACCAGGGCCTGCACATAGGCGATCAGCGGCGGCGCGACGTGCAGCGCGGCGGCGCGCTCCTGCTCGGCGAGCAGGATGTCGGGTGTCAGCACCGGCCGGGCCTCGGCGAGCATGCCGCGGCGGTCGCGGCCTTCGAGCAGGGCGCGCTCGGCGGCGGGATCGGGGTAGCCGAGTTCGATGCGCATGAGGAAGCGGTCGAGCTGGGATTCGGGCAGGGGAAAGGTGCCGATCTGGTGGGAGGGGTTCTGCGTGGCGATGACGAAGAAGGGCCTGGGCAGGGGCCGCGAGGCGCCCTCGATGGTCACCTGGCGCTCCTCCATCGCCTCCAGCAGCGCGCTCTGCGCCTTGGGCGTGGCGCGGTTGATCTCGTCGGCGAGCACCACCTGGGCGAAGATCGGCCCGGGGTGGAAGCGGAAGTCGCCGCGCTCGCGGTCGAACACCGAGATGCCGAGGATGTCGGCGGGCAGCATGTCGCTGGTGAACTGGATGCGCTGGAAGTCGAGGCCGAGCAGGCGCGCGAGGGTATGGGCGAGCGTCGTCTTGCCGACGCCGGGCAGGTCCTCGATCAGCAGGTGGCCGCGCGCGAGGAGGCAGGAAAGAGCCAGGCGCAGCTGGCGTTCCTTGCCGAGAATGATCGCGCCGGAAGCAGCGAGGACGGCGGCGAGCGGGGTGGGCGGGGGCGTCGGGGGCATGAGAAAAATTTTCTCGAAAAGGTCATAATGTTGCTCGAACATTGTAAGCGAAGCCATCCGATTCATCCCCCGACGCCATGACCATCGCCTTCATCACCCATCGTGACTGCCTGCTGCACGACATGGGCGCGCACCATCCCGAGTGCCCGGCGCGCATCGGCGCGATCCAGGACCGCCTGATCGCCGCCGGACTGGACATCTACCTGAACTATTACGACGCGCCACTCGCCGAGAACGAGCACCTGCGCCGCGCGCATCCGCAAAGCTACATCGACGCGATCTTCGCCAGCGTGCCCGAGCACGGCATCCACCACCTCGACCCGGACACGGCGATGTGCCCCGGCACCCTCAAGGCGGCGCTGCGCGCCGCCGGCGCGGGCGTGCTGGCCACCGACCTGGTTATGAAGAAGGAAGTCCCGGCCGCCTTCTGCGCCGTGCGTCCGCCCGGCCACCACGCCGAGCACGCGCGCGCGATGGGTTTCTGCTTCTTCAACAACATCGTCATCGCGGCGCGCCATGCCCTCGACGCCTGGGGCCTCCAGCGCGTGGCGGTGATCGATTTCGACGTGCACCACGGCAACGGCACCGAGAACATCCTCGAACAGGACATGCGCGCGCTGATGGTGAGCATCTTCCAGCACCCGTTCTATCCCTACTGCGGCGACGACGATCCGGCGCCCAACATGTGCAACGTGCCGATGCCCGCCCGCTCGCGCGGCGACGCCTTCCGCGAGATCGTCAGCGAGACCTGGCTGCCGCGCCTGCGCGCGTTCGCGCCGGAGATGCTGTTCATCTCCGCTGGCTTCGACGCCCACTACGAGGACGACATGGGCAACCTCGGCTTCCTCGAATCCGACTACGCCTGGGTCACCGAGCAGCTGCTGCAGGTGGCCAAGGAAACCGCCCAGGGGCGCATCGTCTCGATGCTGGAGGGCGGCTATGTACTGTCGCCGCTGGCGCGCAGCGTCTCCGCCCACATCAAGGCGCTCGCCGAACTGTAAATTCCGCTTACAACCCCGCCCGTCGCCAGCGCGGGCCCAACCCGCATATCCGCTAGAATCGACATTTTTCCCGAGATGAGATCACCGATGATCCAAGGCTCCATTCCCGCCATCGTCACTCCCATGCTGGAGGATGGCGCGCTCGACCTTCCCGCCCTGCGCAAGCTGCTCGACTGGCATGTCGCCGAGGGTTCCGACGCCGTCGTCGTGGTCGGCACCACCGGCGAGTCGCCGACCGTCGACATGGAGGAAAATTGCGCGCTGATCCGCGCCGCCGTCGAGCATGTCGCCGGGCGCATTCCCGTGATCGCCGGCACCGGCGCCAATTCGACCAGCGAGGCGATCGAGTTGGCCCATTGCGCCAAGGCCGCCGGCGCCAGCGCCCACCTGTCGGTCGTGCCCTACTACAACAAGCCGACCCAGGAAGGCATGTACCGCCACTTCAAGGCCATCGCCGAGGCGGTGGACCTGCCGCTGATCCTCTACAACGTGCCGGGCCGCACCGTCGCCGACATGAGCAACGACACCGCCCTGCGCCTGGCCCAGGTGCCCGGCGTGGTCGGCATCAAGGACGCCACCGGCAACCTGGAGCGCGGCACCGACCTGATCAAGCGCGCCCCCGCCGGCTTCGCCATCTACAGCGGCGACGACGCCACCGGCCTGGCGCTGGTGCTGCTCGGCGGCCACGGCGTGATCTCGGTGACCGCCAACGTCGCCCCCAAGCTGATGCACGCCATGGTGTTCGCCGGCCTGGCCGGCGACGTCAAGGAAGCGCGCGAGATCAACGCCCAGCTGCTCGGCCTGCACCGCCACCTGTTCTGCGAGGCCAACCCGATCCCCGTGAAGTGGGCCTGCGCCCGCATGGGGCTGATCAAGAACGCGTTGCGCCTGCCGCTCACGCCGCTGGCGCCCGAGTTCCACGACCGCGTGCTGGGCGCCATGCGCGATGCCGGCGTCAATGCCTGACCCCCGACCAAGATGAAGCTCGCACAATTCCGTCTCCCCGCCCTGGCGGCCGTCGCCGTCGTCCTCGCCGCCTGTTCCGGCAACATCATTCCCGAATCGAAGAAGATCGAATACAAGTCGGCCGGCAAGCTGCCTTCCCTCGAAGTGCCGCCCGACCTGACCCAGCCGACGCGCGACGAGCGCTACGCGGTGCCGGACATCACTCCGCGCGGCAGCGCCACCTACTCCGAATATGCCGGCGAGCGTCGTCCGGGCGAAACCTCTACCTCGCCTTCCGTGCTGCCCAGCGTCGACAAGATGCGCATCGAGCGCGCCGGCTCGCAGCGCTGGCTGGTCGCCGCCGGCACGCCGGAGAAGCTCTGGCCCTCGATCAAGGAGTTCTGGCAGGAGACCGGCTTCATCGTGGATATCGAGCTGCCCGAGGCCGGCGTGATGGAGACCGACTGGGCGGAGAATCGCGCCAAGCTGCCGCAGGACATCATCCGCGCCACCGTCGGCAAGGTGTTCGACAGCCTCTATTCGACGCCCGAGCGCGACAAGTTCCGTACCCGCCTGGAGCCGGGCGCCGAACCCGGCACCACGGAAATCTACATCAGCCACCGCGGCATGTACGAGGTCTATGTCAATGAAGGCAAGACCGAGACCAAGTGGCAGCCGCGTCCCGCCGAGCCCGAGCTCGAGGCCGAGATGCTGCGCCGCCTGATGGTGCGCCTCGGCGTCGAGGAGTCGCGCGCCAAGACCATGATGGCGGCCGAGCCGAAGCAGGAGCGCGCCAAGCTGACGCGCGCCGCCGACGGCGCCGGCACGCTGAGCCTGCAGGAACCCTTCGATCGCGCCTGGCGCCGCGTCGGCCTCGCCCTCGACCGCGTCGGCTTCACCGTCGAGGACCGCGACCGCAGCCAGGGCCTCTACTACGTGCGCTACATCGATCCCGAACTCGCCAACCGCAAGAAGGACGACGACAAGGGCTGGCTCGCGAAGCTCAATCCAACCAACCTCTTCAAGAGCGACAAGGCGGAAGTCGATCCGAAGGCGCAATATCGCATCCACGTGGTCGGCAGCGGCGGCGACAGCGGCGTGCGCGTGCTCACGCGCGAAGGCGGCGTCGACAATTCGGAGACCGCGCGCAAGATCCTGGGCCTGCTCCACGAACAGCTTAAATGAAATCTAGCGTCGTCTAGGGTTGTCTTGCGACCCGCTCAAAAGCCCGGTATTACCGGGCTTTTTTGTCTAATGCTGTCTTGCGTCGTCTAGCGCCATCTCCTATATTGTGTGTAGCTAGATGAGTGGCTGCAACTTGAGCTGTTGGGTATTCCTCGGTTGTTCTGCTCCTGGCTACACGGAGGGAGTATGGGCAAGCTCAAAGACATCGAGGTTCAGGCATGGATCCGGGCCGGCAAGCCGATTGCCGGGAAGTCGGATGGTGACGGCCTGACCTTTACGCTCTCGGCGAAAGGAACTGCGTCCTGGGTCTTCCGCTATCGCCTCGGCGGTAAGCAGCGGGAACTGACCATCGGCAACTACCCAACGATCACGCTCAAGAAAGCCCGGGAGCTTGCCAACGAAGCCCGGACAAAGGTGGCTCAGGGAATCGACGTGGCCAGGGAAAAGCAGGAGCAGAGAATCGCCTTGGCCGCGGCCGGCACCGTCAAGCAGTTGTGCGACGAATACTACGAGCGCACGGTGCTCGGGCGGGTGAAGCGTCCCGACATCATCAAGGGCATGCTAGACAACGACGTGATTCCGAAGCTCGGCCGCCTTCGAATCGCCGAGGTGAAGCCGATCGACGTCGACGCCATGATCCGGGGGATCGTTGATCGTGGCGCACTCATCATGGCAAACCGCGTGCTGACGACGACCAAGGCGGTTTTCGATTACGCCATCCGGCGCCATTGGATCGAGCAGAACCCCGCGGCGGCTTTCCGACGGGTCGATGCCGGGGGCGAGGAAAGGGCCAGGAACCGGGCGCTATCCGAAGACGAACTGATCCTGTTGATGAAGGCACTCAGGGAGGCCGGGCCCGTCTTCAACACCTACTACCTTGCCGTCAAACTGCTGCTGGTGACTGCGGTTCGCCTGGGGGAGCTGATCGAGGCGCCCTGGAGCGAATTCGACCTTGAAGACGAGCATCCCGTCTGGCGGCTGCCGGCTTCCCGCGTCAAGACCGGCAAGGACATGGCCAACCGGGACTTCACCATCCCGTTGCCAGTTGTTGCCGTCGAGTGGCTGCAGGAGATCAAGAGAACGTCCGTTGCCAGCGAATATGTGTTCCCGGCGCGGCGCCGCATGGGTAAGCCGACGATGTCGCCGGCAACCCTGAACTGGGCCATGGGCGAGGCCAAGCACGGCCTGGAGCATTTCACCCTCCATGATTTGCGGCGCACGGCACGGACTCATCTCGCGCGCCTGGGGGTTGCTCCGCATGTCGCCGAGCGCTGCCTGAACCACAAGCTGCCAGGCATCAACGACACCTACGACACCCACGACTACTTGAGCGAACGCCGGCTTGCCCTGAATGCCTGGGCCGATCTGCTGGTGAGGTTGGATAAGGGAGAGACGGGCAAGGTTGTGCCGATTCACAATGCCGTTGCCTGACATCGAGAAAGGCTGCACATGAAAGATGTTTGCTATCTAACCGAATGGGTTCGCGCGCACCGTTACTGCGAGATCACTGGCGACCCCATGGAAGCGGTCGAGTCCCGCATCCGCGGCGGGATCTGGGCAGCCGGTAAGCACTACAAGCGCACCGGGCCACGAACCTTATGGATCAGTCTGCCGGAAGCTGATAAATGGGTTAGCAATCACCAGAACGTGGAGCCGACACCCTTCCCGAAGGCATCAAACGGCGCCAAGGCGCGCGTGGCACAAGCCTGACCCTCGCGCGCCCGCACGTATCTCTCTTACAAAGTTTGCTGTGAAGTCATTGGAAGGCCGGGCCCAGCCTTCCACCGACGCCAGTTCGTCGATCCCGTTTGCCGATCCTTCTCTGACTAAGACTGGAGAGAAGGCCGCGATCCCATCGGGGGAGCAAAGGCAATCTGCTTTGGGGCGTGGCGTCCGTTCCCGCCGTTGCCTCCGGGGCTAACCCGCTTGCCGGTGCGGCTCCTAATGCCGGTGAGCCGTCCGCAATGACACCGGGCCAAAGCAGCGATATCAGTGGTATCCGAGCGAAATGCAGGCGGCAATGGATAGCAGTTTCACATCGAAACGCAAGGGCAAACCTGGCACTTGACATCCGCATTGGCCCAGTTCAGTATTCGCAGCACTGAACTTGAGGCGGATCCCGCACCCGATAGACACGCGGGGACCGTCGCCAGCCTTCGCGCTGGCGTTGTTGTTTTCTGGCCGGGCCGAGAGCAGGTAATACAAGACCCTTCGGGGGAATATCTGCCGCGCCCCTCAAGGCGTAGTTGACCGCCCGGCCGCCCATGCCGCTACTACCGGCATGGTTCAACTGAACTTGAGGAAACCACCATGTCCAAACGTACTACCGGCGCCCAAGGCGCCACCACTGCAGCCAGCATCGACCCGATCGGCGATGCCCACACCCTTGCCGACACCCTGACCTACGCGATGCAGGACAACGCGGACCCGCGCCACGTCAAACGCGAGATTGTCGAGGTGATTTCGCGCTACTGCCAGGACCGCAGCACGCTCGGCCACCTTCGATCCCTTCTGTACGTCCTTGGGCGGATGCTCGACGGGGAGCAATTCAGGTTGCATCCAACACCGACAGCCAGCGCCGCCCCAGGCATGAGTGCGGTCGACAGCCACAGCATGACCGCCCGCGCCAAACCCAAGGCTGTCGTTGCCGTCTCGTCAGCGCAGACTTTTATCGCCGCGTGCAATGATGCCTTCGGCGTACACCCTGAGGACGTAATCGCCACGATCAACAGTACCGCCGAGACGTTGTGCCAGCTCCATGAGATTTTTAAGACGATCAGCAACGATGCTCTTGATGATCGCAAAGCCTACAGGATCAAGGCTCTTGCCGATGCCGGCGCGTACCTCGCATTCGACATTGGCAACTTTGCCGGTTGCGAGCAGGAGAAGATGCTCGAAAAGCTGAAAGCAGCCGGGATTGTGCGGAGCGAACAGGAGGGCGCAGCATGAGCGACGCCACCAGCAATACCATCGCTGCACCCGTTTACTTCTCGGCCTTCCTCGGTCTCGACCCATCCAACGAAGTTGTTGTCTACATGCCCTTCGAGGGACTACTCGAATACCAGGGCACCCGCGCCGCCCTCGAAGCTGAGGGCACCATTCCCGCCGGCACTGACTGGCCCGAAGGCTTCGCCGACCTGCATTGGGAAGACGGCCGCCTTCACTACAGGCTGCGCCGCGAGCGCCCCGAGGGCCACAAGGGGCCGCGCCGGCAGTTTCTCGACGTCGATTGGTGGTCGTTCCGCATCGATCCACTGGCGGCCGAATCTTTTGAGACCCGTAAAGTCAAGCGTAAGGCCAAGGAACTGGCCGACGCTATCCACCGCGCTACCGCCCAGGGCCAAGCGGAATGGCACGCCCAATGCGACCGCTACTTTGCCGCGAAGAAGGACGCCATGTTTCAAACCTTCAAGGCCGCATGCGGCATCTTCGAACGCAAGCGTGGTCGCCACAGCAATAATCGTGGCTAGGCACAAGACCCCCAATTCTTCCCGGCTACGGCCGGGGTTTTCCTTCCTTGAATATATACGCGCCATGCGTATAATGTTGCCATGAAATTCGAGTTCATCGAATCCGCGCTCTTCTCGAAATACGTCGGCGACTACTTGGCCGACGACGAGTACGCGGCACTGCAGGGGTACCTCTGCGAACACCCGGATGCCGGCGACGTCGTGAGGGGTTCCGGTGGTGTGCGGAAACTGCGATGGGCTCGACCGGGCGCCGGCAAGTCCGGGGGCGTGCGCGTTTGCTACTACGTGCGCACCAGGGAAGGCCGGATGCTGATGCTGACGATCTACGCCAAGAGCGCGCAGGACTCGATACCTGGTTCCCTGCTCAAGGCGATCAAGGAGGCCCTGGAGCATGGCGAAGATGACTGACAAGGAATTGCTGGCGCGCGACGCCGAGCGCGACATTGGCGCCGAACTGCTGCAAGCGGCCCGCGAGCTGCGCGCCGGCCGGCATGGACGGCGGACGACCATCGAGACTAGGCCGGACGGTTCCGTGCGGCGCCGGATCGAATTGCCGAACGGCAAGGTGGCAAAGGACGAGGTAGTGACCGGGGCCCGCTGGGCGGTGCTGTCGGCGCGTTCGCATGCTGGACTGTCCCAGGCCGAATTCGCGGCCGCGCTCGGCGTATCCAAACGCACCCTGGAAAACTGGGAACAAGGCCGGGCGAAGCCGACCGGACCGGCCGAGGTGCTGCTGAACCTCGTCGCCAGTTATCCGGACACGATCAAGCGTCTGGCGAAGATCAAGCCCGAGGAACTGACGGCAGCATGACCCGTCAAGCTACCCCGAGCCGGCACAAGCGAAAAGTAAATCCTTCACCGCCCGGGGGGGCAACTAGGGAAGGGCGCACGGAAGGAGTGCGGAATGAACGATCCCAAGAAGTCACAACCTTACCGATGGCTGCAAGATGCGCACACACTCTTGGCCACTGACAATGATTATCTTTTCAGAAGCAATCGAATCGGGGCAACCGCGAGCAATGACTCACGGGAAGATCTGGATACCAGACTAGATCCGATCGAATCCATCGAGCAGTTTCGCATCGCAGTCACCAATGGCGTAGTCCCTAGTCCGAATATATTGATCTTCGTTTGTAACTGCTTCGCTAAGTATCTTGAAGCCAATGGAAGACTTTCGCTAGACGAAGCATTCAGAATGAAGAGCAAACAGCGAGTCGGAAATCCTGCTCAGCAACGCAACGACCGGAGAATCAAAGAAGAGTATCTGTTCAGGATGTCTCAATTTCGGGCCGAGCATCCAGAAGCATCCATCGAAACTGCGGCTGAGGCTTGCTACGGAGGGCCGGTACCTGATCGTGATCAAGGGTACGTAAGCACGATGGCGCGTGAATACAAGCGCGACGGATGGACTGATGTCGAGAGAATGATCGAGGGGAAACGGCTGAGGCTCAGTAAAGACCTAGACGGTTTCAAATAAACGCTGTTTTGATGCCCACAAGCAGCAAACGGCAACAGCTAATTTTCGCCCCATCAAATTTTGCGACGGTAATCAACGCGGCAAGGCCGCACCGGACGCAGAATATGGGGGCAAAAGATGAAGATGATCGATGTTCGCGGCGTCAGTGCCATCACTGGCGACTCGATTTCGCTCACGTGGAAAAAAGCCGGCGAGGATGGTGGCGATTTTCCGAAGCCGGTCAAGATTGGCGGCAAAACCCTTTGGGTCGAAGATGAGGTTGTCGCTTACCTCGAGCGCAAGGTCGAGGAATTTCGCGCAGGGAAGGCTGCCGGCAAACGTCAGTCTGTTTTCAAGGCGGCGAAGGCGTCGGCGGAACGTCGCGCAGGAACTCGGTGATGAGCTGCCGCACAACGGGACTGCCGCCTCCTGAAAGCGGCGAAGCCCCGAGACCGTTGGCGCGGTTCGAGGCTTCAAATCAAAATGATCTGGCGAAGATCGAGGCAAAGACTACATCAAGGGGCGCGACCGATCAAGCTTTAACCCGTGCGGCCATGATGCTCGATTTTGCGCGATCAGCTTCTAGCCAAGCGCATGCAGCCTATTTTTCGAGGATGGCCGCGAAGTTCTTGCAGGCAGCTTGAGGCCATGACTGAACCTGTGCCGATCTTCGCCTACATGCCGATTGAGGCATTCATGGACAAGCGCCTGACTCTCGAGCAACTGCGAGTGCTCGGTGCATTGTTCTCTTTCCGCGGGAAGAACACCAACGTCGTATGGCCGAGCCGTCAGCAGATCGCCGCGCGCTGCGGCATGCACTTGTCCAACATCAACAGCTTGCGGGCGCTCAACAAATACGGCTAAAGCGAGGGCACCCAGTCCGCGTTTCTAGCCGGCTGGGTTTTTTGTTTTTCCAGATGACCAAAATGGTCGCACACCAATCGGTCGGCGTGGTCGTGCCGCAGCG
>JANJVS010000066.1 GCA_024709955.1 Rhodocyclaceae bacterium
GAACTGCTCGTCACCGTCGGCATGTTCGCCCTCGAAGTGCTCGGCTACATCGTCATCACTCGCCGCTTCCCGGTTCTGCCGCGCGAAGCCTGACCGGAGGAAACAAAAATGTCCAAACGCATCACCATCGATCCGATCACCCGTATCGAGGGCCACCTGCGCATCGACTGCGACGTCGATGGCGGCAGGGTGAAAAAGGCCTGGTCCTCCGGCCAGATGTGGCGAGGCGTCGAACTGATCCTGCTCGGCCGCGATCCACGCGACGCCTGGGCGATCACCCAGCGCATCTGCGGCGTGTGCACCACCGTGCATGCGATCGCCTCGGTGCGCGCCGTCGAGAACGCGCTCAAGCTCGAAGTGCCGCTCAACGCGCAGTACATCCGCAACCTGATCACGCTCGCCCACGCGGTGCATGACCATATCGTGCATTTCTATCATCTCTCGGCGCTCGACTGGGTGGATGTCACCTCCGCGCTCAAGGCGGATCCGGACAAGACCGCCTCCCTGGCCGAGGGCCTGTCGAGCTGGAGCCTCAACAACAAGCACGAGATGCGCAAGACCCACGAGCGCCTGAAGGGCTTCGTCGGCGGCGGCCAGCTCGGCATCTTCACCAACGGCTACTGGGGCCACCCGGCGATGAAGCTGCCGCCGGAGGTGAACCTGCTCGCCGTCGCCCACTACCTGCAGGCGCTGGAAGTGCAGCGCAAGGCCAACAAGATCGTCTCGATCCTCGGCTCGAAGACGCCGCACATCCAGAACCTCGCCGTCGGCGGCGTCGCCAACCCGATCGCCACCGATTCGCAGTCGGTGCTGACGGTCGAGCGCCTGATGGCGATCAAGGGCTGGATCGACGAACTGTCCGACTTCGTCAAGAACGTCTATCTCGTGGACGTCGCGGCGGTTGGCGCCTTCTATGCCGACTGGACGAAATACGGCGCCGGCGTCACCAACTACCTGTCGGTGCCCGACCTGCCGCTCGACACCAAGGGCACGCAGTTCCTCATGCCGGGCGGCTACATCGAGGGCGGCGACGTGAGCAAGTTCAAGCCGATCAAGTCGTTCGAGGACGACTTCTGGGGCAAGGGCGTCGAGGAATCGGTCAAGCACTCCTGGTACGACTACAGCAACCAGAAACCGCTGCACCCCTACCAGGGCGAGACCAAGCCGAACTACACCGACTTCCAGGACGCCGGCAAGTATTCCTGGCTCAAGTCGCCGACCTTCCACGGCAAGCCGGCGCAGGTCGGGCCGCTCGCCAACGTGCTGTGCATGTTCGCCGCCGGCCACGAGCCGACCAGGAAGTACGCGACCGCCGCGCTCGACCTGGTGTCCACGCTGGCCAAGACCAAGGTCGGCATCGACGCGCTGCACTCGACCATCGGCCGCCACGCCGCGCGCGCGGTGCGCTGCGCCGTGATGGTGGACATGCTGACCGACCAGTGGTCGGCGCTGGTCGGCAACATCGCCAAGGGCGACACCAAGACCTTCAACGCGCCGACCTTCCCGAAGGGCGAGGTGATGGGCGTCGGCTTCCACGAGGCGCCGCGCGGCGCGCTCTCCCACTGGGTGGTGATCGACAACGGCAAGATCAAGAACTACCAGTGCGTCGTGCCCTCGACCTGGAACGCCTGCCCGCGCAACGAGAAGGACGAGCCCGGTCCCTACGAGGCTTCCCTGCTCGACAACCCGATCGCCGATCCGGAGAAGCCGCTCGAAGTGCTGCGCACCGTGCATTCCTTCGATCCGTGCATCGCCTGCGCGATCCACCTGACCGACAAGGAAAACGACACGAGCGTGTCGGTCAAGGTGGTCTGAGCGCATGCGCGCCGTGGTGCTGGGCGTCGGCAACCTGATCCTCGCCGACGAGGGGGTGGGGGTGCGCGTGGTCGAGGCGCTGGAACGCGACTACGCGCTGCCGGAAGGCGTGGTCGCGATCGACGCCGGCACCGCGAGCATGGAGATGCTGGACGATCTTTCCCATCTGGATTTCCTGCTCGTCATCGACGCGATCGCCGCCGGCCAGCCGCCCGGCACGCTGGTCAAGCTTGAAGGCGACGAGGTGCCGGTGTTCTTCCGCCGCAACCTCTCGCCGCACGGCATCGGCCTTTCGGACGTGCTTGCCTCCCTCGAATTCCTGCGCGCCGAGCCGAAGGAAACCGTGATCCTCGGCGTGCAGCCGGTGTCGATGGAGCTGTCCACCGAATTGACGCCGACGGTCGCTGCCCTGGTTCCCGTGCTGGTGGCCCGGGCCGTCGCGGAGCTGACGGCGCGCGGCCTCGCGCCGACGCCGCGCGGCCGGGCCTGAAAACTCGGTGCTGGCGGGACGGTGATGAGGTTCCACGCGGACGATCCGAGCCGGCTTCTCGTCGCGGTGTTCGGGCGCATCCAGGCGGAACGCATGGCCGGCATGCCGATGCTCAACCCGGCCCTGCGCGTCGCGGCCGTCGACTTCGCGCGCCAGGAGACGCCCCATGCCGAGTGGCTCGGCGTGCTGCTGACGCCCTGGAGCATGGGCCTGCTGCTGCTGCCCGCGGCGGCGGACTGGCCCGTGCCGGCTCCCCACGAGCGCGCCTTCCGCGCGTATCCGGCCGGCAGCTTCGCCTTCCTCGGCAACCGCGAGGATGGCCTCGGCGACTACCTCGTCTGCCCGCTGTTCCACGAGATGAGCCAGTTCGCCGACCAGGAGACCGCGCTGATGACGGCGCGCGCCAGCCTGCTGGCGTTGCGCATGGCGCCGCTCCGTCCCGGGGCGGATGCGGCGGCGCCGGCCCGGCCCCTGCGCCGCAAGTTTTTGACATTGGGCGGTTAGAATCCATTCATGCATGAAATGTCGCTCGTCGAGAGCGTGCGCGAACTGATCGAGGAGGCCGCCGCGCGCGAGGGCTTTGCCCGGGTGCGCGGGGTGCGCGTCGAGATCGGCCAACTGTCCGGCGTCGAACGCGAGGCCTTCGAGTTCTGCTTCGAGCTGGCCATGAAGGACGGCGTCTGCGCCGGCGCGCGCCTCGACGTGGTGGCGACGCCCGGCCGCGGCCGCTGCCTGGACTGCGGCCGCGAAGGGCCGCTGGCGGCGGTGTTCGATCCCTGCGCCCATTGCGGCGCCTATCCTGTCGAAGTCCTCGATGGCACCGCGATGCGCGTCATCGACCTGGAAGTGGAGTAGAAAACATGTGCACGACTTGCGGTTGCGGAGCAGGCGAAACCACGGTGGCGGGCGAAGCCCTGCACGCCCACGAACACACCCATACCCATGCGGACGGCACGACGCACAGCCACGCGCACGATCACACCCATGCCCATGGCCACGGCGACGCCCACGACCACACCCACCACCATCCGGGCCAGGAGCATCACGGCTACACCCATGCGCACACCCACGCGCACGACCATGCGCGCGAAAGCGGCCGGCTCGTCAGGCTCGAACAGGACATCCTGGCGAAGAACAACGCCTACGCCGCGCGGAACCGCGCCTGGCTCGCCGAGCGCGGCATCTTCGCGCTCAACCTCGTCTCCAGCCCCGGCTCGGGCAAGACCACGCTGCTGGTGAAGACCATCGAGGCCCTCAAGGGCAAGCTCGATGTCGCGGTGATCGAGGGCGACCAGCAGACCAGCCACGACGCCGAGCGCATCCAGGCCACCGGCGCGCCGGCGATCCAGATCAACACCGGCAAGGGCTGCCACCTCGACGCCCACATGGTCGGCCACGCCCTGGAAAAGCTGCCGCTGGCCGAGCAGACCGTGCTGATGATCGAGAACGTCGGCAATCTCGTCTGCCCGGCCGCCTTCGACCTCGGCGAGGCCGGCAAGGTGGTGATCCTCTCGGTCACCGAGGGCGAGGACAAGCCGCTCAAGTATCCCGACATGTTCCGCGCCGCGCGGCTGATGCTCGTCAACAAGTGCGACCTGCTGCCCCACCTGCGGTTCGACGTCGAGCAGGCGATCGCCCATGCGCGCCGCGTCAATCCGCGGATCGAGGTGCTGCGCGTCTCGGCCACGTCGGGCGAGGGCATGTCCGCCTGGCTGGCCTGGATCGAGAAGGGTGCGGCGCAGGCCCGGCAGCACCGCCAGGACACCGTCGCCGCCCTGAAGAAGCGCATCGCCGAACTGGAGGCGCAGCTCGCCTCCCGTGGCTGAGGTCCGCCGCATCCGCGTCGCGGGCATCGTCCAGGGGGTCGGCTTCCGGCCCTTCGTCTGGCGGCTCGCTCATGAACTCCAGCTCACCGGCTGGGTGCGCAACGACGCCGCCGGCGTCGAGATCCATGCCGAAGGGCCGGCGCATGCGCTGCTGAGCCTGGAACGGCGGCTGCGCGCCGAGGCGCCGCCACTGGCGCGCATCGACGCCCTTCAGGTCGAAGAACTTCAGGCCGAATCTGCTGCCGCGGATTTCGTCATCATCGATAGCGTCGCCGGCGGCGCGGTGCGGACCGCCATCGGCCACGACACCGCGCCCTGTCCCGCCTGCCTCGCCGAGCTGTTCGATCCGGCAGGCCGGCGCTGGCGCCATGCCTTCATCACCTGCACCCACTGCGGCCCGCGCTACACGGTGACGCACCGGCTGCCCTACGACCGGCCGCAGACCAGCCTGGCTCCGTTTCCGCTCTGCCCGGCCTGCGCGCGCGAATACGCCGATCCCGCCGACCGTCGCTTCCATGCCGAGACCACCTGCTGCCCGGATTGCGGGCCACAGCCGCAGCTGCTCGACGCGGCGGGCGGACCGCTCGCCGGCGATCCCCTTGCCGTCAGCCTCGACCTGCTGCGCGCCGGTCGCATCGTCGCCGTCAAGGGCCTCGGCGGCTTCCACCTCGCCTGCGACGCGACCAACGCCGCGGCGGTCGCCGCCCTGCGCCAGCGCAAGCAGCGCGAGGAAAAGCCCTTCGCCGTGATGCTCGCCACCGTGCCGTCAGCGCCGAGTTTTGCGGCGGTGGGCACGGCGGAGGCGCAATTGCTCGCCAGCGCCGAGCGGCCGATCGTGCTGCTGCCGAAGCGGGCGGACACGGACGCGCTGCTGCCGGGCGTCGCGCCGGGGCTGGCGGAAGTCGGTCTGATGCTGCCGGCCACGCCGCTCCAGTACCTGCTGTTCCACGAGGCCGCCGGCCGGCCGGCCGGAACGAACTGGCTCGCGGCGCCGCAGCCCCTCGCGCTGGTGATGACCAGCGCCAACCCCCACGGCGAGCCGCTGGTGACCGGCAATACCGAGGCGTTGGCCCGGCTCGCCGGCATCGCCGACGCCTATCTGATGCACGACCGCGACATCGTCGTGCGCTGCGACGACAGCGTGGCGCGCGCCGGCGCGGACGGCGCGCCGGCCTTCGTGCGCCGCGCCCGGGGCTACGTGCCGCGCGCGCTCCGGCTGGCGCGCGCCGGCCCGCCGCTGCTGGCCATGGGCGGCTGGTTCAAGAACACCATCTGCGTCACGCGCGGCGCCGAGGCCTTCGTCTCCCAGCATGTCGGCGACCTCGACAACGCCGCCGCCTACGGCTTCCTGGAGGAGACCGTGGTGCATCTGCTCGGCATTCTCGACGTCGCGCCGGTGGCCGTGGTCTGCGACCTGCATCCCGACTTCCATTCGACGCGCCTCGCCGTCGATTTCGCGGCGGAACGCGGCATTCCGGCGCTGGCGGTGCAGCATCACCATGCCCACGTCGCCGCCGTCTGCGCCGAGCACGGCATCGAGACGCCGGTGCTCGGGCTCGCCCTCGACGGCGTCGGCCTCGGCACGGACGGCGGCGCCTGGGGCGGCGAACTGCTGCGCGTGGACGGCGCCGCCAGCGAGCGGCTCGGCCATCTGCGGCCGCTCCCGCTGCCGGGCGGCGACGCCGCCGCGCGCGAGCCCTGGCGCATGGCCGCGTCGGCGCTGCATGAGCTCGGGCGCGGCGACGCGATCCCGCGCCGCTTCCCGGATGAGGCCGCGTCCGCCACGGTCGCCCGGATGCTCGCGCGCGGGCTCAACTGTCCGCCGACCTCCAGCGCCGGCCGCCTGTTCGACGCGGCCGCCGGGCTGCTCGGCGCGCGCCGCCGCTGCGCCTATGAGGGGCAGGCGGCGATGGAGCTCGAAGGCCTCGCGGCCCGCCACGGCGCGGTCGCGCCCCTGGCCGGCGGCTGGACCATCGACGCGGCCGGCGTGCTCGACCCGCGGCCGCTGCTCGCGGAACTGGCCGCGCTGCCCGCCGCCGCGCCAACATTCGGCGCGGCGCTGTTCCACGCCACGTTCGCGGCGGCGCTGGCCGACTGGGTCGCGGCCGCCGCGCGGCAGCAGGGCCTCGCCAAGGTCGTCGGCGCCGGCGGCTGCTTCCTGAATCGCATGCTCACCGCCGCCCTGCGGGAAAACCTGGCGCGGCGGGGGCTGGAATTCGTTACGGCGCGCGCGCTGCCGCCCAACGACGGCGGCCTGTCCCTCGGCCAGGCCTGGATCGCCCGCAAACTGATGGAGAACTGATATGTGCCTCGCCATACCCGCCCGCGTCGTCGCGATCACCGACGGCGAGATGGCCGTCGTCGACCTCAACGGCGTGCGCAAGGAGATTTCCCTCGCCCTCGTCGAGGATGTCGCCGTGGGCGACTACGTCATCGTCCATGTCGGCTTCGCCCTCAACAAGCTCGACGCGGCGGAAGCCGAGAAGACCCTCGCGCTGTTCGCCGAGATGGGCGCGGCGGTGGCGGCGGCCGACGCCGCCTGAGCACCGCCGCTTCAGGGGAGCGGCAGCTGCCGCTGGACCGGCGGCACGCCGCCGGCCGGCGTGGCGGCCAGGCCGACTTGCCGCGCCAGTTCCTCGAAGGAGGCGGCATCCACCGCCGGGGAACAGAGATAGCCCTGGTAATCGTCGCAGCCTGCGGCGACGAGGAAGTCGCGCTGCATCGCCGTCTCGACGCCCTCGGCGATCACGCGCAGGCGCAATGCCCCGGCCATGTGGATGATGGCGTTGACGATGGCGGCGTCGCTGTCGTCGTCCGGCAGGTCGTTCACGAAGGAACGATCGATCTTGAGCTTGTGGATCGGGAAGCGCTTGAGGTAGGAGAGGCTCGAATAGCCGGTGCCGAAGTCGTCGATGGCGAGGCGCACGCCGAGCGCGGCGAGGGCTTCGAGGCGCTTCATGGTCTCGTCCACGTCGTGGATCAGGATCGACTCGGTGAGTTCCAGTTCCAGCTGGTGCGGCGGCAGGCCGTTCTCCTTGAGCGCGCGCGCGACGCCGTCCACGAAATCGGCCTGCTGGAACTGCAGCGCCGAGACGTTGACGGCCATGACCAGGGCGAGGCCCTTGGCATTCCAGGCGGCGGCCTGGCGCGCCGCCTCGCGCAGCACCCAGTTGCCGATGCCGACGATCAGGCCGGATTCCTCGGCGACCGGGATGAACTGGGCGGGCGGGATCTCGCCGAGTTCCGGGTCGCGCCAGCGCAGCAGCGCCTCGGCGCCGAAGATGGCGTCGTCGTGGAAGCCGACCTGCGGCTGGTAGTGCAGGCGGAAGCAGCGGCCGTCGGCGCCGGCGAGGGCCTGGCGCATCGCGTGGTCGAGCTTCATGCGCGAGAGCAGGCCGACGTTCATCTGGCGCTGGTAGAAGCGGAAGCCGGCGCGGCCGCGCTCCTTGACGTGGTACATCGCCGAGTCGGCGTTCTTGATCAGGTCGTCCATCGTGCGGCCGTCCTCGGGGAACAGCGCGATGCCGATGCTGCAGGTGACGGTGAACGACAGTTCGTCCAGCTTGAACGGCTGCGAGAGCCGGTCGAGGATGCGCCGCGCGATGATTTCCGCGCCGCGCATGTCGGTCTTGTGCAGCTGGACGAGGAATTCGTCGCCGCCGAGGCGGGCGGCGATATCCACCTGGCGCAGGCAGTCCTTGATGCGCTCGGCGACCTCGATCAGCACCCGGTCGCCGAACAGGTGGCCGAGGGAGTCGTTGATGTGCTTGAAGCGGTCGAGGTCGATGAACAGCAGGGCGAAGCTGCTGTGGTCGCGCTCGGCCAGGCCGATGGCGAACTCCATGCGCTCCGCCAGCATCAGCCGGTTCGGCAGGCCGGTCAGCGCGTCGGTGTAGGCGAGCTCCTCGATGCGCTTCCTGGCGTTGATGGTCTCGCTCAGGTCCTTGAAGAAGCCGATGCAGTGCAACAGCGTGCCGGCCTCGTCGCAGACGCGCACCACGGCGGCGAGGCAGGGCAGGGTCTGGCCTTCGCGGTTGAGGTGCCAGGCCTCGCCTTCCCAGAAACCGTCCTCGTCGAGGCGGGTTTGCACCTGCTCGGCGAAGTGGTCGTGGGTGATGCTGCCGGTGACGATGTCGTGGATCGGCTTGCCGATCAGCTCGGCGCGGGAAAAGCCGGTCAGGCGCTCGCAGCTCGGGTTGGCGGCGATCAGCCGCAGCTCCGGATCGGTGACGAAGATCGCGTCGAGGCTGGCCTCGAACACCTTGGCGGCGAGCTGCAGGCGCGCCTCGTCGGCGAGGCGGCGCGTGATGTCGCGGAAGGAGTAGACGCGGCCGATCGGCCGGCCGCGCGCGTACTGCGGCAGGGTGACGCGCTCCAGCACCGTGCCGGAGCGCAGCACCAGCACGTCCTCGGCTTCCAGCAGCGGCGCATGGGCGATGGCGGCCAGGCGCGCGGCGTACTGTTCCGGGTCGGTGACGTGCTGCGCCATCCAGGCATAGACGGCGGCGTCGTCGCGCTCGGTCATCAGCTCCTGCGGCAGGCCCCAGAGCTCGGCGAAGCGGTGGTTGTAGCCGCGGATCGCGCCGTCGAGGTCGGCCACCAGCATGCCGTCGGCGGTGGATTCGAGGGTGGCGCGCAGCTCGGCGACGAGTTGTTCCAGCTCGCTCTCGGCATGGCGTTGCGCCGAGAGGTCGCGGATGCCGACCACATAGACGCTGGAGGCGTCGGCGAGGACAACGCGGCTGACGCGGCGTTCCACCGGCACGGTCGAGCCGTCGGCGCGCAGCAGCAGGGTTTCCGAGAGAATGCGGTCGGACAGGCCGGCGGCGACGTCCTCCCAGAAGCAGACATCCTGCGGCGTCGCCGCGAGGTCCACCACCGGCGCGCCGACCAGCTGCGCGGCCTGGATGCCGAGCAGCTGGCCGGCGACCTGGTTGGCGGCGAGGATGCGCAATTCGAGGGCATCGACGATCCACACCGCCTCAAGCATGCCCTCGATCAGCGGTTGCCAGGGCGCGATGCTCATGTCTCGCCCTCGCTATCCAGGGCGCTGCGCGCGCGTTCGAAGAAGTAGCAGACGCGCAGGCGCGGCGACAGGTAGTCGAAGGCGGCCTTGGGCAGCTGCAGCGGCTTGAGGCTGCGGCGGATGCCGATGTCGGGCATGTGTTCGAGATCCTCGACGAGTGCTTCCTCGCGCGGCACGCGCGGTTCGTAGATGACGATCTGCGGCTTGAGCGGGCGCGAGGAGTTGACCGAGACGACCAGGGCATGACGGCCGTCGGTGAGCTCGACCACCGAGCCGGGCGGATAGACGCCCATCATGCGGATGAACAGGGTCAGCACCGCCGCGTCGAACTGGCGCTTCATCTGCGCGAAGATCTGCGAGAGCGCCTCGTGGGGCGTGATCGCCTGGGTTGGGTTGCCCGGGTTGCAGAGGTTGTCGTAGTGGTTGACCAGGGCGACGATGCGCGCCAGCGGCGCGATGGCCTCGCCGGCCAGCTTGCGCGGATAGCCGCGGCCGTCGGCGAGTTCGTGGTGCTGGGCGACGATGTCCTGCACCGGCGCCGGCAGGCGCATCGACTGGGCGATGGCGGCGCCGTGCGCGACGTGCTCCTCGAACAGGCGGCGCTCGGCGTTGTTGAACTGCTCGTCCTTCCAGCGCAGGCGCTCGGGCAGGGCGATCTTGCCGACGTCGTGCAGCAGGGCACCGCTGCCCAGGTCGCGCAGTTCCTCGGCGCCGAGTCCCATGGCCTTGCCGAGCAGCAGGGAGATCACCGTGACGTTGATCGCGTGCAGCGAGGACTTCTCGCCGGCGTTTTCCGACAGCAGGCGGATCGCCAGTTCCTCGTGCTCGAACAGCTTGTCCACCATGGTGCCGATGGTGCGCTCGACCTGGCCGCGCGCCACCTCGGGCTGGGCGCGCACGTTGTCGAGGACCTGGCGGTAGGCGCGGCCGGCGCTGGCGAAATTGCGCTCGCAGGCGGCGAGGCTTTCGAATTGCAGGGAGAGGCGGTTGCGCCGCTGTCGGTGCTGGTCGGCGACGGAGGTTTCCTCCGCGACCGGCGCTTCCTCGATTTGCCGGTCCGCCGCGCCATCTTCCTCCGGCGCCGTTGGTCCGGCGGCGGCACCTGCGACCGCGGCGGCTCCGGGCAGCGTGCCACCAGCGCCGACTTTTGCGCCTTCGGGCAATGCGCCGGCTTGGCCTTCGGGTTCCGGATCGCTCTTCTCCGGCGACCAGCGGATGCGGGTGATGCCCAGGCCGACGATCGTGTCGATCTGGCCCTGGCCGGAAATCTTGAAGCTGTTGAGCGCGAAGGGATGCTGCATCCACCCCAGGTCGAGGTGCACATACATGCCGATGCGCAGGCGGTCTACGTCGATGAACTGGGCTTCGCTGTCTTTCTTGGCCATTTCTGCGTGCGGCGGCGTGACTTTTCGAGGTGTGGCGCGTATGGCCAAGGCTAGAATATGTCACGAAAACCGCTCAAGGTGTTTGACATGGAATATATCGGAAACCCGCTCGGCGACGCCCTTTCCTACCCAAAGATCGGTAACGGCGGGGTTTGACCATGTCGCGCGAAACCTACGTCCGTCCCCTCGATCTCAAGCACGGCCGTGTCGACATGAGCCATGGCGCCGGCGGCCGCGCCACCGCGCAGCTGGTGGAAGAGCTGTTCGCGCGCCATCTCGACAACGAATTCCTGCGCCAGGGCGACGACGGCGCCGTGCTGCCCGCCGTTCCGGCCGACGGCGGGCGCCTGGTGCTGGCGACCGACTGCCATGTCGTCTCGCCTTTATTCTTCCCCGGCGGCGACATCGGCTGCCTGTCGGTGCATGGCACGGTGAACGACGTGGCGATGATGGGCGCGCGCCCCTTGGCGCTGACGGCCGGCTTCGTCATCGAGGAAGGTTTTCCGCTCGCCGACCTGGCGCGCATCGTCGCCTCGCTCGCCGCGGCCGCGCGCGCCGCCGGCGTGCCGGTGGTGGCGGGGGACACCAAGGTGGTGGAGCAGGGCAAGGGCGACGGCGTCTTCATCGCCACCACCGGCTACGGCGTGGTGCCGGCGGGCGTGGCGCTCTCCGGCGCGCGCGCGCGGCCGGGGGACGCGATCCTGCTGTCCGGCAGCATCGGCGACCACGGCATGGCGATCATGAGTCAGCGCGAGAACCTTTCCTTCGAATCGCCCATCGTTTCCGACACGGCGGCCCTGCACGAACTGGTGGCGGCGATGCTCGCGACGGGAGCCGAGTTGCGCTGCCTGCGCGACCCGACGCGCGGCGGCCTGGCGACCACGCTCAACGAGATCGCGCGCCAGTCCGGCGTCGGCATGATGCTGGACGAGGCGGCGATCCCGGTCAATCCGCCGGTGGCGGCGGCCTGCGAGTTTCTCGGCCTCGATCCGCTCTATGTCGCCAACGAGGGCAAGCTGGTCGCCATCGTCGCGGCGGAAGACGCCGAGCGCCTGCTCGCGGCGATGCGCGCCCACCCGCGCGGCGCCGGCGCCGCGCGGATCGGCGCGGTGACCGCCGACGACCATCATTTCGTCCAGATGACCACCTGCATGGGCGGCCGGCGCATCGTCGACTGGCTGACCGGCGAGCAGCTGCCGCGGATCTGCTGAGATGATCGACAGCCCCTCGCGCGAAATCGGCGACTGCCGCGACTTCGGCGAGGTGCGGGCGGAGGTGCGGCGCATCGTCGCCGCGATCGATCCGCGCCACGACCCCGGCCATGTCGAGGCCGCCTTCTCCCTCCTGGAGAACGCCTGCCGCGGCACGCTAGCCGGCTACGAAAGCCTGCGCACGCCCTACCACGACCGGATGCACATGCTCGAAGTGGTGCTGTGCAGCGCGCGCCTGCTGCACGGCCTGCATCTCGGCGGCCAGCCGCTCGATGGCCAGGCCATCGACGCCTGCCTGGTCGGCGCCCTGCTGCACGACGCCGGTTACCTCATGCGGGAGGAGGAGGCGACGGGCAGCGGCGCCCAGTTCACCCAGGACCATGTGCCGCGCGGCGTGCGGTTCGCCGAACGCCACCTCGGCGGACTGCTGCCGCCGGAACTGCTGGCGGCCACCGGCAAGGTGATCCTCGCCACCGACCACCGGCCGCATGCCGCGCTGCCCGAGTTCGACACGCCGGCGCAACGGCTCGCCGCCCAGGTGACCGCGACGGCGGACCTGGTCGGCCAGATGGCGAACCGGGAATATCTCGAACGCCTGCTGCTGCTGTTTTTCGAATTCCGCGAGGCCGGCATCGGACTCTTCGCCGACGTGCACGACCTGCTGGAAAAAACGCAGGTCTTCCATCGGTCGATGGAACGGCGGCTGGCGGGCGAGCTCGGCGGCCTGGCGCCGCATCTGCTTCGGCATTTCGACGCGACGCGCGCCGCGCGCCGCAACTATTACATCGAATCGATCGACCGGAACCTCGGTTATCTCGATACCCTGGTGCGTATCGAGCGCCCGCGCCGGCTTGAAATGCTCAAGCGCGGCGGCATCGTCGAACGCGCCGCAACCTTGCTGGAGAAGACCGACTCATGACCGGAGCCAAAGACAACGCCGTCACCGCGCTGCCGCCGCGGCTGAGCATCCAGAAACAGCACGAGAGCATCGACGCCCGGCTGGAGGGCTTCACCCTCAAGGTGCATTCCGGCGCTTCCCTGGCGGATATCGTCGATGCCATGCGCGACCTGCTCGTCGATATGAGCATGCACTTCGGCTACGAGGAGTCCCTCATGGAGGTGGGCCGTCATGGGGAGTTCGACCATCACCGCAGCCAGCACCTGGCGATGATGACCGAGCTTGGGCTGCTGCTCGACCGCCTCGAAGCGGCGGACGAAATCGGCAGCGCCCTGTTGCGCGACATCGACTTCCTCTACATGCTGTACCAGCGTCACGTCGAATTCAGCGACAGCAAGCTGGACGCCTGGCTCGCGGCCAACTTTGCCGTTTAGCCCGCCGCTGGCGGCATCTCGGCGCGATTGCGCATGAAGTCCGCGAGATCGGCGAGCTTGCGGTCGAGCTGGTCGCGCAGGGCTGCGTCCGCGATCTGCTCGCTCATCGCCTGGCGCATGCAAAGCATCCACTGATCGCGTTCCGTCGCGCCGATGCTGAAGGGCATATGGCGCGCGCGCAGGCGCGGATGGCCGAATTTTTCGACGAAGAGCTGCGGACCGCCCAGTCAGCCGGAGAGGAACATGAACAGCTTTTCCTCCGAGCCGGCCAGATCGCGCGGGTGCATCTTGCGCACGCCGTAGGCTTCCGGCAGGGTATCCATGAGTTCGTAGAAGCGCCGCACCAGCCGGCGCAGGGCGGCTGCGCCGCCGAGCAGTTCGTAGGGCGTGACGGAGGGGAGGGGGCTGTTCATGGCTTCATTCTCTGTTCGGGTTCAGTGGTCGGCTTTGCGATGACCGCTTTGCCAATTTTTTTTGTAGGTGGCGATACGAGTTTTTATTACTTTGTCACGTTTCAATTATAAAAAAAATAAATCCATTTATTTTGTGGCCGAAAAAATGCAAAGTCGTCAAATGCTTCCGGACCGTTTCTCGAAGCTTCCTGAGCAACGGAGACTAAGTTGCGTCAATAAAAATGTTCTTTTTAAAACAATTGGATGTAATCGATTTCTGGCGAGTTTCGCTGACCGCAATAGGGAGCCTTATACCTTTCGATGAATTGAATTGACGGACGTCAAGGTGGATAGTCGATACCGCAGCATGGGATTGAAAAAGAAGCGAATACGCAACTGATCGGGACGAAGGAGGACTCAGGAATGGCACACGATCTGGATACCATAGCCACGGCTTCCCGGGCGCTGTTGGGCGAACAGGGCTGGTCGATGCCGGTGCGCAAGCTGGCCTACACGGTCATGCATGGCGCCGAGATCATCGGTCGTTATCGACTCGGCGACGAGTCGGCCCTGCCCCAGTTCAAGCGCGCGCTGTTTCATCTTTGCCGCGTCACGGAGCGCCCCCTCTGCGGGCAATGCACCTGCCTGGCGCATGGCTGGAAGGGCCGCTGCGAATGTTTCGGCATGACCGGCGGGTCGTCGTAGGGGACGGCCATGAAGAACGCACTCCAGGAAATGCTCGGCATGGCCCCGGATGCACGTCCCCAGGATCTGGCCCAGGCCCTCGAACGGACCGAGGACGTGCTGCATGCCCAGGCGCGGCGGGGCAACCGTGAGGCTTCTTCCGCCCTGGTGCGGCTGCGCCTCGCCTACCTGCGCTGGGCCTACGGCGCGGGACGCGCCGCCGACATGTCCGCGGCGGGACGGGGGTTGCATGCTGGCGGCTGATCTCTTCACGCTGGGCAAGCGCGTGAACCCGCGCGGCGACGCCGGCGGCGGGGCGGATTCCGAGCTGGTCGCGCTGGAAACCCTGCTGGAACTCAACACGCTGCTGACCCGGCGCATCGAGAAGGAGACCCGGCGCGCCATGGAACGCGAGCGCCAGCTGCTGCGCCAGGCCAATTTCGCGACCATGGGCGAGATGATCGGCATCATCGCCCACCAGTGGCGCCAGCCGCTCGGTTCACTGAACCTGATCCTGCAGAACCTGCGCTTCGACAGCCGCGAAGGCGTGCTCGATCAGGCGGCGCTGGACGATTATCTCGATCGCGCCCGGCGCATGATCGAGCTGATGTCCACCACCATCGACGATTTCCGCCTGTTCTTCACGCATAACGCGACCTCCAGCGATTTCAGCCTGCTGGCGACGATCCGCAAGTGCGCCGACCTCATGGACGCGAGCCTCAAGACCCACGGCATCGAGTTGACCGTCACCGGCGACGACGCGTGCGTCCACGGCCGCGAGAACGAGTTCCTGCATGTCATGGTGAATCTGGTCGTCAATGCCAGGGATGCGATGGTCGAACGCAAGGTGGGGCATGGCCGCATCCGCGTCGGCATCGGCCGGGATGAAGGCGAGGCCTGGATCTGCCTGTCCGACAACGCGGGCGGCATCGATCCTCCCGACGCCATCGAGCGGATCTTCGATCTGCATTTCACCACCAAGCCCGGCGGCAGCGGCATCGGCCTCTACCTGGCGCGCACCGTCGTCGAGCAGCATCTTGGCGGCCACATCTGGGCCGAGAACGGGGCCGACGGCGCGCGCTTCATCCTGCGCCTGCCGTTCCGGCAAGGAACGGACGGCTAGCGCGCCTCCAGCGTTTCCCAGCGTTCCAGCAGGACGAGCAGCTCCTCTTCGATGGCGGCCAGCCGCGCGGCGACCGTCTGGGCTTCCCGCGGATCGCCGTAGAGCGCCGGATCTTCGAGACGCGCGGTCAGGGCCTTCTGTTCGGTTTCGAGGGCGGCGATCCTGTCAGGCAGGGCTTCGAGCTCGCGCTGCTCCTTCCAGGAGAGCTTCGCGGGTTTGGGTTTATCGTCGCGTCGTCCCGCGACGTTCGTGTTCGTGTCGCACCGTGCCGCCGGCGCCGACTTTTGCGCCGCCGCCTGCTTCTCGGCGCGCTCGGCCTCGCGGCGTCTGGCCTGGTAGTCTGCCCAGTCGCTGTAGCCGCCCGCGTATTCGCGCCATGTTCCGTTGCCTTCCGCCGCGAAGGTCTGGGTGACGATGGCGTCGAGGAAGGCGCGGTCGTGACTGACGAGGAAGACCGTGCCCGCGTAGTCCTGCAGCAGGTCTTCGAGCAGGTCGAGGGTGTCGATGTCGAGGTCGTTGGTCGGCTCGTCGAGCACCAGCACGTTGGCCGGCCGCGCGAACAGGCGCGCCAGCAGCAGGCGGTTGCGCTCCCCGCCGGAGAGCGACTTCACCGGCGAGCGCGCGCGCTGCGGCGCGAACAGGAAGTCGCCGAGATAGCCGACGACGTGTTTCTTCGTGCCGCCGATCTCCACGTAGTCCGAGCCGGGCGAGATGATGTCGGCCAGCGTCGCCTCGGGATCGAGCTGGGCGCGGAACTGGTCGAAGTAGGCGACTTCCATTTTCGTGCCGCGCTTCACCGTGCCGCCGTCGGGCGCCAGCTCGCCGAGGATCAGGCGCAGCAGCGTGGTCTTGCCCGCGCCGTTGGGGCCGATCAGGCCGATGCGGTCGCCGCGCAGGATGCGGCAGGAAAAGTCGCGCACCACCGTCTTCTCGCCGAAGGATTTATTCACGTGCTGCAATTCGGCGACGAGCTGGCCGCTCTTCTCGCCCGCGTCGAGTTGCAGTTTCACCTGACCGATGCGCTCGCGTCGCGCCGCGCGCTCGGCGCGCAGCTTGTCGAGGCGCTGCACGCGGAACACCGCGCGGGTGCGCCGCGCCTCGACGCCCTGGCGAATCCAGACCTCTTCTTCCTTCAAGAGCTTGTCGAAGCGCGCGTTTTCCTTGGCCTCGTCGGCCAGCTCCTGCTCCTTGCGTTCCCGGTAGGCGGCGTAGCTGCCCGGATAGCTCGCCAGCTTGCCGCGATCCAGCTCGACGATGCGCGTCGCCAGCCGGTCGAGGAAGCGCCGGTCGTGGGTGATGAACAGCAGGGTCACGCCGGTTTCGAGCAGGAAATCTTCGAGCCACTCGATGGCGGCGATATCCAGGTGGTTGGTCGGTTCGTCGAGCAGCAAGACTTCCGGTGCCACGGCCAGTGCCTGGGCCAGCGCGAGGCGCTTCTTCTGGCCGCCCGAAAGCGTGCCCACCTTGGCGTCGGCATCGAGGGCGAAGCGCGAGATCACCTGTTCGGCGCGCGCCTCGTAGGCCCAGACGCCCTGCGCCTCCATCTCGTGCTGCAGGGCCTCCATGCGCGTCAGCAGGGCGGCGTGGTCGGCATCCGCCTCCGCCATGCGGTGCGAGACCGCGTGATAGTCGGCGAGCAGCCGCGCCGTGGCGCCCATGCCGGCGACCACGGCCTGGAACACCGTGAGATCCGGATCGAAAGGCGGTTCCTGGGGCACGTAGCCGAGCTTGAGGGCGGGCTGCAGCCACAGCGTGCCGTCGTCGAGATGGGCGCGGCCTGCCAGCGCGGCGAGCAGCGAGGACTTGCCGGTGCCGTTGCGGCCGATCAGCGCGACGCGCTCGCCGGGATCGAGCTGGAATTCGGCGGCGTCGAGCAGGGCGACGTGGCCGTAGGCGAGGCAGCCGTTGTCGAGCTTGATGAAGGGCATGGGCTTATTTCTTACCGAGGCGTTTGCGCGCGGCCATGAGTAATGTAAAGGCCGCCAGCGCCAGGGTGCCGGCGACGAGGCCGGTGCCCACCGCCGCCAGCGGCGGCAGCAGGACGCCGGTCGCGCCGGCCGTGTCCGCCCAGTGCTCGATCATATGGCCCAGTGGCAGGCCGTGCAGGAGGATGCCGCCGCCGACGAGGAACATCGCCGCCGTGCCGACCACGGCGAGCGCCTTCATGAGCCAGGGGGCGCCGAGCAGCAGCAGGCGGCCGAGCCGCTGGGCCAGCGCGTTGGGGCGGGCGGCGAGCAGCAGGCCGAGGTCGTCGAGCTTGACGATCGCGGCGACGAGGCCATACACGCCGACGGTCATCAGCAGGCCGATGCCGGTGAGGACCAGCACCTGGCTGAGGAAGGGCATGGCGGCGACGGTGCCCAGGGCGATGACGATGATCTCGGCGGAAAGCACGAAGTCGGTGCGCACCGCGCCCTTGATCTTCTCCGCCTCGCGGGCCTCGAAGTCGGCGAGATCGGCGGCCAGGTCGCCGGCGCCGTGGTCCGCGCCGTGGCCGGGCAGGAATTTCTCGGCGAGCTTCTCGACGCCCTCGAAGCACAGGTAAAGGCCGCCGAGCATCAGGAGCGGGGTCACCAGCCAGGGCGCCAGCGCGCTGATCGCCAGGGCCGCCGGCACCAGGATCGCCTTGTTCTTCAGCGAGCCGACGGCCACCGCCCAGACCACGGGCAGTTCGCGGTCGGCATGCACGCCGCTGACCTGCTGGGCGTTGAGGGCGAGATCATCGCCCAGCACGCCGGCGGTCTTCTTCGCGGCGACCTTGGTCATCGCCGCGACGTCGTCGAGGATCGATGCGATGTCGTCAAGCAGGGCGAGCAGGCTGGCGCCGGCCATGGGGAGTCCTTGGATGGGGAGCGGGGCGCTATTAAACCCCAAAGCGCGGCGGCGGGGATACGCCCCGTCACCGTCCCGTCAGCGCCGACTTTCAGCGGAACACGTCGATCAGCAGGACGAATGCCGCCGCCAGGACCAGCAAGGTGATCAGCGTGGTCGCGCAGATTCTGGCGAATTGCTGCACCGCCTTCGGCAGACTCACCGTTCGTCCTCCGCCTTGCGGGCGGGCTTCAGTAGCTGAAGTTGTAGTTCACGCGCAGGGTGGTCTGGCGGTGGGTCGAGGTGATGCCGGTGTTGTCGTTGGTGTCGCCGACGCGCGGCGCGTAGGCGACCGAGGCGGCGAGGCTGGAGGCGGCATCGATGCGCAGGCCGAAGCCGAGGGTGTAGTGGCGCCGCACGGTGGCGGGGAAGAGGGGATTGAGGGTGCCGTCGGGCACCGGGTTGTCGGCGAAGTTGATGCCGGCGCGCAGGGCGAGATCGGGCGTGTACATGTACTGGCCGCCGAGCATCAGCACGGTGTGGTCCTTCCAGTTCTGTTCGAGGGCGGCGGTCATGACGCGACCGCCGCCGGCGACCAGCATCTGGGCCATGGGATCGGCCTGGGCGGTGTCGGCCTCGAACCGCATGGCGAACTGCCGCATCGATTTCGCCCAGCGGATCGACTTGAGGTCGGCGGCGAGCAGCAGGCGCGGCGTCGCCTGCCAGGCGAGGCCGATGCCGTAGGTCTCCGGCCACTGGAAGTCGAGCACGTCGAGCTTGCCACTCACCGGCACGGTCTGCGCGCCGCCCGGCGTGACCACGCCCATCTGCACCGTCGCCTTGCGGGCGCCGAGGTCGTCGATATGGGTCTTGCTGTGCCAGGTGGCGCCGACGGCGAGGGTCTCGGAGAGCTTGTAGTGGATGCCGAGCTTGCCGGCCCAGCCGGTGCCGCGGGCGCGGCCGGAGAAGTCGTTGTCGTCGGAATAGTCGAAGCGCGCGTAGTTGACGTCGCCGATCATGCCGGCGCCGATGGCGCCGCTGAAGGCGCTGACGAGCGAGCCGGTGGCGCTACCGGTGCCGGGCGTGCCGGCGACGAGACGGCCGAAGGTGGCGCCATCCACGTCCATCTTCACGTCCATGGTCGCCCAGACGAAGTCGAGCTGGGCGGCGACGGAGAGCGCGTCGCTGGCGCGGAAGGCGAGGGGGAACATCAGGCGGCCGACGCCGACCTCGGAACGGATGTCCTCGCCGGACATGGGCGCCATGGCGCCCAGCATCGAGCGGCCGCCCGCGAACAGGGAGGAGCCGGCGCCGTATTCGGTGCCCATGCCGCCCTGGGCGAGCACGGCGGCGCCGTAGGTCCAGGGGCCGTGGCGGTAGGTCCAGGAGACGGTGGGCATGTAGTAGGCGTCGCCGTCCGAGTCGCGCTGGCCGCCTTGCGGGTGGCGGGAGGCGACGGTCGGCAGCAGGGCGGTGAGGCCGAGGCCGACGTCGTGGCGCTCGTTCTCGCGCAGGGTCAGGGTGGCCGGGTTGTTCATCACCGCCGAGTTGCCCGAGTCGAAGGCGTAGGAGGTGCCGCCCATGCCGCCGGACTTGGCGCCCCATGCGTCCATGTTCATGCCGTTGGTGGCCTGGGCGGAAAGCGGCAACAGCGGCAACAGCAGGGCGGCAAGCCCGGCGCGCGTCGGGGTCGGCATGGGAATTCCTCCTTTTGTAGTGGGGGCGGAATATGCCAGAGGCGGGCGGCGGGGTTCATCAATCCTCTCGATAGCCGGGAAAACCCATAAAATCCTGGCAGGAGGAAGGGATATGGAACGCATCACCATCTCGCTCGACGAGGCGCTGGCGCAGGAGTTCGACGCCCTGATCGAGCGGCGCGGCTACCGCAACCGTTCGGAGGCGGTGCGCGACCTGCTGCGCGAGCATCTGGAGGCGGCGCGCCAGCAGGAATCGGCCGCCGGGCGCGGCGGGCATTGCGTCGCCAATCTGTCCTACGTGTACAACCACCACGAGCGCGATCTCGCCGAGCGGCTCACGGAATTGCAGCACGGCCACCACGACCTGACGGTGGCGACCATGCACGCGCATCTCGATCACGACAATTGCCTCGAAAGCGTGATCCTCAAGGGGCCGACCGGCGCGGTGCGCGCCTTCGCCGACGCGCTGGTGGCCGAACGCGGCGTGCGCCACGGCCAGCTCAACGTCGTCTCGGTCGAGGTGGCCAACAGCGCCCACGACCATGGCTATCGTCCGCGCGGCGCCCAGGCCCGCGCGCCGCACCTGCACCTCAAGCCCAAGGACTGAATGGACGCAACCGTCGCCTCCCGCCTGCCGGCGGACCGCCGCGGCCGGCTGATCCTGCTGCTGCTGGCGCTCACCGCCGCCGGCCTGCTGCTGACCGCCTATTTCGTCGAACGCCAGAACGCGGCCGCGCACCAGGCCCGGCAGCGCACCGTGGTGCGCGAGCATCTGCTGCTGCTGCAAAGCCGCCTGGAGGGCAACCTGCGCAGCAACATCCTGCTGGTGCGCGGCCTGGTGAGCGTGATCGCCGCCGAGCCGGGCATCGACCAGGCGCGCTTCGCGCGCGCGGCGCGGCCGCTGTTCGAGGGACAACCCCAGTTGCGCAACATCGGCGCCGCGCCGGACCTGGTGGTGCGCCTCATGTATCCCCTCGCGGGCAACGAGAAGGCCGTCGGCCTCGACTACCGCAAGATGCCGGCGCAGTTCGAGGCGGCGGACCGCGCACGCCGCACGCGCGAACTGGTGCTGGCCGGTCCGCTCGATCTCGCGCAGGGCGGCAGGGGGCTGGTGGCGCGCCTGCCGGTTTATCTGGACGCGGACGCTGGCGGAGGGTCCTTCTGGGGGCTGGTCTCGGCGGTGATCGACGTCGAGCGTCTGTGGCGCGACAGCGGGCTGTACGACGCCGAGCTGCCCATCGAGTTGGCGCTGCGCGGCACGGACGGCCTGGGGGAGGACGGGGCCGTGTTCTTCGGCGACGCGGCGCTGTTCGACGGCGCCGCCGAGCGGCTGACGCTCGCGCTGCCGCACGGCAACTGGGTGATGGCCGCCCGGCCGCGCGGCGGCTGGTCCGCCGCCCCGGACAACGTCGGCCGGGTGCGGCTCGTCTTCGCGCTGGTGGCGCTGACGATCCTCGCGCCGATGTTGCTGCTGGTGCGCCTGGACCTGCGCCAGCGCCATGCCGAGCGCCGGCTGGCGACGAGCGAGGAGCGCCTGTCGCTCGCCGTCGATGCGGCCCAGCTGGCGATCTGGGACTGGGACCTCGCCACCGGCCGCTTCGACAGCGGCACCCTCGCGGCGCTGCTCGGCCTGCCCGATGGCGCCGTCGCGGCCTCGGCCGACGCGCTCAAGGCGCGCATGCATCCCGAGGACGTGCCGCGCTTCGAGGCGGCGATCGAGGCGCACCTGCATGGCCGGCTACCCCGCGTCGAGACCGATTTCCGTCTCGGCGACGCGCACGGCGCCTGGCGCTGGTTCCGCGGCACGGGGCGCATTGTGCGCCAGGCCGACGGCGCGCCGCTGCGCATGTCCGGCGTGCTGCAGGACGTCACCGCGCTGCGCGCGGCGCTGGACGGGCTGGAGGCATCGCGCGCCGCCGCCGAGGCCGGCGCGCGCGCCAAGGACGAGTTCATCACCACCATGAGCCACGAGATCCGCACGCCGCTCAACGGCGTGCTGGGCATGGCCGATCTGCTGCGGACGACGCGGCTCGACGCCGAACAGCAAGGCTTCGTCGCCACCCTGCGGGATTCGGCGCGCGCGCTGTTGGCGCTGGTGAACGACATCCTCGATTTTTCGCGGATCGAGGGCGGCCGCATGGACGGCGAAACGGTCGAGTTCTCTCCGGCGGCGCTGGCGCGCGAGGTCTGCGGCGAATGGCAGGCACACGCGGCGCGCAAGGGCCTGCTGCTGGAAATCGATTGCCCGGACGACCTGCCGGCCGCCCTGCGCGGTGGCGCCGCCCTGATCCGCCAGGTGCTGGGCAAGCTGGTCGGCAACGCGATCAAGTTCACCGAAACCGGGCGCATCGACGTCGAGATCGGCTGGCGCCCCGGCGAGAACGCCGGCGGCACCCTGCGGCTGGCGGTGCGCGACACCGGCATCGGGGTGCCCGCCGAGGCGCAGGCGCGGCTGTTCGCGCCGTTCTCCCAAGTCGAGAATTCCACCACGCGCCGCCACGGCGGCGCCGGCCTCGGCCTCGGCATCGCCCGCCGCCTGGTCGAGGCGATGCAGGGGCACATCGGCGTCGTCAGCGCACCCGGCGAGGGTGCCTGCTTCTGGTTCGAACTGCCCCTGCAGGGCGTCGGCGCGGCCACCGAGACCAAGGCGGCGCCGCGGCCACCGGTGCTCGACGGCGCCGTGCTCGACACGCTGATCAAGGCCACCGGCCTCGACGCCCGGGAACTGCTGGCGATGCTGCGCGACGACATCGCGCGCATGGCCGGCGAGCTCGACGCCGCCTGCGCGACGCGCGACGCCGAGGGCATGCGGCGTCTGGCGCACAGCATCAAGTCCTCCTGCGCCCAGCTCGGCGCGCAGCGGCTGTCCGCCCTGGCGCGCGAGATGGAAACGGCGGCGCGCGCGGGCCGCCTCGACGAGTGCGCCGCTGGCCTGCCCGCCCTGCACGCCGTGCGCGCCGAACTGGACGCCGAGATCCGCGCGCGGCTGGGCGCCTGAACCGCTCGGGGCTGGCGAAAAAAACCGTCGCGCGCGCCGCGCAAGCCGCGATGCCGGGCGCGGCGGAATTTTTCGCCAGCGCTCAGCCGGCGGCGAGCGCTCCCATGAGCGCCGCGCGGCAGGCCAGCGGCGCTTCGGCCATCAGCGCGTGGCCGACACCGGGGAGGACGACGAGGCGCGCGTCGCCGAACTGCGCGGCGAGGTGGCGCGCCGCCTTGAGCGGGGTCATGCGGTCCTGGTCGCCGGCGATCAGTGTGACCGGGCGTTCCAGCCGCGCCAGCGCCGCGGCGGCGGGATGGTAGGCGTCGCAGGCCGTCAGGTCGTTGGCGAGCACGCCGCGCCGCTGCCGTTCCATGACCCGCAGGTTGATGGCCGGCAGCCACAGGCCGTGGCCGCCGCAGGCGCCCAGCAGGGCGCGGCGGGAATGGGACCACCGGTTGATCAGCGCCAGCGCCTTCGGCTCGTCCGCGCGCGCGGCCTGTAGCAGCGCGGGGGCGACCGGCATCGGCACGGCGGCGCCGAGCAGCAGCAGATGGCCGACGCGGTCGGGCCGGCGCAGCGCCGCCGCGAGGGCGACCAGCGCGCCCATGCTGTGGCCGGCCAGATTCACCGTCCCGCCAGTCCCACGGGGATTTCCTGCGGTCACGCCGACTTTTTCGAGCAGCGCCAGCAGCCAGTCGGCCATCGCCTCGATGCTCGGCAGCGGCGGTCCTTCGCTGCGGCCGTGGCCGGGCAGGTCGGGAGCCAGCGTCGCCATGCCGAGGCCGTCGAGGAGGGCCTGCCAGACGAAATGGTCGTGCTGGGCGCCATGGACGAGGATGAGGCGGGGAACGTCGCCGCGGCCGCCCGTGGCGACATGGACCGGGTGGCCGTCGACCTCGACCCGCATCAGGCGATCAGGTCGGGGCCGAGCATGCGCTCGATGGCGGCGACGCGGTCCTTGATCTGCAGCTTGCGCTTCTTCATGCGCCGCAGCACCAGTTCGTCGGCGGGCGGGTTTTCCTCCAGCCGCGCGATGCTGGCGTCGAGGTCGTGATGTTCGAGCCTGAGCTCGGCGAGCAGCGCCTGCAGGGCGGCGGGATCTTCGGGGAGCGTCATGCGGGCATCTTATGCCGCGCGGACCGGCTTGGCAATCGCGGCCCGCCGGGACGCCCGCCAACTTTTTTTAAAATTGGGCAAGCTTCGATGGATAATTGCAAAGCGCGCCGACGGCAGCGATACTAGGCAATAAGTTATATACATTCTTATAAGATCCGCCCCGGTAATCCCTTTTTCCTGTGAGAATCATCTTCTATCCCGGCCTTGGCGTCCGTCGCGGACGCGCCGCCTCCGTGCGCGGAGGCGCGGCATGAACGCGCGGCAGATCGGCCGTTTCGAGATTCGCGGCGAACTCGGGCGCGGCGCGCAGAGCATCGTCTATCTCGCCTGGGACCCGCAGCTGCAGCGCGAGGTGGCGATCAAGACCCTGCATTTCGCCAGTCCCGACCCGGCGCGCAACGCCATGCTGCTCAAGGAGGCGCGCACCGCCGGCCGCTTCCGTCATTCCAATGTCGTGCCGATCTTCGACGCCGGCGAGCAGGACGGCGACCCCTATCTGGTGTTCGAGCGCGTCGACGGCCGCAACCTGGCCGACGTGCTCAAGAGCGACGGCCCGCTGGCGGGCGTCAAGGCCGCCGCGCTGATGCAGCAGATCGCCGACGCCCTGGCCCAGGCGCACGCCCAGGGCATCATCCACCGCGACCTCAAGCCCTCCAATATCCTGATCGACGCGCGCGACGGCGCGCCGCGCGTGATGGACTTCGGCATCGCCACGCGCCTGGCCGAGGCCGGCCAGGAGAACACCCAGTCGCTCACCGGCACGCCGTCCTACCTCGCGCCCGAATACATCAGCATGCAGCGCGTCGGGCCGCAGATGGACGTGTTCGCCGCCGGCCTGGTGCTGCTGGAAATGCTCACCGGCAAGCGCGTCTTCGACGGCGGACCGCTCCAGACGATCCTCTACCGCATCGCCACCGAGCAGGTGAAGCTGCCGGCGGAACCGCCCATCGACCCGCGCCTCGGCGGCATCATCCTGCGCGCCTGCGCGCTCGACCCGGCGCAGCGTTACGCCAGCGCCAGCGAACTGCACGAGGCGCTGACCGCCTATCTCGGCGAGGGCGCGGCCGACCGCGACGCCGGCCAGGCGGCGATCTCCCAGGGCGACACCCTCGAATTCCTGCTGCGGCGCATGCGCCACAAGTCGGATTTCCCGGCGCTGTCGGACTCGGTCTCGGCGATCAACAAGCTCACCGCCGCCGAGGGCGAGAGCGTGAACACGCTGTCGAACACCATCCTGCGCGACTTCGCGCTGACCAACAAGATCCTGCGCCTGGTGAACTCGGCCTACTACCGCCAGGCCGGCGGCGGCAACATCAGCACCGTCTCGCGCGCGGTGATCGTGCTCGGCTTCGACGTCATCCGCAACATCGCCATCACCGTGCTGCTGTTCGAGCACCTGCAGGACAAGGCCAACGCGCGCGAGCTGAAGGAATCCTTCCTGCGCGCCAATCTCGCCGGCCTGCTGGCGAAGGACATCAGCCGCGGCACCCCGCTGGCGCGCCAGGGCGAGGAAGCCTTCATCTGCGCGCTGTTCCACGGCCTCGGCCAGTTGCTGGCGCAGTACTACTTCCCGGAGGAGGTCGAGCAGGTCGCCAAGCTCATGGAGTTCAAGAAGCTCTCCGAGCGCGCCGCCTCCACCGAGGTGCTGGGCATCTCCTACGAGGATCTCGGCATCGGCATCGCGCGCAACTGGGGCTTCCCGCGCTCGATCGTCGACAGCATGCGGCGCCTGCCCGAGGGCGACGTGCGCAAGCCGAACAACAACGACGAGGCGCTGCGCATCGTCGCCACCTTCGGCCACGACATGTGCGAGATGATCGGCGCCACCGCGCCCGACCAGCGCGCCAAGGCGCTGCACAAGATCGTGCGCCGCTTCGGTCCGGCGCTGCAGGTGACCGACAAGCAGATCCAGGCCAGCATGGAGCACTCGCTGGAAGAGCTGACGCGCTTCGCCTCGATCCTGCGGGTGAACCTCAAGCAGAGTCCTTTCGCGCGCCACGCCGCCGCCTTCGCCAGCGGCTCGCCCGAGGCGGAGATCGCGCCGCCCTCGGTCGTGGACGCCGAGCCGCCGCAGCTCGCCGCCACCCTGCTCGGCGACGCGCCGGTGCAGGAAGTGCGCGAGGAGGGCGCCGCCGCCGGCCTGCCCGACGACGTGCAGGCGGTGCTCGCCGCCGGCATCCAGGACATCAGCAACTCGCTGGTGGACGACTTCACCCTCAACGACATCCTGCGCATCATCCTCGAAACCATGTACCGGGCGATGGGCTTCCGGCGCGTGCTGCTGGCCCTGCGCGACGCCAAGACCGGCATGATGACCGGCCGCTTCGGCCTCGGGCCGGAGGTGAGCGAGCTGACGCGCCAGTTCCGCTTCCCGCTCGCGTCGCAGATCAACGACGTGTTCATGCTCGCCACCGGGCGCGGCCTCGACATCATCATCACCGACATCGACGATCCGAAGATCGCCGACAAGGTGCCCAAGTGGTACCGCGAGCGCATCCCGGCCAAGACCTTCGTGCTGTTCCCGCTCAACATCAAGGGCAAGCCGGTGGCGCTGATCTACTGCGACAAGGACAAGGCCGGCTCGATCAATATTCCCGAGAAGGAGCTGACGCTCCTCAAGACCCTGCGCAACCAGGCGCTGCTGGCGATCAAGCAGGCGAGTTAGGCGGAGCCTAACTCGCCAATCATTTGCCCGACCTCCCCCGGCCCCTCCTTCGCAGGAGGGGAGACTTTCGTGCTCGCTGCGCTCGTATGCCAGGGGGAGGGGGGAATGGACTAATGGAACGGATTGCGCCTCCGGCGCGTGTCGTTTCGCTTTGACCCACGGGGATTCGCTGCGGTCGGGCGGTCCGGCGGCGAAACTGCCTGGACTGTGCTTCGAATCACCGTCTTGCCAGCGCCGACTTTTTCAGTTCTGCGGCGCCAGGCGCGCCAGGGGGCGCTGGTCGATGGGCAGGTTGATGGCCATGGCCAGCACGCCGAGCAGGACGATGATGGTCCAGACGATGTCGTAGCTGCCGGTGCTGTCGAACAGCAGGCCGCCGAGCCAGGCGCCGAGGAAGCTGCCGATCTGGTGGCTGAAGAAGACGAAGCCGCCGAGCATGGACAGGTAGGCGACGCCGAACACCTGGGCGATGATGCCGTTGGTCAGCGGCACGGTGGCGAGCCAGAGCAGGCCGATGGCCATGGCGAACAGGTAGGCGGACCAGGGCGTCAGCGGCGCGGCGAGGAAGGCGACGATGACGACGCTGCGCGTGATGTAGATGCCCGCCAGCAGGTGCTTCTTGCTGTGGCGCTGGCCGAGCCAGCCGGCGATGAAGGTGCCGAAGACGTTGAACAGGCCGATCAGCGCCAGACAGGTGACGCCGACGTTGGCCGGCAGGCCCCGGTCGGCGAGATAGGCGGGCAGGTGCACGCCGATGAACACCACCTGGAAGCCGCAGACGAAATAGCCGAGCGTCAGCAGGTTGAAGCCGCCGTGGCCGAAGGCCTCGCGGATCGCCTCCCAGGCCGACTGCTGGTGGCGACCGGCGGCGAGGTCGCGGTGCGGCTCGGCGAGCGCAGCGGAGAGCGGCGCCATCAGCGCGGCGACGCCCGCCAGGATCAAGAGCGCCTCCAGCCAGCCGAAGCCGCTGATAAGCGACTGCGAGACCGGCAGCAGCGCGAACTGGCCGAAGGAGCCCATCGCCCCGGCGACGCCGAGCGCCATGCTGCGCTTCTCCGGCGGCGTGATGCGGCCGAGCACGCCATAGACGATGCTGAAGGTGGTGCCCGAGAGCCCGATGCCGATCAGCACGCCGGCCGAGAAGGCGAAACCGGCGCCGCTGGTCGCCCAGGCCATGCCGACCAGGCCGAGCACGTAGAGCACGGTGCCGGCGATCAGCACCTTGCCGGCGCCGTAACGGTCGGCGATCAGGCCGCTGAGCGGCTGGCTGACGCCCCAGAGCAGGTTCTGCAGGGCGAGGGCGAAGGCGAAGGTCTCGCGCCCCCAGCCGTGGGCCAGCGTCATCGGCTGCAGGAACAGGCCGAAGCCGTGGCGCACGCCCATGGCGAGGGTCATGATCAGGCCGCCGCAGATGAGCACGACGGCGGGGGTGCGCCAGTTGTGGTTGTGCATTTTCTTGGATGGTTTCCGGCTGTCGGGGCGTTGCTGCGCCGCATAATAGCGGTTTTGGCAATGCGAATAGTTTCGAGATGAACAAGGCCTTTGTGCGCGAAAGCGACAACGACGAGGACGACGACGAGCCGGCGGGCGTGCCGGCGCTGCCCGCCGGCACCAAGAACTACATGACCCCCGCCGGCCACAAGGCCCTGCGCGAGGAATTCGAGCGCCTGATCAAGGTCGAGCGGCCGCAGCTGGTGCAGGTGGTGGCCTGGGCGGCCTCCAACGGCGACCGTTCGGAGAACGGCGACTACATCTACGGCAAGAAGAAGCTGCGCGAGATGGACCGGCGCATCCGCTATCTGACCAAGCGCCTCGACAACGCCGAGGTGGTCGATCCGGCCAAGCAGCGGAACCTCGACCAGGTGTTTTTCGGCGCGACCGTGACGGTCATGTATCTCGGTTCCGACGAGGCGGTGGACGTCACCTACCGCATCGTCGGCATCGACGAGGCCGATCCGGCCAGCGGCGCGATCAGCTGGGTCTCGCCCCTGGCGCGGACGCTGCTGAAGGCGCGCGAGGGCGACATCGTCAAGCTCCAGAGCCCCGCCGGCCCGCGCGAGATCGAGATCGTCGAGATCAACTACGACTAGGGGGAACGATGGACGCCTTCGTCTGGAACCAGACCTTCTTCACCGGCCTCGAAGAGGTCGACCGCCAGCACCGCCATCTGGTCGAACTGACCAACGAGCTTGGCACCCTGATGCTGGAGGGCGACGAGATGTCGGAGGGCCGCATGCAGATCCTCTTCAAGCAGCTCGCCGACTACGCCCGCGAGCACTTCCGCGAGGAGGAAGTACTGATGCGCGCGGCCGGCATCGATGCGCGCCATATCGATGCCCATGTCGGCCACCACCACCAGTTCGTCGAACAGCTCGGGACGATGTGGCGCACGCGCAAGTCCCTGGCGCACCCGGCCGAGGCCTTCCACGGCTTTCTCACCGCTTGGCTGGCCTATCACATCCTCGGCGAGGACCAGGCGATGGCGCGCCAGATCGAGCGCGTCAAGGGCGGCGAGGACGCGGCGATCGCCTTCGAGCTCGATGCCCAGCCCCGGGACAAGGGCACGGCGGCGCTACTGCAGGCGCTGCGCACCGCCTTCCGCCTGCTGGCCGAGCAGGGCCACGACCTCGAAGCGGCCAATCGCCGCCTGCTCAAGGAGCAGGCCGCCCACCACGGCTGACGGCCGTTTTGCCGGCAGCGCACGCGAGGGACTTGAAAACCCTCCTGGCGACCCCATTTCTGCGACTCGTTCGTTTGGAGGAAACCGCATGACCGCCGACACCATGGCCACCGCCGACCAGAAACAGGAAACCCTGGGCTTCCAGACCGAGGTGAAGCAGCTGCTGCACCTCATGATTCATTCCCTCTACAGCAACCGCGAAATCTTCCTGCGCGAGCTGATCTCCAACGCCTCGGACGCCTGCGACAAGCTGCGCTTCGAGTCGCTGCACAACGCAGCGCTGATGGAGGACGGCGCCGAGTTCAAGATCCGCATCGGCTTCGACAAGGAGGCGCGCACGCTGACCATCGCCGACAACGGCATCGGCATGAACCGCGACGAGGTGATCGCCAACCTGGGCACCATCGCCAAGTCCGGCACGCGCGAATTCTTCTCCCAGCTCACCGGCGACCAGCAGAAGGACGCCCACCTGATCGGCCAGTTCGGCGTCGGCTTCTATTCGAGCTTCATCGTCGCCGACAAGGTGACGGTGCGCACGCGCCGCGCCGGCGAGCAGGCCGGCCAGGGCGTCGAATGGGTTTCCGACGGCGGCGGCGAATTCACCATCGCCATGATCGATCGTCCCGAGCGCGGTACCGAGATCACCCTGCACCTGCGCGCCGACCAGGACGACCTGCTGTCGTCGTGGAAGCTCAAGTCCATCGTCCGCAAGTATTCCGACCACATCGTCCAGCCCATCGTGATGAAGGCCGAGAAGTGGGACGAGGAGAAAAAGGAACAGGTGCTGTCGGACGAGGACGAGACCGTCAATCAGGCCTCCGCGCTCTGGGCCAAGCCGAAGAGCGAGGTTTCCGAGGACGACTACAAGGCCTTCTACAAGCACGTCGGCCACGACTACGACGACCCGCTGGCCTGGACCCACGCCAAGGTGGAAGGCAAGCAGGAATACACCCAACTGCTCTACATCCCCGGCCGCGCGCCCTTCGACCTCTGGGACCGCAACGCCCGCCACGGCGTCAAGCTCTACGTGCGCCGCGTCTTCATCATGGACGACGCCGAGCAGCTCATGCCCCTCTACCTGCGCTTCGTGCGCGGCGTGGTGGATAGCGCCGACCTGCCGCTCAACGTCTCCCGCGAGATCCTGCAGGAGAGCAAGGACATCGAGGCCATCCGCAAGGGCTGCACCAGCAAGGTGCTCGGCCTGCTGACGGACATGGCCGAGAATGACAAGGAGAAATACGCCAAGTTCTGGGGCGAGTTCGGCAAGCTGCTCAAGGAAGGCGTCGGCGAGGACTTCGCCAACAAGGAGAAGATCGCCAAGCTGCTGCGCTTCGCCTCCACGCAGGCCAATGATGGACAAGGCAGCGCCGACGAAACCGTCTCGCTCGCCGACTACATCGGCCGCATGAAGCCCGAGCAGGAGAAGATCTACTACGTCACCGCCGAGACCTTCAACGCCGCCAAGAACAGCCCGCATCTCGAAGTCTTCCGCAAGAAGGGCATCGAAGTGCTGCTGCTCTCCGACCGCGTGGACGAGTGGGTGGTCAGCCACCTCACCGAGTTCGAGGGCAAGGAACTCGTCTCCGTCGCCAAGGGCGGCCTGGACCTGGGCAAGCTCGAAGACGAGGCCGAGAAGCAGGAGCAGGCCAAGGAAGCCGACGAGTTCAAGGACCTGACCGACAGGATCGCCAAATCCTTGAGCGAGCGCGTCAAGGAAGTGCGCGTGACCCACCGCCTCACCGACAGCCCCGCCTGTCTGGTGGCCGACGAGCACGACGTCTCGGGCAACCTGGCGCGCATCCTCAAGGCCGCCGGCCAGAAGGCGCCGATGAGCAAACCCATCCTCGAAATCAACCCCAAGCACCCGGTGGTGCTGCGCCTGAAATACGAGGAAGCCAAGTTCGACGACTGGAGCGCCGTGCTGTTCGAGCAGGCCCTGCTCGCCGAAGGCGGCCAGCTCGACGACCCGGCCACCTTCGTCAAGCGCATCAACGACCTGATGCTCAGCATGTCGCTGGGTGGCAAGTAAG
>JANJVS010000079.1 GCA_024709955.1 Rhodocyclaceae bacterium
CTGTCGGCGGCCGCTTGCGCCTCGCGCGCCGCGTCCAGGTTGCCGTCGATCAGGCCGGCGATCTTCTCCATGTTGCTCGCCACCTGCCCCGAGGCGACCGCCTGTTCCTGGGCGGCGTCGGCGATGTGGCGCGCCATGCCGGTCACCTCGCGGCTGGTGCCGGTGATGCGCGTCAGCCCGCCCATGCTTTCGTGGATCAGGCCGATGCCCTGCTCGACCTCGGCGACCGCGTGATCCATCGAGCCGACCGCCGCGTCGGTGACCTGGCGGATCTCGCTCACCGTGGCCGTGATGTCCGCCGTCGAGGCGGTGGTGCGCTCGGCGAGCTTGCGCACCTCGTCGGCGACCACCGCGAAGCCGCGCCCCTGCTCGCCGGCGCGCGCCGCCTCGATGGCGGCGTTGAGCGCCAGCAGGTTGGTCTGGTCGGCGATCTCCTTGATGACCTGGCTGATGTCGCCGATCTTGGCGATGGCCTGGTTGAGCTCGCTGATGGTGCGGCTGGAGGACTGCACCGCCGCCACCACGCGCCCGGTGGCCGCCGTGCTGCGCTCCATGCTGGCCTGGGCCTCCTGCACCTGGACCTGGGCGCCCTCGGCGGCGCCGGCGGCCTGGCCGGCCGAGTCGGCCACCTCGCCCACCGACTGGCTGAATTCCTCGGTGGCGGCGGCGACGCTGGCCGCGCGGTCGCGTTGCTGCTCGGACTGGTCGACGACGCTGGCGGTCTGCGCCTCGACGCGCGCCGACTGCCGCTCGATGGCGCGCGCCGCCACCTGGATCTCGTCGAGCATCACCTTGAGGTGCACCTGCATCGCCGCCAGCCGGGTCAGCACCCGTCCCGCCTCGTCGCGGCCGGAAATATCGATCTCGTCGGTCAGGTTGCCCTGGGAGATGCGGTCGAAATGGCGGACGATGCGCTCCATCGGCCCGACGATGGAGCGCAACAGCCCCCAGGCCGCCAGCGTCACCAGGATCAGGGCGGCCAGCGTGCCGCCGACGCCGAGGCCGAGGACGACGCGGAAGCGCTCCTGGGCCGTCGCATGATCCTGCTCGCCCGACTGGTAGAGATAGTGCTGGAGGGCGTCGCCCCTGGCCGCCAGTTCCCGGTAGAGCGGATTGATCCGGGTCAGCAGCAGGCCGTTGGCCTTGTCGTAGTCACCGGCCTTGATGGCCTCGCGCGCCGCGTTGACACCCTCGCGGGAAAAGGCGTCGCGCGCCGCGAAGAAGGCGCTGGCGAGCGCCGCCTCCTCCGCCGACTTGGGGCTTTTCTCGTATTCCGCGCGCAGGGCCTCGATCTGCTCGCGGTTCTTGAGGGTCGCCTCGATGTGCATGTCCACCGGGTGGTCGTGCATCTTCGCGAAGGGCGTGCCGGGGTTGTGCTGCAGCGCCAGCATGATCTGGGAGCGGTTGTCGCCGAGGCGCTCGACCATCTTGGCGAGCGCCACCGACGGCTTCAGGTGATCCCGGTAGGCCTGGCCGAGATCCTCGTTCGCCATGAACATGCCGCCGATGCCGACGCCGGCGCCGCCCACCAGCAGCACGGCCATGAAGGCCATGATCGCCGCCAGGCGCGCGCGGATCGACAGGCGCTTGAGGAGCGGCGGCCGCGAGTCGAGCGGGCGCTTGTCGGCGCCGAGCCGGCGGTAGAGCGCCTCGGCGTCGGCGACGGCCTGGCGCGCCGGCCGCGAGCGCACCGACATGTAGCCGACGATCCGGTCGTCCTCCTGCACGGGCACGACGAAGGCATCGACCCAGTAATGGTCGCCGTCCTTGCTGCGGTTCTTGACGATGCCGCGCCAGGGCAGGCCGGCCTTGACGGTGCGCCACAGGTCCTCGAAGGCCTGGGGCGGCATGTCGGGGTGGCGCACGATATTGTGGTTCTTGCCGATCAGTTCCTCGCGCGTGAAGCCCGAGAGTTCGACGAAGGCATCGTTGGCGTAGGTGACGGCGCCCTTGAGATCGGTTTTGGATACGAGATAGCAGCCCGGCGGAAACGGCTTTTCCCGCTGGGTGACCGGCAGATTGATTTTCAACGCGGTGTCCCTGAATTCCTGTTTGGCAGAACAGGGAAGGCTTCCGGCACTCGGAACGCGCCCGGGAAGTCACCCCCTCCTCCCTGGCGATTCCTCGATCATGGGCCCGCGCGGGCCGACAGACCGGAACTTTGCGTCCCCGGCCTTTCGCCCGGGGTAGCCTTTTGCAGGCCGCGGAACTCTTGATCGAAATCAAGTTTTCGCGGTGCGCAGATATTACTTTCGTCGTTACGCGAACGGAATCCCTAGCAATAGGGATCGCCGCCGGAGCCGATGTGCCGTGCCCTCAGGTGCGGCAGGCCATCGCCGTGCCGCCCTCGGCGCTGGTGGCGATGCGTTCCAGGCAGCCGAGCACGCGCATGCTCGCCTCCTCCATCGCGGCGATGCGCTCGAAGCACTCCTCCATGCGCCCCTCCTGCCAGGCGGCCAGCGAAGCGAGGCCGGCGTCGTGGAACTGCTTGTGGGGCATTTCCATTTCGGCATAGCCGGGCAGCGCGGCGAAGTCCGCGCGGCCCTCGCCCTCGTAGTACCACTTGCCGAGGCGGCAGCCGGTATGGGGCGCGAAGTCGCCGGCGCTCTTTTGCGAAACGCCCATCAGCACGCGATAGATCTCGAACTTGTAGACCAGGTGGTCGATCTTGGCCACCTCGATGAAGCTGCGCAGCGCGGCGGCGGCGATGGTGCCTTCCATGCAGCGCGAGATGTCGGTCAGCGCGCGCATGCCGGTGATCGCCGAGGCGCCCTCCTGGCCGTAGTTCGCCGAGCGCTGCGCCCATTGCTCCATCTGGCCGCGGGTCTGCTGGGTCTCGTTCTGGATCGAGTTGACCAGCCCGGAAATCTCGTTGGTGGCGGTGGCGGTGCGCTCGGCGAGCTTGCGCACCTCGTCGGCGACCACCGCGAAGCCGCGCCCCTGCTCGCCGGCGCGCGCCGCCTCGATGGCGGCGTTGAGCGCCAGCAGGTTGGTCTGGTCGGCGATCTCGCGGATCAGCTGGACGATGCCGCCGATCTGGTTGGCCCGCTCCGCCAGGGTCTCGACATTGCCGGACATGGAAGCCGTGTCGGCGGACATCGCGGTCATGCTCGTCGAGATGCGCTCGACGGCCTGGCGGCAATTGCCGGAAACCGTCGCCGCCTCGGCCGCCGAGGCTTTCTCCTCCCGCATCGCCGTGGCGATGGCCACCTGGGAGCGCTGGATTTCGAGAAAGGATTCGCCGAAAGACTGCATCGTCCGGTAGATATGGCGGCACTTGTCGAGGTCGCCGTGCATGCCGGCCGCCCGCGCCTCCGCTTCCGCGCGCGCCTGCCGCTCCGCCAGCAGGGCGGCCTCGTTGGCGCCGAGTTCCGCGCGGGCCGCCGCCAACGCGTTTTCCAGTTCATCGATCTTCTTCTTGTAGCTGCCGCAGAACATCTTGTCGTTACCCCTCAGACCATGCCCGGGCGCCGGCCGCCCATGTCCGATCCCCCCGCCTGTCCGCAGAGGCGACAGGCCGGAGACGGACCGCGCGGCGACATCCCGGGCTTATTCCCCCATCGGAACGGGACGCCTCCGGCCCAACGAGCGCTGGCGGCCGGAAGCCCCTCCCCCTGTTCTGGCAATTCCTCGATCATGGGCCCGCGCGCGGACCGACAGACCGGAACTTTGCGTCCCCGGTCTTTCAGCCGGGGTAGCCTTTTTCAGGCCGCGGATTCGCTTGATCAAGATCAAGAAATCCAGCGACCGGCGAATCTTACTTCCCCAGGCACACCAAAAGAAATAACTATTTGCAGTTATTTTTGGCATATCTCCCTGCCCGAAGATCATGCGATCGTGGCAGCGGTCGCTTTGTGGTAAACACCCTGGCATGCAGAACGATCCCATCCACTGGCATACCCTGCCCCAGGAGGACGCCCTGGCGCGCCAGGAGGTCGATGCCGCCCAAGGCCTGTCCGAGGCCGAGGCGGCGCGCCGTCTCGCGCTGCACGGCCCCAACCGCCCGCCCGAGCATCCGGGCAAGAGCGCCTGGGCGCGCCTCGCCGACCAGCTGCTCGCGCCGCTGGTGCTGGTGCTGATCGCCGCCGGCCTGGTCACCGCCTTCCTCGGCGAATGGGTGGATGCGGGCGTGATCCTCGGCGTGGTCGCCGTCAATGCCGCCATCGGCTATCTGCAGGAGGGCAAGGCCGCCGCCGCGCTGGCGGCGCTGGCCCGCAGCGTGGCGACCGAGGTCACCGTGCTGCGCGGCGGCCGGCGCCTGCGCATGGACGCGGCGCAACTGGTGCCCGGCGACATCGTCCACCTCGCCGCCGGCGACAAGGTGCCGGCCGACCTGCGCCTCTTGCGCGGCAAGGAGCTGCGCGCCGTCGAGGCCGCGCTCACCGGCGAATCGCTGCCGGTGGACAAGCGGCACGCGCCGCTGCCCGCCGACACGCCGCTGGCCGACCGGCGCAACATGGCCTATGCCGGCACCGCCATCGTCGGCGGCCAGGGTCAGGGTCTGGTCGTCGCCACCGGCGGGGCCACCGAGACCGGCCGCATCGCCGGCCTGATCGCCGCTGCGCCCGACCTGGCGACGCCGCTGACGCGCAAGATGGCCGCCTTCGCCGGCCTGCTGCTGTGGGCGATCCTCGGCCTCGCCGCCCTTACCTTCGCCATCGGCCTGCTGCGCGGCGAGCGCGCCTTCGACATGTTCATGGCCGCCGTCGCCCTCGCCGTCGGCGCGATTCCCGAGGGCCTGCCCGCCGCCATCACCATCACGCTGGCGATCGGCGTCGCGCGCATGGCCAAGCGCCGCGCCATCGTGCGCCAGCTGCCGGCCGTCGAGGCCCTCGGCAGCACCACGGTGATCTGCTCCGACAAGACCGGCACGCTCACCGAGAACGCGATGACGGTGCGCGCGCTGTGGGCCGGCGGCCTGCTCTACGAAGTCAGCGGCCACGGCTACGCGCCCGAGGGCGAGCTCCTGCTCAACGGCCAGAAAGTCGGCGCTGGCGGGACGGTGAAGGAGGCCCTGCTCGCCGGCCTGCTGTGCAACGACGCGAGCCTCGCCCACGTCAAGGGCCAATGGCAGATCAGCGGCGATCCGACCGAGGCGGCCCTCGTCGTCGCGGCGAGGAAGGCCGGCCTCGACACGGCCACCGTCGGCGCCCTGTTCCCGCGCCGCGACGAACTGCCCTTCGACTCGACGCGCCAGACCATGGCGACGCTGCATGCCGTCGAGGGCGCGCCCGTGCTCTACGCCAAGGGCGCGCTCGAAAAGCTGCTGCCGGCCTGCGCGAGCATCCTCGACGGCCGCGGCGACGTCGCGCCGCTCGAAGCGGCGATGCGCGCCGACATCGAGGCCGCCGCCGCCGCGCTGGCGCGCCAGGGCCTGCGCGTGCTCGCTCTCTGCCGGCGCCGCCTGGACGACAACGCGGAACTCGCCGACGGCCATCTCGCCGCCGATCTCTGCTTCCTCGGCCTCGCCGGCATGATCGATCCGCCGCGCCCGCGCGCCATCGCGGCGGTGAAGACCTGCCATGCCGCCGGCATCCGCGTCAAGATGATCACCGGCGACCACGCCGATACGGCGCTCGCCGTGGCGCGCCAGCTCGGCATCGTCGGCGCCGCCGGTCGCGCGCTGACCGGCCGCGAACTCGCGCGCCTCGACGATCAAGCGCTCGCGGCGGCGGCGGCCGACACCGACGTGTTCGCCCGCGTCGAGCCCGAGCAGAAGCTGCGCCTGGTGCGCGCCCTGCAGGCCAATGGGGAGATCGTCGCCATGACCGGCGACGGCGTGAACGACGCGCCGGCCCTCAAGACCGCCGACATCGGCATCGCCATGGGCCTGGGCGGCACCGAGGTGGCCAAGGAGGCGGCGGCGATGGTGCTCACCGACGACAACTTCGCCACCATCGAGGCGGCGGTGGAGGAGGGGCGCGGCATTTTCGACAACCTGGTGAAGTTCATCACCTGGACGCTGCCGACCAACTTCGGCGAAGGCTTGGTGATCCTCGCCGCCATCGTCGCCGGCGTGACGCTACCGATCACGCCGCTGCAGATCCTCTGGATCAACATGACCACCGCCGTGCTGCTCGGGCTGCCACTGGCTTTCGAACCCGTGGAGGGCAACGTCATGCGCCGCCCGCCGCGCCCGCCCGCCGCGCCGATCCTCGACGGCGTGCTGATCGGCCGCGTCGTGCTGGTCGGCGTGCTGATGCTAGCCGGCGCCTTCGGCCTGTTCCTGCTGGCGCTGGAACGCGGCGCTTCGCTCGCCGAGGCGCGCAGCATCGCCGTGAATGTCTTCGTCGCGATCGAGATCGTCTATTTGTTCAACTGCCGCTCGCTGGTCCGCCCGGTGTGGGCGGTGGCGCCGTTCTCGAACCTCTGGGTCTGGGGCGGCGCGGGCGCGATGGTGGTGCTGCAGCTCGCCTTCACCTACCTGCCGGTGTTCCAGCGCGTGTTCGGCACGGCGGCCATCGGCCTCGCGGCCTGGGGCGAGATCGCCGCCGTCGCGCTGGCGGCGCTATTGATCAACGAGGCGGAAAAGGCCTTCCAGCTGCGGCGCGCGCGCCGCGCCTGAGAGCCTATCTCAGGCGACGCGGCGCATGCGCACGACGTTGTCCGCCATGGCCGGCTCGGCCATCAGCCGCAGCATCGCGTCGACGCTCGGCTTGCGCGCGCCGAGCGCCTGGGCGCGGGCGCGCACCAGGTCCACCAGCGCCTTCATGCGCTCGCGCAGCAACTGAGCGGTGACCAGGGAGGGGCGCTGCTGCGCCTCGCGCTCCTGCACCGCGCGGTGCGCGGCCAACAGTTGCAGCGAGCCCTTGTGGCACAGGCTCTTCAGGCGTCCGGGGTGATTGGTGGTGACGATCATCGCCACCAGCTCCGGCGGCACGCCGACGGCGATGGCCTGCTGCATCTGGCCGCCGAGTTTTTGCATTTCGCTCATGGCAGGGTCTTTCAGGAATGATTTTCCCTACTTTGCTCCCGGCCCTCCCGGGGCAAAGCCGGGAATTGGCCGGTCTTTTCCCGCCATTTCCGCGCTCGCCCACCATCCCGCCATCCGCTACGGCGAGGAAAGCGTAGTTTGCTTGACCGCCCTGCCGCGCAGGGGCTTCATCAGCGCCGAGTTTTACAAACCGAGTTGCGCCTTGACCTGCGGCCACTGGCGCCGGCTCACCGGCAGGTGCTCGGACACGCCCTTGAGGCGCAGCGCCCAGTGGGCCTCGCCGCCCTCGTCGCCATCGGCCTCGCGCGCCACGCCGGCCACCGCGGCGGCGGCCACCAGGCAGTTGCGGTGGATGCGCACGAAGCGCGGCGCGAACTCGGCTTCGAGATGGGCGAGGGATTCCTCGATCAGGTATTCGCGCGCCGCGGTGCGCGCGCTGACGTATTTCTGCTCGGCGCGCAGGTAGAGCACCTCGGCCACCGGCACCAGCAGCACGGCGCCGCGTTCGACGACGCGCAGCCGCTCGCGGCCGGCAGGGGCGAGTTCTTTCAATAGCGCGTCGCCGGGGGCGAGGCGGCGCGCCTTCCTGAGCGCTTCCAGCAGGCGCGGCGCGCGCACCGGCTTCATCAGGTAGTCGGCCGCCGCCAGCTCGAAGGCCTGGAGGGCGAACTCGTCGTGGGCGGTGACGAACACCAGGGCCGGCGGCCGCGCCAGCCCCGCGAGCAGCAGGGCGAGCTCGATGCCGTCCAGGCGCGGCATGCGGATGTCGGCGAGCACGATGTCGGCAGGAGTGTGCGCCAGCAGCTCCAGCGCCGCGACGCCGTCGCCCGCCTCGCCGACGAGCGTGTGCGGGAATTCGGCGGCGATGTCGCCGAGCAGGGCGCGCAGGCGCGCACGCGCGGGCGGCTCGTCGTCGGCGATGAGGATGCGCGGCTCGCTCATGGGTGCTCCTTGCGCCGCGCCGGCAGGCGCAGCGCGACGCGGAAGCGGTCGGCGACGACGCCGGTGTCGATGCGCGCCTCCAGGTCATAGAACAGCATCAGCCGCTCGCGCAAATTGGCGAGGGCCATGTGGTTGCCCGGCCGCCGCGCGTCCGCGCCATGCCAGGGATTGTCGATCTCGATATCCACGCCGTCGCCGGCGGCGGTGATGCGTACGCGGATCTCGCCCCCCTGCGCCGCCGGCTCGATGCCGTGGTGCACGGCGTTCTCCAGCAGCGGCTGCAGCAGCAGCGGCGGCACCAGCAGCTCGGGCGGACAGTCTCGCGCTTCCCAGCGCACCCGCAGGCGCTCGCCGAGACGCAGGCGCTCGACGTCGAGGTATTTGCGCGCCAGCGCGATCTCCTCGGAAAGGGGCACCAGCGCGCGGTTCTCGCGCATCAGCGCGCGGAACAGCTCGGCCAGCTCCTCCAGCGCGGTCTCGGCGCGGCGCGGGTCCTCGCGCATCACGCCGAGCACGGCGTTGAGGCTGTTGAACAGGAAGTGCGGGCGGATGCGCGCGGTCAGCGCCGCCAGCCGCGCCTCGGCGAGCGCCGGCGCATGGGCGCGCGCATGCAGGTCGAACCAGTGGAGCAGGCCGGCGGCGAGCAAGGCCGCGCCGAACGGCGCGCGCCAGCCGGCGGCGGCGCCGAACAGCGCGGCGAGCAGCGC
>JANJVS010000137.1 GCA_024709955.1 Rhodocyclaceae bacterium
TTCATCAGCCAGTAGCGCATGGCTTGTCTTTCAGTGAGATCAGCCGGGATAGCCGGCTTCGCGTTGATGGCGAATCGCCAGGATCAATACGGCATCGTGTTCCGGCTCATGGCTATAAAGGGCGACATAGCCGGTCTTGCCGCGGGAAATGATCAGCTCCCTGATGGCGCCATCCACCGGCCGACCGATCAAGGGGTGGCGTTCCAGAACCGCCACCGCCTCGGCGATCAGGTCGACGGTCTCGCCGGCCGCCACGGCGTCGGCTTCGAGTAGGAAGTCGGTCAGGCGGTCGAGGTCGGCGAAGGCGCGCGGAGAGTAGATCAGGCGTGCCACGGGCGTGCCTTGGGTTTCGCGGCTTTCTTGCCGGACACCTTGGCCTTCAGGTAGGCATGGACATCGTCGGCATCGACCCCTTTGCCGGTCTCGATCATCTCGTTCCGGGCAAGCCTGGCATCGGCAATCAGCCTGGCGCGCTGCTCGGTCGCCGTGGCGGCCTGTTCGATCGCGGAGACCATGAAGGCGTGCGGCGAAATGCCCAATTGCTGCGCGGCATTGGCGGCCCGCTGTTTCAGGTCGTCGGGAAGTTTCAGGGAAGTGGTCGACATGGGCGCCTCATGCAAGAAGTAGCACCACGGTAACACCTGATGGCCGGGAACGCAACGGGCTTCATGCGCGCGGCGGAGACGACGCGGTCGATGGCGGGACGGTGCCACCGCCCGCTCAGTCGACGTGTTTCAAGCCCTTGATCCAGTTCTTCTGCGCCGCCTTGCGGCGCGAGGCGTCGAGGGCTGCCAGAATGCGCGCGCGCACCGCGGCGAAAGGCGGCGTGGCGGCGGGATGGATCGCGTCGCAGCGCAGCAGGTGCAGGCCGACTTCGGTCTCGACCGGCGCGGAGAGCGCGCCCTCCGCCAGCGCGAAGGCGGCGGCGTCGAGCTCGGGATAGAGCTTGCCGCGCGCCAGGGTGCCGAGCTGGCCGCCTTCGAGGGCGGTCGGGCAGTGGGAGTGCTTCATGGCGGCGGCGGCGAAGGCATCGGCGCCGGCGAGCTGCTTGTGCAGGCCGGCGAGCAGCGCATGGGCGGCCTGCCGTTCCGCCGCGTTGGCGAAGGTGACGAGGATGTGGCGCAGGCCGCGCCGCTCGGGTTGCGCGAAGCGGCCGGCATGGACGCGATAGAAGATCTCGGCGTCCACGTCGGTGGCGGGCACGGCGCTGCTGGCGACGCGCTCCAGCACGCCTTCGATGCGCAGGTCGCGGGCGATCTCGGCCTCCAGGCCGGCCGCGTCGAGGCCGATGCCGGCGAGGTCGGCGCGGAAGTCCTCCTCGTCGGCGTAGCGCGCGCGGATCTCGGCGCGGCGCCGGGCGACGGCGGCGGGCGTGACGAGCGCCTGGGCCGCCTCGGCGCTGGCGAGGATCTTGCTTTCCAGCAGGCGCTGGCGCGCGGCGGCGGCGTCGAGCTCGACGCTTTCCGCCGCGGCAAGCTGCTGGGGCGGGCGCTTGTAGAGCTCCCAGGCCAGCTTGAGTTCGAGATAGGCGTTCATCTCAGGCCACCAGGGCCTCGGCCGGTTGCGGGGCGAGGGGCAGCAGCGCGGCTTCCGGCACCTGCAGCACGCGGCCGAGCAGGCATTCGAAATGCACCTGGTAGGCGACGCCGCCCGCCGCGTTGCGCAGCACCTTGACGACCTCGCCGATGGCGTTGCCGGGCACGACGACCTTGCCCTCCTTGCCGAGCGGCAGCGCGGCACGCACCTTTTCGCGGAACTCGTAGCGCGAGGGCACCCATTCGTCGGCGGCGCCGATCAGCTCCTCCTCGCGGCAGCCGACGATGCGGTTGATGTCGAGGAAATGCACCGAGTAGATCACCTGGTCCTGCAGGAAGGTGCCGATGTCCACGACGTGGCCGACGCTGCCGCGCCGCACCAGCAGCTGGCCGACGTCGGCGCCGGGGTAGGTGCCGTCGTCCTTGACGTTGCGGATCACGCGCACCGCGTCGCCGCAGTCGAAGCGCGTCGAGCGGCCGGGCATCATTTGAACACCTTGTCGAGCGGCACGAAGGTGCTCTGGCCGCCCTCCGGCAGCGGGGCGTGGTGGAACACGGCGAACACCTTTTCGGTGATGGCGTCGGACTGGACGAAGTCCTCGTAGGCCTGGCGCAGCAGGCGGCGATAGGCCTGGGCGCGCGCCACGTCGTCGCCTGTCGCGTTGCCGTCCGGCTCCTTCGCCAGATAGTCGTGGAAGCGCTGCAGGATGTGCAGGCGGTTCACCTGGACGATCTTGGGATCGTAGGGAACGCCGAAGTAGTCGAGGAAATCCTCGGCGGAAGTCAGATCGGCGAGCGCTTCGTCGAGCGTGAGGGTGTCATCCATGGCGGGCCTCCTTCAAATCGTGAAATCTCGGCGCTGACGGGACGGTGGCAGCGTCGTGTTCGTGTTCGCAGCACAGGTCGCCGGCGCTGCAGACGGTGCAGGCGTGGGCGGGCGGCGCGACGCCGCGCAGTTCGCGCAGCTCGCGCTCCAGCGCGTCGATGCGTTCGATCAGGCAATGGATCGATTTCGCCACCGGGTCGGGCAGGCGGTTGTGGTCGAGGCTGATGGCGCCGGCGGGGTGCGCCCCCTCGTCGCCGCGACGCGGGATGGTGCGCGCCGGCACGCCGACCAGGGTGCAGTCGGCGGGCGCGTCCTTGACCACCACCGAGTTGGCGCCGACGCGGGCGCGCGCGCCGACGTGGATCGGGCCGAGGATCTTCGCGCCGGCGCCGACCACCACGCCGTCGGCGAGGGTCGGATGACGCTTGCCCTTGTTCCACGAAGTGCCGCCGAGGGTGACGCCGTGGTAGAGCGTCACGTCGTCGCCGATCTCCGCCGTCTCGCCGATCACGACGCCGGCGCCGTGGTCGATGAAGAAGCGGCGGCCGATGCGCGCGCCGGGGTGGATGTCGATGTTGGTCAGCAGCCGCGCCAGGAAGGCAAGCAGGCGCGCGAGGTAGCGCAGGCGCAGGCCCCAGAGCGCATGGGCGAGGCGGTGCAGCAGCAGCGCATGCACGCCCGGATAGGTGGTGACGACTTCCCAGACGCCGCGCGCCGCCGGGTCGCGGGCGAACACGCAGGCCACGTCCTCCCTGAGCAGCGCCCGGACGGAAGGCGACGGCGCGGCGGCGACGGGCGCGGCCAGGGCGTGCTCAGTCATGGCGCGCGACCTCCAGACCGTATTCGTCGAGAAAGCCGAGCAGCTCGGCCTCGGCGGGCGAACACTTGGCGTCCGCCACGAAGGCCTGCACGCGGCCGACCAGCCGGTGGGCGGTCGCCTCGTCGAGCGCGATGCCGAGCGTCGCATACACCGCCAACACGGCGCGGTGGCCGGAATGCTTGCCGAGCACGATGCGGTGCCGCTGGCCGACCTCGGCCGGATCGAAGCCCTGGTAGTTGCGCGGGTCCTTGAGCAGGCCGTCCACGTGGATGCCGGCCTCGTGGGTGAAGGCGCCCGCGCCGACCACGCTCTTCTGCCAGGGCACCGGCCGGTTGGCGGCGCGCGCGACGCGCTGCGACAGGACGGGGAAGCCGCGCAGGTCGACGCCGGTCGCGCGGCCGAGCAGCTTCTCGGCGCCGAGCACGATTTCTTCGAGGGGCGCGTTGCCGGCGCGCTCGCCGAGGCCGTTGACCGTGGTGTTCACATGCGTCGCGCCGGCGCGGATCGCCGCCAGCGTGTTGGCGGTGGCCAGGCCCAGATCGTCGTGGGCATGCATCTCGACGGCGAGGCCGCCGTTCTTGACGAGACGGCGGATCGCCTTGAGCACGCCGAAGGGCTCCATGACGCCGAGCGTGTCGGCGAAGCGCAGCCGCAGCGCGCCGGCGCGCGCGGCGACCTCGGCGATGCGCAGCAGGAAATCGATGTCCGCCCGCGAGGCATCCTCGCAGCCGATGCCGACCGCCAGGCCGAGATCGCGCGCCTGGGCGACGAAGCCCGGCAGCGCCTCCAGCAGCCAGGCGCGCTCGCGCCGCAGCTTGTAGGCGAGGTGCTGGTCGGAGGACGGCACGGAGATGTCGATGAGCTGCACGCCCAGGCCGGCGCAGGCGGCGATGTCGCTCGCCACCATGCGGCTCCACACCATCAGCCGGCAGTCCAGGCCGAGGTCGGCGACGGCGCGGATGCT
>JANJVS010000139.1 GCA_024709955.1 Rhodocyclaceae bacterium
AGCAGCAGCGGCAGGCAGTCGGCGGTGAGCACGGCGCAGACCGCGCCCGGCGCGCGCGCCACGGCCGCGTCGGCCTCCGCGCCCGGCGCGGCGCGCGCGGCGTCGACGCAGACCGTGCCATGCACCTGCCTGAGCCAGAACGGCTCGGCGGGCAAGGCTTGCCGCAGGCGACGGCGGTTCTCGGCCACGGCCGCCGGGTCGTCGCCGACATGGTCGCCGAGGTTGAGGCTGTCCCAGGGCGCCGCGCTGACACCACCGGCGCGCGTCGTCGCCAGCGCGCGCACGTTCACCGGCGCCGGCCAGTCGGGGACAAGCAGATCAAGCGCCACGCAGATGCTCCAGCAGCGCGGCGAAGTCCGCCGGCAGGGGCGACTCCCAGGCCATCTCCCGTCCCGCGCGCGGATGCACCAGCGCGAGCCGCCAGGCATGCAGCGCCTGGCGCGGGAAGGCGTCGAGCGTCGCGTCGCCCGACTTCGCGCGGCCATAGACCGGATCGCCGACCAGCGCATGGCCGATGCTCGCCATGTGCACGCGGATCTGGTGGGTGCGCCCGGTTTCGAGCCGACACTCGACCAGGGTGCAGGCGGCGAAGCGCTCCTTCACTTCGTAATGGGTGCGCGCCTCCTTGCCGCCCTGCCTGAGCACCGCCATCTTGGTGCGCTGGACGGGATGCCGCCCCAGGGGCGCATCCACCGTGCCGCCGGCGCCGATTTTTCCCAGCGCGAGGGCTAGGTAGTGGCGCTTGACCGTGCGCGCCTGCAGCTGGCGCACCAGCTCGGTCTGGGCCGCCAGGGTCCGGGCGACGACGAGCAGGCCGGAGGTTTCCTTGTCGAGCCGATGCACGATGCCGGCGCGCGGCACGCCGGCGAGCTCCGGCGCGTGGTGCAGCAGCGCGTTCATCAGCGTGCCGCTCTCGTTGCCGTTGCCCGGATGGACGACCAGGCCGGCCGGCTTGTCGATGACGACGATGTCGGCGTCCTCGAAGACGATCGGCAGCGGAATGTCCTCCGCCGCGGCCGCGGAAGTCGGCGCCGGCGGGACGGTGACGACGAGCCGTTCGCCGCCCCAGACCTTGCGCTTGGCGTCGGCGGCGGCGCCGTCGAGGGTGATCAGGCCATCGCGCAGCCAGGCCTGCAGGCGGCTGCGCGAATGCTCGGGCAGCAGCCGGGCCAGCGCCGCGTCGAGCCGCAGTCCGCCGCAGCCGGCCGGGACGGTGATTTCCGCTGGGCTATAATCGCCCGAAATTTCATCGGATTCGCTCATCATGCGTAGTTTAGCCGCCCTGCTCGCCTTCGCCCTGCTCGTCCTTTCCGCTGGCTGCGGCCTGCTGCCCGAGGAGTCGGACGAAACCGTCGGCTGGTCCGCCAACAAGCTCTACTCCGAGGCCAAGGTGGCGATGAGCGACGGCACCTACGACAAGGCGATCAAGTATTTCGAGAAACTGGAAGCGCGCTATCCCTACGGCCGCTTCGCCCAGCAGGCCCAGCTGGAGGTCGCCTACGCCTACTACAAGCAGCAGGAGAAGGTTTCCGCCATCGCCGCCTGCGACCGCTTCATCCGTCTGCACCCGAACCATCCGAACGTCGATTACGCCTACTACCTGAAGGGCCTGGTGAACTTCAACGAGGATCTCGGCCTGCTCGGCCACATCAGCATGCAGGACCTCACCGAGCGCGACCCGAAGGCCGCCCAGGAATCCTTCGACGCCTTCAAGGCGCTGGTCGAGAAGTTCCCCGACAGCAAGTACAGCCAGGACGCCGCCCTGCGCATGGCCTATCTGGTGAACGCCCTCGCCTCCCACGAGGTGCATGTGGCGCGCTACTACATGAAGCGCGGCGCCTACGTCGCCGCCGCCAACCGCGCCCAGGCGGCGATCAAGACCTATCCCGACGCGCCCGCCAACGAGGAGGCGCTGTTCGTCATGGTCAAGGCCTACGACGCCCTCGGCATGGCCGACCTGCGCAACGACGCCGAGCGCGTGATGCGCAAGAACTTCCCCAACAGCGAATACTTCAAGCGCGGCCTCGACAAGGACGTGCCCTGGTGGAAGCTCTGGTAGGCCGGCGCTTTCGCCGCCGGCAGGAAACTCGGCTAGCATGACGGTCACCGCCCGAAAGGAGACCGCCATGTACGACCTGTATCTCGGCAACAAGAACTACTCGTCCTGGTCGCTGCGCCCCTGGCTGCTGCTGAAGCACTTCGGCATCCCCTTCCGCGAGCACATGGAATCGGTGGACGGCCGCGATAACAATCCGCATCTGCGCGCGATCTCCGGCAACGGGCGCGTGCCCTGCCTGCATGTGGACGGCTTCCAGATCTGGGAAAGCATCGCCATCGCGGAATACCTCGCCGAACGCGAGCCGCGCATGTGGCCCGCCGACCCGCTGGCGCGCGCCCGCGCGCGCAGCATCAGCGCCGAGATGCACGCCGGCTTCGCCCAGCTGCGCACGGCGATGCCGATGAATCTCAAGTTCAAGCTCAAGGGCAAGCCGGCCGCGCCCGAGGTGCAGCGCGACATCGACCGCGTCGTCGCGATCTGGGAAGAGGCGCGCGGACTGTTCGCCACGGGCCACGACCCCTATCTATTCGGCCATTTTTCCGTCGCCGACGCGATGTTCGCGCCGGTGGTCTGGCGCTTCCACATCTACAACGTCCCCCTGCCGCCCGTCGCGGCCGCCTACCGCGACGCCCTGCTCGCCCATCCGGCGATGATCGAGTGGTACGAGGCCGCGCTCAAGGAAACCGAGGCGCACGCGCATTACGACAAGTTGGCGGAGGAGTACGGCGGAGCGCGGTGAGCGTAAGCACCGTCCCATCAGCGCCGAGTTTTCAGCCGCGCTGCCGCCGCGCCTCGAACAGGCAGATGCCCGAGGCCACCGAGACGTTGAGGCTTTCGACCGAGCCATACATCGGGATTTTCGCCAGTTCGTCGCAGGTCTCGCGCGTCAGGCGGCGCAGGCCTTCGCCTTCGGCGCCGAGCACCCAGGCGAGCGGGCCCTTCTGTTCGATGGCGTAGAGGTCCTTGGTCGCCTCGCCCGCCGCGCCGATGGTCCAGATGCCGCGCTCCTTGATCTCGCGCAGGCTGCGCGCGAGGTTGGTGACGACGATGTAGGGTACGGTGTCGGCGGCGCCGCTGGCCACCTTGACGGCCGTGGCATTGAGGCCGCAGGCGCGGTCCTTCGGCGCGATCACCGCATGGGCGCCGGCGGCGTCGGCGACGCGCAGGCAGGCGCCGAGGTTGTGCGGATCGGTGACGCCGTCGAGCACCAGCAGCAGCGGCGGTTCGGCGAGGCCGTCGAGCACGTCGTCGAGCGTCAGGAACTTCTGCTGCGCGCTCACCTTCGCCACCACGCCCTGGTGCCTGCCGCCGCCGGCCATGCCGTCGAGGCGCGCCGCGTCGAGGGTGGCAACGCGTACGCCGCGCGCCTCGGCGAGCTGCGCGAGGTCGCGCGCCCGCGCGTCCTGGCGGCCGGCGGCGAGATAGATTTCGCGCACGCCCTCGGGGTCGTGGCGCAGCTTGGCGGTGACGGCGTGGAAGCCGTGGATCAGCTTGGTGTCTTCACTCATGTCTGGTTCGGTGCTCGGGTGTGCGGCGGGGGCGCGATTATGCGCCAGTCCCGCCGCCGCGCATCAGTCGGGAAGCGCGCGGTACCGCGCGCTAGGCCGGGATCGCACGGTACTGCGCGCTCATGACGTGCGTCGCGCCCGGCGCGAGGCTGATGACGTCGTCGGCAGCGTTGGCGGTCTCGACGCAGACCATCTTCCAGGGGCCGTCGGCGCCGAAGTCGCCCATCTTGTCGGCCTTCTCGGCCCAGGGGGTCCAGACCACGGTGGAACGGCTGCCGGTGCTGGTGACGAGGATGCGGCGCTTCAGCACCGGATCGACGATCTCGCAGCAGCCGGCGGTGCCGAGGTAGACACGGTCGGTCTCGCCGGTGAAATTCACCGCGCCGTCCTGGCGCTTGCGCTTGGCGCCATCCACCTTGTCGATGTACTCGCAGCCGGCGAGGCCGGCGACGGTGGCCTGGCGCACGTCGCCGACCTGGAAATAGGTGTGCAGCGCCTGGCCGAGCTCGAAGGCGATGTTGCCGGTGTTGCTGGTCGCCAGGGCCACGTCGAGCTCCTGGCCGACCGTCACGCCGTATTTGACCGTCGAGGGATGCGGCCACTGGGCGCGCGCCGCGTCGTTCATCACCGGGGCGAATTCGAGGCGCACGCGGCCGTCGGGCAGCATGCGCGCGTCGAGCAGTTCCCAGGGAATGGTGCGCGCGAAGCCGTGGCCCGGATAGGCGGACTCGGTGGCCGCAGTTGCATGGGGGCCGAACCAAGGCCAGCACAGCGGCACGCCGCCGCGGATCGACTTGCCCGGCGCGAATTTCGCCGCCGACGACAGCCAGACCACGGGTTCCTGGCCGTTGGGCTGCCAGGTCATGACGTGGGCGCCCTGCAGCGCGATCGTCGCCGCCGAGAAATCGGTGCGCACCTGCACGGCGACGAAATCGGGGGCGAGCTCGGCGAAGCTCAGGAAATCGGCGCCGGCGAAACGGCGCCGCAACTCGGCGAGTTGGTTCATGCTGCATCTCCTCCTTGGTAGGTCTGGGTTTATTGTGTTTTGAGTTCCGCGATGCTTTCGGCGGCGATCTCCCGCACCTCGGCGTCCGGGTCGTCCAGCCGCGCCTCCAGGTACTTGATCGCGTCCGCGCTGCCGGAGAGGCCCAGCAAATGACAGGCGTCGGCGCGCACGCGGTGGTCGCCGTGGCCGGCGAGCATGCCAAGGGCCGGCAGCAGCGCGCGGAAACCGGCGGGGGCGACCGTGCTGGCGCGCTCCAGCACCGCGCTGGCGCCGAAGCGCACGTTCATGTTCGCCTCGGGATTGGCGATGATGGGCAGCAGGTCGGCGAGCGCCGCCGGCAGGCGGTCCACCACCTCATTGACGTTCTTCAGCTGGCCTTCGAGCAGCCAGATCTGGAACTGTTCGGCGCGATTGCGCAGGCTGGCGCGCAGCAGCGCGCGCGTGGCGTCGCCCGCCAGCGGATAGTCGTATCTGATCATGCTTCGGCCAGCCGGAAATCGATCTTGTTCTGGTCGAGGTCCACGCGCACGAGCTGCACGCGCACGCGGTCGGACAGGCGGTAGCGCGCGCCGGTGCGCTCTCCGACCATCGCGTGCTGCTTCTCGTCGAAGTGGAAGTAGTCGCGGCCAAGGTCGGAGACATGCACCAGGCCTTCGACGAACACCTCGTCGAGCGCGACGAAGATGCCGAAGGGCACCACCGACGAGATGCTGCCGGTGAAGGTTTCGCCGACGCGGTCCTGCATGTACCAGCACTTGAGCCAGTCCTCGACGTCGCGCGTCGCCTCGTCGGCGCGCCGCTCGGTGGCCGAGCAGGCGAGGCCGACCGCCTCCCAGTCCAACGTGTCGTAGCGTTTGCCCGCCAGCGCCGACTTGATGGCGCGATGGATCAGCAGGTCGGGATAGCGGCGGATCGGCGAGGTGAAGTGGGTGTAGCTCTCGTAGGCCAGGCCGAAGTGGCCGACGTTGTCCGGGCTGTAGATCGCCTGTTTGAGCGAGCGCAGCATCACGGTCTGCAGCAGTTGCTTGTCGGGCCGGTCCTTGATTTTGTCGATCAGCTGGGCATAGTCCTTGGCCTGCGGATCGTCGCCGCCGGTCAGCTGCAGGCCGAAGGTGCCGAGGAAGTCGCGCAGCTTGGTCAGCCGTTCGGGCGTCGGGCCTTCGTGGATGCGGTAGAGCGCCGGATGCTCGCGCTCCTTGAGGAAGTCGGAAGCGCAGACGTTGGCCGCCAGCATGCATTCCTCGATGATGCGGTGGGCGTCGTTGCGCTCATAGGGCTCGATGCGCTCGATCTTGCCGTGGTCGTCGAAGATCATGCGCGTCTCGACGGTCTCGAAGTCGATGGCGCCGCGCTTCGCGCGCGCCTTCTGCAGCACGCGGTAGAGCGCGTCGAGGTTTTCGAGATACGGCAGCAGCGGGCCGATCTTCGCCAGCGCCGCGTTGTCCTTGTCGTAGAGCGCCGCCGCGACCTCGGTGTAGGTGAGGCGCGCGTGCGACCAGATCACCGCCGGGTAGAAACGATACTGCTTGATCGCGCCGGTGGCGGAGATCGCCATGTCGCAGACCATGCAGAGACGCTCGACCTGCGGGTTGAGCGAACACAGGCCGTTGGAGAGCTTCTCCGGCAGCATCGGGATCACGCGGCGCGGGAAATACACCGAGTTGCCGCGCTCGCGCGCCGTGGCGTCGAGGGCGTCGCTGTCCTGCACGTAGTGGGAGACGTCGGCGATGGCGACGACGAGGCGGTAGCCCTTGCCCTGGCGCTCGCAGAACACGGCGTCGTCGAAGTCCTTCGCGGTCTCGCCGTCGATGGTGACGAGCGGCAGCTCGGTGAGGTTTTCGCGGCCCTTCCAGTCCGACTTGCGCACGGCGTCCGGAATCTTCTTCGTCTGCGCCAGCGCCTCCTTCGAGAACTCGAAGGGCAGCTCGTGCTTCCTGAGCGCGATCTCGATTTCCATGCCCGGATCGGCATAGTTGCCGAGGATCTCGACGACGCGGCCGATCGGCTGGGACTGCTTGCTGGGCTGTTCGACGATCTCGATCATCACCACCTGGCCGTCCTTCGGGCGCGGCGCCTTCTTGTCGCCCTTCTCCGGTGGCGCGACCAGGATGTCCTGGCTGATGCGGCGGTTCTCGGCGACGACGAAGAACACGCCGTGCTCCTGATGCACGCGGCCGACGACGCGCGAATTGGCGCGCTCGGTGACCTCGACGATCTTGCCTTCCGGCCGGCCCTTGCGGTCCACGCCGACGACGCGCGCGATGGCGTGGTCGCCGTGCAGCACCTTGTCCATTTCCTTCTCGGGCAGGAACAGGTCGGGACCGCCGTCCTCGCGGATCAGGAAGCCGAAGCCGTCGGGATGGCCCTGCACCTTGCCCTTGAGCAGGTCGGCCTTGTCGGGAATCAGCCAGTCGTTGCGGCGGTTCTGCAGCAGTTGCGCGTCGCGTGCCATCGCGCCGAGGCGGCGGCTGAAGGACTCGCGTTCGAAATCGGCGATGTCGAGCAGTTCGCAGATGCGCTCGAAGCCGACCGGCACGCCCTGCTCCGCCAGGGTCTGCAGAATGTACTCGCGGCTCGGCAGCGGATGGTCGTATTTCTGGCGCTCGCGCTCGAATTCGGGGTCGGCGCGGCGGATGGCCGAGAACTTGTGGGGTTTGTTTTTAGCTTTGTTTGACAATCGTGTTTTTTCCATTAGAATGCGCGCCTTTCCACGCCTGCCCAGGTGGCGGAATTGGTAGACGCACTAGTTTCAGGTACTAGCGGGTAACACCGTGGAGGTTCGAGTCCTCTCCTGGGCACCAGTTGAAGCAAGAAGGCTCCGCATCGCGGGGCCTTTTTTGTTTCCGGCCCGGACGCCAGCACCAACGACGGCGGCATTGTAGGGCTTTTATGCCGCGCCAGGTTCAGGAGCAAAACTCGGCGCCGGCGGGACGGTGCGCCGGCCTTCATGGCGCGCAGGGCGCCAGTTCAACCACCGCATCCTCCGCCAGGCCCGGCAGCCATTGGCCGATCTCCGCGCAGCGCCCGCCGGCGCAGACGAAATAGGGCGCCACATGGGGCGAATGGCGCAGGGCGACGCGCGGCAGCACGGGCAGTTGGGGCGCGTAATGCCAGGCACCGTCCCGGAACACGGCCTCCGGCGGCGGCTCCATGCCGGCGCCGGTGCCGCGCACGCGCGCCGCGATGAGGCGCACGCCGCCGGCCGCGGCACGGTAATCCTCCTCCCAGAGCGTCTTCTGCACCGAATGGGTCCAGCGCAGCGTGAGTTCGTCGCCGAGCGGCGCGAGCAGCAGGCCGGCGATCAGGCAGAGCCCGCCCATGGCTCAGGCGTGGCGCGTGCGCAGCCAGTGCCAGCCGAGGAAGGCCGCGCCCATGGCGAAGCCGAGCTCGTCGGTCAGCGGCAGCGCGGCGATCAGCATGAAGGCGGCGGCGGCGGCGAAGACGCGCTCCCAGAGCGCCAGCGGCGCGCGCAGGAAGCCGATCGCCGCCGCCCCCCAGAGCGCGATGGCGAACACGGCCTTGGCGACGATATAGGCAACCGCGAGCACCGTGGGATCGCCCTGCAGCATCAGCGCGTTGTCGTACACCGCCATGAAGGGCACGACGAAGCCGGCGATGGCGATCTGCACCGCCTTGAAGCCGATCTTCAGCGGCGCTTCCTTGGCGATCGAGCTGGCGGCGAAGGCGGCGAGCGCCACCGGCGGCGTCAGGTCGGCCATGATGCCGAAGTAGAAGACGAACATGTGGCTGACGATCAGCGGCACGCCGAGCTTGAGCAGCGCCGGCGCGGCGATCGAGCTGGTGATGATGTAGTTCGGGATGGTCGGGATGCCCATGCCGAGCACGAGGCAGACCAGCATGGTCAGCAGCAGCGAAAAGAACAAGCTCCGCTCGCCGATCGAGAGGATGAAGCCGGCGAAGTTGGAGGCCGCGCCGGTCAGGGTCAGCACGCCGATGATGACGCCGACGATGGCGCAGGCGACGCCCACCGGCACCGCCTGGCGCGCGCCATCGATCAGGCCGGTTTTCATGGCGTGCAGGGTCTTGCGCCCGCCCTTGACCGAGAACACGATGGCGACGAGGGCGCCGACCAAGGCCAGCACCGGCTGCACGCCCCAGCGGTCCATCCCTTCGACGAACACGGCGCTGGCGAGGCCGACGGCGAGCCAGAACACGTAGCGGAAGGAGGTGCTGGAGAAGCGCGCGGCGATGGCCGCCGCGAGGATCAGGATCGCGGTGAGCGCCAGGCCGGTCATGCCGGCGAACATCGGCGTGAAGCCGTTGAACAGCATCCACACCAGCACGGCGAGGGGCAGCACCAGGTGCCACTGCTCGCGCAGCGCGCGCCAGGGATCGGGGCACTGGTCCTTGGGCAGGCCGGTGAGGCCCTTGCGCCCGGCTTCCAGATGCACCATCCAAAAGGCGGTGACGAAATAAAGCATGGCCGGGATCGCCGCCGCCTTGACGATCTCGGCATAGGGCACGTTGAGGTTCTCGGCCATGATGAAGGCCACCGC
>JANJVS010000161.1 GCA_024709955.1 Rhodocyclaceae bacterium
CGAGCATCACGAATCCACTCAGCGTTCCCCACGCTAGGCGCTCAAATCTCTGCCCGAGTGCTGCACGAACGGGGTCGGTCAAGGGTGCAAGTACCCCGTGAAATTTCAGGTCACCCACCAAGAAAATTCCCGTGATCAGAGTGAATACGAAGAACACAGCCCCGACCCAAAGTGCAATTTGTGTCCGCCTTGAATAGGCGAGCACAATAAGAAACTCGTCAATCACTTGTCGGACATTCAGCTCGCAACCGCGTTACGTGCCGCCTGAATTGCTTTTTCCGACCCCTCAAAGTTGACCGCTGCAAGGGAGCCGTCAGGCTTGTGATCGAAGCGAACTCGCACACCTCCAAATGGAGAAGCAGCTCGTCGCGCGGTCTGGGTGATCTTCTCTTCCGCTGCTGCCGTTGCCATCTTAATCAAATCACGTTGGCTCGGCATCTTAAAGTTCATTTTGATCATTTCTGATCCTTCGGCGGGCACGGGTCGTTTCCATACGAGTCGCGTGCTCGTATCTGTCCATCACGGCCGTGGATCAGCAACTCACCCTGACCCTGGCGGGCCATGTCGCGACCGGCTTCAATCGCCTCGGCTTGCGTGCCGTGCAAGCTGCTCACCCGATCTCCGCCTTCCCGTAACGTGCCCCATTGGTCACCGCGTTGAACGATATGAATGTTATTCCTATTCGTCATGGCTGTTTCCTTTCCTTATATCTTGCCCACCAGGGGCAGTGACTTTGCGGTCCCTGCGTCAAGCAACAGGTGAATGAAATATGCGGCCGCACCTACTAAAAGAGAGAACCTGGCGACTTCCTGGAGGGGGGTCTCAGGTTCCCATCGGTACACTTGGTAAGTCGCAAGTCCCAGCAGCCCTGCGAAAGCCCAACTGTGGAAGAACTGTCGATGATTAGGGTCGAGTGCCGGCTCAAGCAGGTCGGGAATCTGAGTCAGATTCCCGGCTAGCAAGGCGCCGGCAATCGCTTTAATCGAGGCTGCTTGATGCCCACAACTAGCTTTCTGGGCGTAGCAATAGGAACCGACAGCAGTTGCGGCAACTAATCGGTGTGTTTGTGCGCAGGCCACGAGAGTTGTCCCTTATTTTTCCTTGCGGACACCCTTGAAAGGGGTCTTGTCCGTGGTCTTAACGTCCATGAAACGGCCGGAGCCAGTGTCCCTCTTCACCCAATTACCCGCAGGGGTTTGAGTCTGGCTACGATCACGAACGGCACCGACCCGATGCCCATCGCCAACCGGTGGATTCTTTGCCATTGCGAATCTCCTATATGTTGATGGCCACAACATGCAGCTTATGGTTATAGTACATACTCAAAATGATCATGTCAACAGCTGTGATTGATTTGACCTAGTCGGCATCGTAAGAGAAAATGCTCCCCCCATGACCCCACAACAAGATCAATCTAGCTCGACAGGCCTTGCAGGACTGAGTCAAGCCCAGCGTGAGCGGCTGGCATACATCGAATTTCGGCTGTATTTCCTTGGCGACATCGGACGCGCTGACCTAATTAGGCGCTTTGGTGTGGCCCCAGCCGGGGCCACAAGAGACTTCGCGCTGTACCGAAGCTTGTTCCCAGACAACATCGAGTTCGATGGTGCTGCCAAAACCTATGTCATCGGAAAGCGCTTTGTGCCTGTGTTCAACCACGTTCAAGAACGGGTCTTAACGGCGCTCTCTCAAGGCTTTGGTGACGGAGTGAATCCCGTCGCCGGGCCTTTGCTAATGTGCGAAGTTCCTACGGAGTTGAATCGTCCGCAGATGGAAGTGCTTGCCCCAATTACCAGAGCCATCCATCTGGGGAAGGCGGTTAGGTTAAGGTACCTATCGCACACCAGCGGCGCGTCGAGTAGGGAGATCGTCCCTTTTGCCATTGCCACGGACGGTCTTCGGTGGCACACAAGAGCGTTTGATCGGAAGAGTTTGGAATTCCGAGACTTCGTGATCAGCCGGATGAGTGACACCGTCACTATCGATGACGGTACCGTGGAGAAGCACGAACGGCCTGATTCCGACATTCAGTGGAATCGCATTGTCGAACTCACTCTTGTTCCGCATCCGGACAGAGACCACGCTGAAATTACGGAGAGAGACTTTGGAATGCGGGAAGGCGTGTTGCACCTCAAACTGCGTGCAGCTATGGCGGGATACGTTCTGCGTCAATGGCATGTAGACTGCTCGTCGAGCCATCGAATTGATGACAAAGCATTCAGATTATGGCTTGCCAACCCATTGGCCCTTTATGACGTTGAGAGTGCTCTGTTTGCCCCTGGCTACGAACTACCAAAATAGCCGAGACCCACAGTTGTTAACGTCATCCTGCCTTATCTAGCCTCTGCATTCGAGGCCCAGACTACGTGAAGCAGTATCCAAGCGAGCAAAGTAGAAAGCCGATCACTGAGATCGGCTTTCTACTTTGCTAAGTTAATAGCGCTCTCACGAAATCTAAACTTTTGGGAAAAATCTAAATGTTCGTGAGATCCTACACCGTCAGACGTCGATGTTCCGCGCATACAGCGCGTTCTCCTCGATGAACTTGCGCCTCGGCTCGACCACGTCGCCCATCAGGGTGGTGAAGATCTCGTCGGCGGCGATGGCGTCCTCGATCTGCACCTTGAGCAGGCGGCGCACGTTCGGGTCCATGGTGGTTTCCCAGAGCTGCTCGGGGTTCATCTCGCCGAGGCCCTTGTAGCGCTGCTTGCCGAGGTTGCGCTCGACGTCGGCGAGCAGCCACTTCATCGCCTCGGCGAAGCTGGCGACCGGCTGCGACTTCTCGCCGCGGCGGATGCCGGCGTCGGCGCCAACCAGGCCGGCGAGCAGATGGGCGGTCTTGCGCAGCTGGGCGTAGTCGCCGGAGACGAGGAAGGCCTCGTCGAGGGTGGAGACGCGCAGGTTGCCGTGGCGCATCTTTTCCAGGCGCAGCTGCCAGGCTTCGGTCTTGTCGTCGTAGGCGGCGCGCACGCCGAGCTTGTCGCCGACCAGCTTGCGCAGCGCGGCGGCGCCGGCTTCGGCGGCGGCCTCGTCGGCGAGGCTCAGCTCCAGGTCGTTGGCGATCAGCGCGTGCAGCACGTCGGCGTCGACGAAGTCGCCGAGGCGGCGGATGACGGCCTCGGAGGTGAGGTAGCTCCTGGCCAGTTCCTCCAGCGCGGTGCCTTCGATGGGGGCGGCGCCGAGGCGCGGCGTCAGCGCGGCGCCGTCGAGGGCGAGGGCGAGCAGGTATTGGTTGAGCTCGTTGTCGTCCTTGATGTAGCGCTCGCTCTTGCCGTGTTTGACCTTGTAGAGCGGCGGCTGGGCGATGTAGATGTGGCCGCCCTCGACCAGCTCGGGCATCTGGCGGTAGAAGAAGGTGAGCAGCAGGGTGCGGATGTGCGCGCCGTCCACGTCGGCGTCGGTCATGATGATGATGCGGTGGTAGCGCAGCTTCTCGGGCTTGTAGTCCTCCTTGCCGAAGCCGCAGCCGAGGGCGGTGAGCAGGGTGACGATCTGCTCGGAGGAGATCACCTTGTCGAGACGCGCCTTTTCGACGTTGAGCACCTTGCCGCGCAGGGGCAGGATCGCCTGGAACTTGCGGTCGCGGCCCTGCTTGGCGGAGCCGCCGGCGGAGTCGCCCTCGACGATGTAGAGCTCGCACAGCGCGGGGTCCTTCTCCTGACAGTCGGCGAGCTTGCCGGGCAGGCCGATGTTGTCGAGCACGCCCTTGCGGCGCGTCATCTCGCGCGCCTTGCGGGCGGCCTCGCGGGCACGCGCGGCCTCGACGATCTTGCCGGTGATGACCTTGGCGTCACCCGGCTTTTCGAGCAGGTATTCGGCGAGCTTCTGGGCGACGACTTCCTGCACCGCCGGCAGGGCCTCGGAGGAGACCAGCTTCATCTTGGTCTGCGAGGCGAACTTCGGGTCGGGCATCTTCACCGAGAGCACGCAGGCGAGGCCCTCGCGCATGTCGTCGCCGGTGATGTCGACCTTCGCCTTCTTGGCGATCTCGTTTTCCTCGATGTACTTGTTGATGACGCGCGTCATCGCCTGGCGCAGGCCGGTGAGGTGGGTGCCGCCGTCGGCCTGCGGGATGTTGTTGGTGTAGCAGAGCACCTGTTCGGCGTAGGAATCGTTCCACTGCATCGCCACTTCGACGCCGATGGTGACGCCGGAATCGCCGACCTTCGATTCGCCGGCCGAATAGAACACCGTGGGATGCAATACGGATTTGCTGCGGTTGATGTATTCGACGAAGCCCTTGACGCCGCCGGAGAAGGCGAAGTCCTCTTCCTTGCCGCTGCGCTGGTCGACGAGCTTGATGCGCACGCCGTTGTTGAGGAAGGACAGCTCGCGCAGGCGCTTGGCGAGGATGTCGTAATGGAACTCGATGGCGCCGAAGATTTCCTCGTCGGCGAGGAAATGCACCTCGGTGCCGCGGTTCTTGGTGTCGCCGATGACTTTCAGCGGGGACACCTCGACGCCGTTCTGCATCTCGATCACGCGGTCGATGGCGTGGCCGCGATTGAATTCCATGAAGTGCTTCTTGCCGTCGCGGCGGATGGTCAGGCGCAGCCACTTCGACAGGGCGTTCACGCAGGAGACGCCGACGCCGTGCAGGCCGCCCGAGACCTTGTAGGAATTCTGGTTGAACTTGCCGCCGGCATGCAGCACGCACATGACGATCTCGGCGGCGGAGCGCTTCGGCTCGTGCTTGTCGTCGAACTTGACGCCGACCGGAATGCCGCGACCGTTGTCGGTCACCGAGATCGAGTTGTCGGTGTGGATGGTGATGACGATCTCGTCGCAGTGGCCGGCGAGCGCCTCGTCGATGGCGTTATCCACCACCTCGAACACCATGTGGTGCAGGCCGGTGCCGTCGGAGGTGTCGCCGATGTACATGCCCGGCCGCTTGCGCACCGCCTCCAGGCCTTCGAGCTGCTGGATCGAATCTTCGTTGTAGCCGTCGTTGGGCGGTGTGCTGTCGGTCATTTCGGATCGTCGCTGGTGGGTCGGAAAAAAACACGGAGCCGGGCGGGGGAGGAAACCCCGCGCCCGGCTCCCGGCGGGTCGGCTAGATGCGCATCGGCATCACGACGTACTTGAAGCGCTCGTTGCCGGGCAACATGATCAGCGCGCTGGAGTTGCCGTCGGCGAGGCGGATCTCGATGGTCTCGGCGGCCACGTTGTTGAGCACGTCGAGCAGGTAATTGACGTTGAAGCCGACGTCGAGCTCGTCGCCGGCGTATTCGATCTCGATCTCCTCCTGGGCTTCCTCGTTTTCCGCGTTGGTGGAGAGAATCTTCAGGCTGCCGGGGGAGAGCACCAGGCGCACGCCGCGGAACTTCTCGTTGGTGAGGATCGCGGCGCGCTGCAGGCAGTGCTGGAACATCGCGCGGTCGAGGGCGATGATCTTGTTCTGGTGCTGCGGGATGACGCGCTCGTAGTCGGGAAACTTGCCGTCGATGAGCTTGCTGACGAATTCGACGTTGCCGAAGCTGAAGCGCGCCTGGGAAGGCGTCAGGGAGATTTCGAGCGGCTCGTCGTTGTCGGCGAGCTGGCGCGAGAGTTCGAGCACGGTCTTGCGCGGCAGGATCACCTCGATGCGTTCCTGCTGGCCGCCGATCTCCTCGCTGGCGTAGGCGAGGCGGTGGCCGTCGGTGGCGACCAGGCGCAGCTCGCCCTGCTGGGCGACCAGCAGCAGGCCGTTGAGGTAGTAGCGGATGTCCTGCTGGGCCATGGCGTACTGCACCAGAGCGAGCTGGCGCTTGAACTGCTTCTGCGTCAGCTTGAGCACGGTGGCCTGGCCGGTGGCCTCGGCCATGCGCGGGAAGTCCTCCGCCGGCAGGGTCTGCAGGTTGAAGCGGCTCTTGCCGGCCTTGAGCTGCAGACGGCGCTCGTCGAGGTTGAGGCTGACCTCGGCGGATTCGGGCAGGGAGCGCAGGATGTACTGCAGCTTGCGCGCCGCGACGGTGACGGCGACGGTTTCGGCGCCGCTGGAGGTCGTACCGGTGCGGATCTGCATTTCGATGTCCGTGGCCAGCAGCGTCAGCCGCTCCGCGTCCTTCTCGATCAGGACGTTCGACAGGATCGGCAGCGTGTGCCGTTTTTCGACGATGCCGCAGACCGACTGCAGGGGCGTCAGAAACTGATCACGTGGTCCTTTAAATAGGAGCATCTCTAAAACTCCTTATGAGAATAATGAAGGGCGCGCCTGGTTGTGGAAAGTGGTTCAATTATTTTACGAAACAAAAACTTGCGTATTCAGAAAAGCTTTGGACAATTTGTTCCGCCGCTGTGGACAAATGTGGGCGATACGGGTTTTTCCCGCGCAAGGTTAACTTATCCACATTTTTTCCAGTCGCAATTCAGAGGTTTATCCATGCCCGAAATCAGCCTTTGATGGTCTGCGAAAGCACCAGCAGATCGTTGTTGAGGTGGCTGTCCTTGGCGCGTAAATCCACGATGGTACGGCAGGCGTGCAGGACGGTGGTATGGTCGCGGCCGCCGAAGGCATCGCCGATCTCGGGCAGGCTGTGGGGCGTGAGTTCGCGCGCCAGCCACATAGCGACCTGGCGCGGCCGGGCGACGGCGCGCGTGCGCCGCTGGGAGAACATGTCGGCGACCTTGATCTTGTAGTAGTCGGCGACGGTCTTCTGGATCAGTTCGAGGGTGATCTGGCGGTTGTGGGCGCCGATGATGTCCTTGAGCGCCTCCTTGGCGAGGTCGAGGGTGATCGGCCGGTCGTGGAAGCGCGCGAAGGCGAGCACCTTCTTGAGCGCCCCTTCGAGCTCGCGCACGTTGGAGCGCAGGTTCTTGGCGATCAGGAAGGCGACGTCGTCGCCGAGGGCGATCGCCTCGCTGTCGGCCTTCTTGCGCAGGATGGCGACGCGCATTTCCAGCTCGGGGGGCTCGATCTGCACCGTCAGGCCCCAGTCGAAGCGCGAGATCAGGCGCTCTTCGAGGCCCTGGATGTCCTTGGGGTAGGTGTCGCAGGTGATGACGATCTGCTTCTTGGCCTCGACCAGGGCGTTGAAGGCGTAGAAGAACTCCTCCTGCGTGCGCGCCTTGCCGTTGAAGAACTGGATGTCGTCGATCAGCAGCACGTCGAGCGAGCGGTAGGCGCGCTTGAAGGTGTCGAAGGATTTCTGCTGGAAGGCGCGCACCACGTCGGAGTAGTAGTCCTCGGCGTGGATGTAGCGGATCACCTTTTCGGGCGCGTGGCGCAGCACCTCGTTGCCGAGGGCATGCACCAGGTGGGTCTTGCCGAGGCCGACGCCGCCGTAGATGAACAGCGGGTTGTAGGAGGAGCCGGGGTTGATCGCCACCTGCTGGGCGGCGGCGCGCGCCAGGTCGTTGGAACGGCCGGTGACCAGGGTCTCGAAGGTGAATTCCGGGTTCAGGCGCGTCTTGTCGTAGTCCGGCGAATCCTCCGGCAGGCTGGCGGAAAGCACGGCCTGGCCCGGACGGTCGTCGTCGGGCGTGATGGCGTCGTAGGGCGTGGCGGCGGCCGGTTCGTTCGGCGCGGCGACCGGCGGCGGCAGGGCCGGGGTGTCGTCGAGCACCAGGTCGATGGTGACCGGCTCGTTGAAGAACTGGCGGGACAGGGCCTCGACGCGTTCGAGGTAGCGGTCGCGCACCCACTTGAGGATGAAGCCGTTCGGCGCGACCAGGCGCAGGCGCCGACCGGAGTCGTCGCTTTCCATGCGCAGCGATTTGATCCAGGCGTTGAACTGCTGCGCCGGCAATTCGCGTTCGAAGCGGGACAGGCAGTCTGTCCAGAATTGGCTCATCTAAGTATTTGAATTATTTTGATTAGATTTTTCGGTGAGGGATTTCCGGCGATGCCGGGTCGCGGCAACCGCATGGTTTCCCGCCCTCGGGCAAGGGGCGCATTCTAGCCAATTCAGGCAAAGTTATCCACAAGCTTTGACATGATTTCCGCTACAGGGCGACGAAATAATGCTTGACAGGTGGGCGCCTAAAGAGTTGTAATCGCGCGCTTTTCTCGCAAGGAATCCGGTCATGAAGCGTACCTATCAGCCTTCCGTCGTGCGCCGCAAGCGCACCCACGGTTTTCTCGTCCGCATGCGCACCCGTGGCGGTCGCGCCGTCATCCGCGCCCGTCGCGCCAAGGGTCGCCACCGTCTGGCCGTCTGAAGCCTTGCTTGAGCAGCCAGGCCGACTCCGCTGAGAAACTCGATTTCCGACGGCAGTACCGGCTGCTGACGCCCGGGCAGTATTCCGAGGCTTTTTCGGCGCGCCGCGTCCTGCGGGGGGAGTTCTTCGCCCTGCATTACCGGCGCAACGGCTTGCCGACCTCGCGCCTGGGCCTGGTCATTCCCAAGAAGCAGGCACGCACAGCCGTGCTGCGCAACGCCATCAAGCGACAGGCGCGCGAGCTTTTTCGCCAGCGTCGCGCCGGTCTGCCGGCCCTGGATCTCGTGCTGCGTCTCGCCCAGCCGGTCGGTCCCGGCGGACGCGGCGCCGCGGACAGGCGGGCCAAGGCATCCTGGCGGACGGAAATCGGTAGGCTGTTCGACAGGCTGGACCGCAACGGACAGCCGGCGGAAACAAGGAAGGCCGCGCCATGAAATCCCTGTTGGCCAAGCCGCTGATCTGGCTGGTGCGCGGCTACCAGCTCGCCATCAGCCCGCTGCTGCCGCCGAGCTGCCGCTTTCATCCGACCTGCTCCGAATACGCGCTGGAGGCATTGCGCCGCCACGGCGCCGCCAAGGGTTCCTGGCTCGCCGCCAAGCGGGTGTGCCGCTGCCATCCCTGGCATCCGGGCGGTCACGATCCCGTGCCGTAGAATGTCGGTCTTTCGCCTTTCCGAACGAAGCAACCCTTAAACGCACCGCGACGTATCGACCATGGACAACCAACGCCTGATTCTGCTGCTGGTCTTTTTCTTCTCCTCGATGATGCTGTGGGATGCATGGCAGCGTCAGGGCCAGCCGCAGCCTGCCGCGACCGCGCAGCAGGCGCCCGCCGGCGCCGCCGCCGGCGACGCCAGCGTCCCGCCGGCGCCGACTTCCGCGGTTTCCGCCGGCGCCGTGCCGGGCGGTGCCCAGGCCGCCGCGCCCGCCGCCGCGCCGCGCCTGAAGGTGAAGACCGATCTGGTCGATGCCGACATCTCGGCCCAGGGCGGCGACCTGGTGCGCCTCGAACTGCTGCGCCACCAGGCGACGGAAAACCCGGCGGAGAAGTTCGTCCTCGTCGACCCGGCCCATGCCTACGCCGCCCAGTCCGGCCTGATCGGCGCCGGACTGCCCAACCACAAGAGCGTCTGGCGCCTGCCGGCGTCCGCGCTGGAGCTCAAGGACGGGGAGAACGAGCTGCGCGTCGCGCTCGAGGCGCCCGTCGAGGGCGGCGGCAAGGTGGTCAAGACCTACGTCTTCAAGCGCGGCAGCTACCTGATCGACGTCGAGCACAGGATCGTCGACGCGGTCGTGCCCGCCGGCGCCCACGCCTATTTCCAGCTGACCCGCGACGGCAAGCCGCCGGCCGGCGCCAACGCCATGATGTCCACCTTCACCGGCGCGGCGATCTACACCGACCAGGAGAAGTTCAAGAAGGTCGAGTTCGGCGACTTCGGCGCCAAGAACAAGCATCCAGCCAAGGCCGACAACGGCTGGGTGGCGCTGGTGCAGCACTATTTCTTCTCGGCCTGGCTGCCGGCCAACGGCGAGCGCGAGTATTTCACGCGCCAGCTCGGCAACGACCTGCACGCCGCCGGCGTGATCGTGCCGCTGACCGACGCCGCGCTGACGGTGCCGCTCTACGCCGGTCCGCAGGAGCAGGACAAGCTGGAGCAGATCGCCCCGGGCCTCGAACTGGTCGTCGATTACGGCTGGCTCACCTTCATCGCCGCGCCGATGTTCTGGGTGCTGGAGTGGATCTACAAGCTGGTCGGCAACTGGGGCTGGGCGATCATCCTGCTGACGGTGCTGATCAAGGGGATCTTCTTCCCGCTCTCGGCCGCCAGCTACAAGTCGATGGCGAAGATGCGCGTGCTGACGCCCAAGCTGATGAAGCTCAAGGAGACCTACGCCGACGACCGCGCGCGCATGAACCAGGAAATGATGGAGCTCTACAAGCGCGAGAAGGTGAATCCGCTCGGCGGCTGCCTGCCGATCCTGGTGCAGATTCCCGTCTTCATCGCGCTCTACTGGGTGCTGCTCGGCACCGTCGAGATGCGCGGCGCGCCCTGGCTCGGCTGGATCACCGACCTTTCGGTCCAGGATCCCTACTACGTGCTGCCGCTGATCATGGGCGTGACCATGTTCGTGCAGACCAAGCTCAACCCGGCGCCGCCCGATCCCATGCAGGCCAAGCTGATGCTCTGGATGCCCGTGATCTTCACCGGCATGTTCCTGTTCTTCCCGGCCGGCCTGGTGCTCTACTGGACGGTGAACAACGCGCTGTCGATCGCCCAGCAGTGGCAGTGCAACCGGCTGGTGGAAAACGCCGGACTCAAGTGAGCATGTTCCTCTCCGGTCCGGCCCGCGCAGGCCATGCCGGAGCGGCGCCGCCAGATTCCTGAAAGTGTGAAACCCGCCGACACCATCGCCGCCATTGCCACGCCGCCCGGCGTGGGCGGGGTCGGCGTGGTGCGCGTCTCGGGCCGCGAGCTGCTGCCCTTCGCGGTGGCCTTGACGGGCAAGCCGATCGAACGTTTCCAGCCGCGCCGCGCGGTCGTCGCCGACTTCCTGGCCGCCGACGGCCAGCCTCTCGACCAGGGGCTGCTGCTGCATTTCCCTGCGCCCCATTCCTTCACCGGCGAGGACGTGCTCGAACTGCACGGCCACGGCGGACCGGTGGTGATGCACGCGCTCTTGGCGCGCTGCGTCGAGCTCGGCGCGCGCATCGCCGCGCCGGGCGAGTTCTCGCGGCGCGCCTTCGACAACGACAAGATCGACCTGGCCCAGGCCGAGGGCATCGCCGATCTGATCGAGGCGGCCTCGGCGCAGGCGGCGCGCGCCGCCTTGCGCTCGCTCTCCGGCGAGTTCTCGCGCGCGGTGCATGGCATCACCGACGGGCTCGCCGAGCTGCGCAGCCTGATCGAGGCGACCCTCGATTTTCCCGACGAGGAGATCGACCCGCTCGCCGACACCGACATCGTGCCGCGCCTCGAAAAACTGCGCGCCGACCTGGCCGCCCTGCGCGCGCGCGCGCGCGAGGGCAGCGTGCTGCGCTCCGGCCTCACCGTGGTGCTCGCCGGCCTGCCCAACGTC
>JANJVS010000210.1 GCA_024709955.1 Rhodocyclaceae bacterium
GGTGCTCGGCGGCGGCGTGGTGGGCTACAACGCGGCGCTGATCGCCGCCGGCATGGGCGCGCGCGTCACCGTGCTGGACCGTTCCCTCGACCGCCTGGCCTGGCTCGACGCCATGTTCGGCAACCGCATCCGCACCCTGCACGCGACGGCGGAGGCCATCGAGAGCTGCGTGCTCGGCGCCGACCTCGTCGTCGGCGCGGTGTTGCTGCCCGGCGCCGCGGCGCCCAAGCTGGTGCGCCGCGAGATGCTCGCGCGCATGCGCCCCGGCACGGTGCTCGTGGACGTCTCCATCGACCAGGGCGGCTGCTTCGAGACCAGCCGGCCAACCACCCATGCCGAGCCGACCTTCGTCGTGGACGGCATCGTTCATTACTGCGTCGCCAACATGCCGGGCGCCGTCCCGCGCACCTCCGCCTTCGCCCTCAACAATGCCACCCTGCCCTTCGTTTCCGCCCTCTCGGCCAAGGGCTGGCGCCAGGCGCTGCGCGACGATCCGCACCTCATGGCCGGCCTCAACGTGCATGCCGGCAAGATCGCCAACGCGCCGGTCGCCGCCGCCCTCGGCCTGCCCCATGCCGATCCCGCCGAACTGATCGGATAAAACTCGGCGATGGCGGGACGGTGAACCCGGCTCAGCCGGCGGTGACGATCTGGATGTGGTTGCGATTCACGTCGATGAAGGGCGCGGTCAGCACCTGGCGGCCGCCGAGCTCGATCTCGTAGACCTCCGCGTCCATCACGGCGAGGAATTCGCGCGCTTCGAGCATGAAGTCGGTCACCCGCGCGCCGGGCACCAGGTCGATATAACCCTTGATGCGGTAGGCGTCGGTCAGGATGGTCACCTTGGTACGGTTTTCCTGCGTGGTCATGGCATTTCCTCCTCGATGGGCAAAACTCCGTCACCGCCTATGCTCCCGCCCCCGGCGCCGTCCGTCAAGGCGCCCGCGAGCATGGCCTGCATGCGCCGCCAGTGGGAACCCGGCCAATACACGCGGCCGCACCCGTCGCAGACGGTGAAGCGCTCCTGATGCGCGCGCACCGCCGGCGGCAGGCGCGCGGCCACCGCCGCCTTGTCCGCCGCGCGCAGCGGCGCGTTGCAGGCGAGGCAGCGCGTGAAGGGCCGCAGCCGCGCCCGCAGCCCGAGCCGGTCGACGATCTCGCGGAACTGCCGGGCCGGCGCCAGCGCATGGACATAGCAGCCATGCACGATCCCGCGCTGCTTGAGCAGGTCGCGGTCGCGCGTCAGCAGCACGCGTCCTTCGTCCGCGGCGAGCGCGGCCAGCTCCTCGTCGCGGTAGTCGTTGCGGTAGAGGGTGTCGCAGCCGGCCATGCGCAAGAGGCGCGCCAGGCCGCCGAGATGGGCGTCGGCGACATAGCGCTCCGGCGGCGGCGGACGCAGCGGCGCCAGGCCCGGATCGAGGACGGCGAAGGCCGGATAGACCGCAACGCGGTCGCCGTCCCGCAGCGGCCGGCCGAAGCCGGCGGGCTCGCCGTTGACGAGGATCAGCGCCACCTCGGTATGCGGCACGCCGAGCGCCTCGATCATGTGCTTGACGCTGGCGTCCCGGGCGCAGCGGGCGACGCTCTCCCGGCCGCGCCGCGCGGGGGCGACGAAGTCGTTGAGTTCGGCGTAGAAGCGGAAGCTGGCGGTGGTCATCGCGGCTCCTAGAATGATAGGGGAAGCAAGAGCGGAGGACGCGATGCGTGACGCAGCGGACAGGGAAGCGGGAACGCGCCGGATGCTGCGCGACATCGCCGACGAGATCGCGTTCACCCGCGCCGAGATCGGCCGCGCCGCCTTCGACCCGCGCGTGCTGGCGGCGCTCGCCGCGGTGCCGCGCGAGGAGTTCGTGCCCGCGGAGCGCCGCCTGTTCGCCTACGCCAACGGCGCGCTGCCCATCGGCCACGGCCAGACCATCTCCCAGCCCTACATCGTCGCGCTGATGACCGACCTGCTCGCGCCGCGCCCCGACGACATCGTCCTCGAAATCGGCACCGGCTCCGGCTACCAGGCCGCCGTGCTCTCCCGGCTGGTGCGCCAGGTCTATAGCATCGAGATCGTCGCGCCGCTGGCGCTCGCGGCGCGGGAGCGCCTCGAGCGCCTCGGCTGCGCCAACGTAACCGTGCGCCACGGCGACGGCTATCGCGGCTGGGCCGAGCACGCGCCCTTCGACGGCATCGTCGTCACCGCCGCCGCGCCCCACGTGCCGCCGCCGCTCGTCGAGCAGCTCAAGCCCGGCGGCCGGCTGGTGATCCCGGTGGGCCATCCCGGCGGCTACCAGCAACTGCGCCTGGTCGAGAAGGACGCGGCCGGCGCCGTCGGCCAGCGCGACCTGCTGGCGGTCGCCTTCGTGCCGCTCACCGGCGCGCTGCGTTAGCCAGGAGTGCTAGCATCGCCCCCCCATGCGCATCGAACATCTCCGCCAGCTGCTCCGCGACCACGGCGCCAAGCCCGCCCACGAGGCGCGCGTGCTGCGCGCCTGGCTGCGGGCCCGCCCCCTCGACAGCGGGCCGCGGGCGGCCGAACACTGCCTGCCCCTCGCCCTGCGCGAAGCCCTGCCGGCGCTCGCCGAGCGGCTCGCCGCCCTGGCGCGCGTCGCCAGCGAACACCCCGGCGCCGACGGCTCGGCGCGCCTGCTGGTCGCCCTCGGCGACGGCCAGACGATCGAGAGCGTGCTGCTGCCGAAGGACGGCGTCTGCGTGTCCACCCAGGTGGGCTGCGCCGTCGGCTGCACCTTCTGCATGACCGGGCGCGACGGCCTGCTGCGCCAGCTCGGCAGTGCCGAGATCGTCGCCCAGGTGGTGCTGGCGCGCGCGCAGCGGCCGGTGAAGAAGGTCGTCTTCATGGGCATGGGCGAGCCGGCCCACAACCTCGACAACGTGCTCGAAGCCATCGACCTGCTCGGCGACGCCGGCGACATCGGCCACAAGAACCTGGTGTTCTCCACCGTCGGCGACCGCCGCGTCTTCGAACGCCTGCCGCAAGGCCGCGTCAAGCCCGCCCTCGCCCTCTCGCTGCACACCACGCGCGCCGAATTGCGTGAACAACTGCTGCCCAAGGCGCCGCGCATCAGTCCGGACGAACTCGTCGAACTCGGCGAGCAATACGCGCGCGCCACCGGCTACCCGATCCAGTACCAATGGACCCTGCTCGCCGGCATCAACGACGGCGACGACGAACTGGCCGGCATCGCGCGCCTGCTCGCCGGCAAGTACGCGGTGATGAACTTCATCCCCTACAACGAGGTGGAAAACCTCGGCGGCCCCGCCTACCGCCGCCCCGACTGGGAACGCGCGGCGGCGATGGCGCGCGAGCTCCACCGCCACGGCATCCTCGCCAAGCTGCGCCGCTCCGCCGGCCAGGACATCGACGGCGGCTGCGGCCAGCTGCGCGCGCGCCAGCTCGGCGCGGCCGCCTGAAAACTCGGCGTGACCGAAGGGAATCCCCATGGGACTGGCGGGACGGTGTCCCCCGTCGCCGCATGCGCCGTCCCGCGGATCAGAAGTCCTCGCGCACGCGCAGGTAGCGCGGGAAGCGCGGCAGGCCGTTGGCGGTGAGCTCGCGATAGCGGTAGGTGACCTGCGCGCCGATGGGCGGCGGCGCGCGGCGCTCGGCGTCGGTAAAGCCCGTGCCGAGGGAGAAGCGGCGGCCGTCGGACATCTCCACGCGCAGGGCGCCGAGCCTGCCGGCATGCTTGCCCTTGCCCGGCAGATGGGCGACCACGCGCGCCTCGGCGTCCAGCCAGGGCGTGACTTTCAGCAGATCGGCGGAGCGGCCTGTGGCGTAGGGTGCGTCGGCGCGATGGAGCATCAGGCCCTCGCCGCCGCCGCGCACCACCTCGTCCAGCTTGCGCCGCAGGGCCTTGGCGTCGGCGAGGCGGAACTGCTCGACCGCCTGCAGCCAGGGCAGCCCGGCATCGGCGACCAGCGCGCGGATCGCCGCCGCCCGCGCGGTGAAATCGCCCGGCGCGTCGGGCAGCTCGAAGATCATGTAGCGCACCTGGCGCCACTCCGCGTCGTCCGGTTCGGCGCGGCGCACGATACCGGAGAGGCGCGCGAAGCTACCGCGCCCGAGCCATAGTTCGCCGTCCAGCGGCCGCGCCGGCAGGGCGGCGACGAACCAGGCCGGCGCCGGCACCGGCCGGCCGCTGCGGAAGCGCAGCCGCGCGCCGTCCCAATGGGCGCGCACGCCGTCGAGCTTCTCGCTCGCCCAGTAGCGGGAAACATCCGCCTTGCCGTCGTGGCGCTCGGCAAGCAACAGGGCGGGCGCGTCCTCCGGGGGCGCGGCGAAGACGGCCAGCGGCAGAGCGGTGCAGCACAGCGCCGCCCGCAGGAAGCGGCGGCGGGCGGGACGGTTAAGGAATTCGACGGGCATGGCGGCACTCCACGACGAGGCGATGTCGTGACATTAGCATGGCGCGGGGCTGCACGCGATGCCGTCGCCATACAAAGCGGACTTCGCGCATCGGTTTGCCGGGAGGCGTCAAAGTCGGCGCTCGCGGGACGGTGAGCATCACCCGTCCCGCAGGGAACGCGCAAGCCCGCGCGTGCCGCCGTTCAGGCCTTATCCGGAGGGCGCCAGGGTCGCCCGCAAGGTTTCGAACCCGCCGCGCAGGGCCGCCAGATCCTCCGCCAGCGTCGCGTAGGGGGTGGCGGGCTCGCCGCGCAGGCCGAACTCGATGCGCCGGGCGATCTCGGACAGGCCGTCGAGACCGAGAGTGGCGGCCGCGCCCTTGAGGCTGTGGGCCAGCCGCGTCGCCTCGTCGCGCTCGGCCGGCGCCACGGCGGCGATCCGATCCATGTCGCCGGCGTGGCTGGCGAGGAAGCGCCCGAGCAGATCGAGGTAGCGGCCAACCTTGCCGCGCACCACGCCCACGCCGCGCCGCGCGTCGCAGCCGGGCATGGCGGCGAGGCGCTCCAGCACGAGGGCGTCGTCGGGGCGCGGCGCGGGCGGTGGTGGCGGTGGTGGCGGCGGCGGCGCGGACGGCGGCAGCTCGGCGGCGCTCTTGCCCAGCCACTTGTGCAGGGTGGCATAGAGCTCGGGCGGGTCCACCGGCTTGGCGATGAAGTCGTTCATGCCCGCGGCGACGCAGGCACGCCGGTCCTCGTCGAAGGCGTTGGCGGTCATGGCGAGGATCGGCACCTGGCCCCAGCCGGGCAGCTTGCGGATCGCCTGGGTGGCCGCGAGGCCGTCGAGATTGGGCATCTGCACGTCCATCAGGATCAGGTCGTAGCGATGCACGCGCGCCTTTTCCAGCGCCTCGACGCCATCCTCGGCGGTATCCACGGCCAGGCCGACGCCGTGCAGCAGTTCGAGGGCGACCTCGCGGTTGATGGCATTGTCCTCGGCGAGCAGCAGGCGCGCGCCGCGATGAAGGGTGCGCAGGGCGCGCTCGGCGTCGGCATCGGCGTCGGCCGCCGCCGTGGGCACGATGCCGTGGCCGCGCTGCAGGCGCGCGGTGAACCAGAAGGTGCTGCCGCGCCCGGGGGCGCTCTCGGCGCCCGCGTCGCCGCCCATCAGCAGGGCGAGGCGGCGCGCGATGACGAGGCCGAGGCCGGTGCCGCCATACTTGCGTGTGGTCGAGGCGTCGATCTGTTCGAAGGCCTGGAACAGGTCGGCGAGCTTGTCGGGATCGATGCCGATGCCGGTGTCGGCGACCTCGAAGCGCACCAGCAGCTCGTCGCCGGACTCCTCGATCAATTGGGCGCGCAGAGTGATGCCGCCTTTCTCGGTGAACTTGACGGCGTTGCTGGCGTAGTTGAGCAGCGCCTGGCGCAGGCGCATGGCGTCGCCGCGCAACCAGAGCGGCACGCTGTCGCCCTCGACGAAGATTTCCAGCCCCTTGGCGCGCGCGCTTTCGCCGACCAGGGAACGCACGTGGTCGAGCACCGCGGAGAGGGCGAAATCGCTGCGTTCGAGCTGCAGCTTGCCGGCCTCGATCTTCGAGATATCGAGGATGTCGTTGATGATCGACAGCAGGTGGTGGCCGGCGCCGTCGATCTTGTCGAGCCGGTCGAGCTGCTCGGGCGTGGCCTGCGCGCGCAGCAGGTGGGTGAGGCCGAGGATGGCGTTCATCGGCGTGCGGATCTCGTGGCTCATGTTGGCGAGGAACATGCTCTTGGCGTGGTTGGCCGCCTCGGCGGCGGCCTTGGCCTCGGCCAGTTGGCCGGTGCGCGTCGCCACCAGCTCCTCGAGGTGGTCGCGGTGGCGCAGCAGTTCCTCGGCATCGCGCTTGCGCTCGGTGATGTCCTCGGAGATGCCGAGCAGGAATTCGGCCTCGCCCGCGCCGTCGCGGAGGGCGAGCTTCTTGGTGTGCAGGATGCGCTTGCCGCCGCGCGTGTCGATCGTCTCCTCGGGGATGTCCACCAGCGCGCGCGCGGCCAGCACCTCGCGGTCCTTGGCGGTGAAGAAATCGGCCTGCTCCCGCGGGAAGAAGTCGTAGTCGTTCTTGCCCAGCAGCTCCTGCCGGTTGAAGCCGAGCAGCTGCTCGCCGGCGCGGTTGAACAGCACGAAGCGCAGGTCGCCGGCGCGCTTGAGGAAGATCATGTTGGGAATATTGTCGATGATCGAATCGAGCAGACGACTGGAGGCGCGCAGCTCTTCCGCGTTGCGCCGGTGCTCCTTGAGGAGGGTGGCGAGCTTCTCGGTCATCGAGTTGATGCCGAGCTGCAGCTCGCCCAGCTCGTCGGCGGCCGAGACCGGGATGCGCGCGTCGAGCATGCCTTCCTCGACCTGCTTGAGCACGCCGAGGGAGGCCTGCACGCGGCGGGTGATCAGCCGCTGGGTGATCAGCACGATGGCGGCGGAACTGAGCAGGATGAACAGCAGCGAACCGGCGACGCCCCAGAAGGCGATGGCCTGCTTCTCGGCGTTGGCCTCGGCCATGCTGACGGTGACGACGACGGTGTAGAGCAGCGTGCCGGACACGCTGCCGCGCAGCTGCAGCACCGCGGCGAGGGCGTCGGCGCGCGGGAAGAACTGCTCGGCCGGCACTGCGGCCCCGATCCAGCGCGGATCGAAGCCGGGGATGCTGACGGCCTGCCGGCCGAGATGGGCGGGATCGGTGGCCACGATGACGCGCCCGTTGCCGCCGATGGCCATGCCCGAGAGCAGCGGCGCGCCCACCAGCTGGTGCATCAGTCCCGGCCGCGCGATCACGCCGACGGCCATCTCCTCGTTGGCGATCATGCGGCCGACCTCCAGCAGCCGGCTGCGCAGATGCTCGTCGGCGGCGCTGCTGAAGCGGTCGGTGTAGAACCAGCCCAGGGCACCGAAGGCGGCGAGCTCGACGCCAACGACCAGCAGGGCGATGCGCGTGATCAGTCCGAAGCGAATGGCTTTCAAGGTATGTAGCGCGGCGTGTCGGCCAGGGGTTCCAGTCGAGTCGTCCGTTCCTGTTCGTAGCGTGCCTGTTCGGGCGGGATGTGGCCGAGGATCTCGATGCCACGCTCGGGGCGTTCGGCGCGGGGATTCCAGCGGGCGATGTAGATGCTCTGCTGCAGGTGGTGGCTCTGCGCGTCCATGAAGGCCGGCGCGTGCTGCATGCGCTCGCGCGCCGTGGCCTGGTGGTTCTCCAGCTGGCCGATCACCACGTGGTTGTCGGTGGTGCCGGCGCGCTCGATGGCCTGCAGCAGCGCCCGGGTGGCCAGATAGGCGGCATGGGTGACGTCGCCCGGATAGTCGAGGCGCGTGTGGCCGTAGCGCTGGCGATAGCGCGCGACGAACTCGGCGGTGCCCGGCGTGTCGAGGTTCCAGGCCCAGGTGGTGCCGAACAGCGGGCGCGGCGTGCCGGGGGCGGGATAGAGCTCTTCCCAGTCCACCTCGCCGACGATCCACGACTGGCGTTCGAGCACCTGCGGATCGATCTGGGCGAAGAGCTTGATCTGGTTGTCGCCGCTGATGACGAGGGAGACGACGTCGGCCGGGACGGCGGCGACCTGTTTGAGGACTTCAGCGGGGTCCGGCAGGTTCTCGGGGGAGAGCACCTGGCCGACCACGGTGCCGCCGTACTCGGCGATATAGGCGCGCATCGCGGCGGCGTTGCTGTGGCCGGCATCGTTGTCCTCGGTAAGCAACAACACCCGCTTGGACTTGCGCTGCGCCAGGGCGAACTTGAGCAGCGCGCGGTTGAAGTTCGCGCCATGGGCGTCGAAGACGAACTTCGTGCGGTGCGCGTTCTCGACGGACTCCGACGGCGCCGAGGAATTGGTGTTGATGAAGATGACGCCGTGCTTCTGGCAGACGGCGGACATGCTGGCGGCGACGCTGGAACTGATGGCGCCGACCATGAAGCCGACGCGCGTCTGGGTGATGAGCTCCTCGGCCACCTGGGCGGCGCGCCTGGCATCGAGGGTCGGATCGCGGGACACCAGGACGATCTCGCGCCCGAGCACGCCGCCGCGCGCGTTGAATTCCTCGATCGCCATGTCGGCGCCGCGCCGGTCGGCCTCGGCGTGCAGCGCGAAGCGACCGGTGGTCGGCGCGACGTGGGCGATGACGAGGGGAACGCCGGGCGGCGCGGCCATCACCCTGCTCCCCAAGACGGCCACCACGGCAAGGCACGCGGCACCAAGCAGTCTGGATATGTTCATGTGTTTTTTGCGCTACCCATTATCTATTATCATGATAGCAGGCCGGTGCAATAACTTAAGTCATAACAAGGAGGCGCCGGATCCATTGAAACGGTGCATGTGGCGATGCACCGCATCGCCGCACGCCGCATGCCCCGAAAAGTCGGCGCTCGCGGGACGGTGCGGACCGTCCCGCGCCGCCCGGCCTCAGTTCTCCTCGGGCACCATCCGGA
>JANJVS010000206.1 GCA_024709955.1 Rhodocyclaceae bacterium
ATTTCTTCGAGGCTCATGCGGCCCTGGCCGAAGTGCTCGCCGTTCAAGAAGACCATCGGCACCGCGAGCACGTTCTTCGCCTCGACCTCGGCGCGGAACAGTCCGCCCTCGATCATCGTCGTCGACACGCGCGGGTTGAGCACCGCCATCAGGTTGAGCGCCTGCACCACGTCCGGGCAGTTGTGGCAGTCGAGGGAGACATAGACCTCGAAGCGGAATTCCCCGGTCAGCCGCCGGATGCGCGCGATGGTGTCGGCATCCACCTTGGGCGGATAGCCGCCGCTCTGCAGCAGCGCGAGGATCAGGGAGGTGAATTCGTGGCCCATCGGCAGGCCGGCGAAGCGGATGCGCGCGGCCTCGCCCGCCGGGCCGACGGTGAAGGAGGGCAGGCGCGCGTCGCTGCCGTCGAAGCGCACGCCGACCTTGTCGGACAGGCTGGCGATGTCTTCGATGAGGCCGCGCATCTCCCGCGAGCTGGCGCCGTCGTCCAGCGCGGCGACCAGCTCGATCGGGCGCTCCAGGCGTTCGAGATAGGCACGGACCTGGTCCTTCGTATTGGCGTCAAGCATCGCAATCTCCTTTTCAATCGAAAATGACTATCAGTAGGGTCCGAAAAGGGCGCTCCGCTTGTGGCGGGCGCCCTCTCGGTTGGGGTTGGGGGGTGGCCCTTTTTTTGTTTTATGCGCTTACTTATGCGTGTTGCTGCTTAGATCTTGCCGACCAGGTCCAGCGAGGGCTTGAGGGTGGCGGCGCCTTCCTTCCACTTGGCGGGGCAGACTTCGCCCGGGTGGGAGGCGACGTACTGGGCGGCCTTGACCTTGCGCAGCAGCTCGGCGGCGTCGCGGCCGATGCCCAGGTCGTGAATCTCGCAAACCTTGATCACGCCGTTCGGGTCCACCAGGAAGGTGCCGCGCAGCGCCAGGCCTTCTTCCTCGATCATCACGTCGAAGTTGCGGGTGATGGTGCCGGTGGGGTCGCCGAGCATCGGGTACTTGATCTTCTTGATGGTCTCGGAAGCGTCGGCCCAGGCCTTGTGGGTGAAGTGGGTGTCGGTGGAAACGCCGTAGCACTCGACGCCGATCTTCTGGAACTCGGGGTAGAGGTCGGCCAGGTCGCCCAGCTCGGTCGGGCAGACGAAGGTGAAGTCGGCCGGGTAGAAGAAGAAGACGGCCCACTTGCCCTTGAGGGCGGCTTCGGTGACTTCGACGAACTTGCCGTTGTGGTAAGCCTGCGCCTTGAAGGGCTTGATGGTGGTGTTGATCAGGGACATGGGTTTCTCCTTTGTCGATGGGTTGGTATGCGATCTTGATTGCGCGTGGTCATAACTTACATCACGGAATGGATTTTATGTGCGGCCGCAACATGTCTCAAATTGATTGTTACGATTGGTTGAATAGCCATTGGCTATTGGCGCCCGGTGGCCGCGCCGCGGAACGCCTGCATCGGTGCGGAAAAAAAAGCTGCTGGCTTGCCCGGAGGAGGGAAGGTGGACTGGCTGGCAGCAAAGCCCCAACGTAAAGAAGCGGAAAACTCAGTTGGCCACGATCAGGGGAATGCCGCCGGGCGGGGCGCCGGCTTCCCGTGCGCCGCCGCTCAGGGCGGCGAGGCCGCGCGCGAAGCTGCCGACGCCCGGCGACTTGAGGAAGATGCAGGGCTTGCCGAGCTTCTTGCAGGCTTCCTTGAGGCGCCAGTAGGCGGCATGGGAGACGCAGCCGGACTGGCAGACGACGGCGTCGGCGCCGGCGATGGCGGCGTCGATGCGGTGCAGGCTTTCCTCCTGGCCGCCGTCGTGGTGCAGGAAGCGCCCGCCCTGGGTCTCGACCAGGCGGCGGTAGCCATCGACGAGATTGGTGCGGCCGCCGATGCACAGCACGCAGCGGCCCGCCAGTTGCGCCTCGGCGGGGCAGGTGCGGCCGCAGCCGGCCGCGCCGGAGACACCTTCACAGCCGCCGATGCCGAGGGACAGCTCCAGGGCGCTTTCGGCGGCGGCGAGGGCGTCCTGGGTCTCGATGAGTTCGCCGGCGAGCTGCTGGGCGCGGCGCGCGTTGGCGGCGTTGCGTTCTTCGAGCGTGTCGACGCGGCGCGCCAGGGCGTTGGCGCGGTCGAGCACCGTCGCGTAGTCGCGCGATGCCTTGCGCGCCGCGGCGAGCTCCAGGTCGCGGCGGGGGAGCAGGGCGGCGCGCTGCTCGGCGTCGGTCAGGCGCCGCTGCAGATCGGCGACGACGCGGTCCTTCTCGCGCTGGGCGCTCGACAGGCCGATGCGCAGGGCCTGGGCCTCGTCGCGCAGGCGCGCGTTGTCGAGCTTGAGCTGTTCGAGCTGGCGCAGGTCGGCGCGCACGGCGGCACCGACCTGGTGGGACAGCATGTGGAGGTCGCCGTAGATCGTCTTGCCGGCATCGTCGCCCAGGTCGGCGTGGCTCCAGGCGGCCCACAGGGCGCCGGCGACGTCGCTGCCGGCGGCGAGGGCCTCGGCCCAGAGGTCGAGCACCGCCCGTTCGCCCTTGACGCGGGAGAAGCGCGCCACGGCGGCGGCATGGCGCTTGTCGAGGAAGCGCTGCAGCATCTCGGCGAATTCGCTGCGCGAGTCGCAGCTGCAGACCACGGCGGTGTGCAGGGTGTAGTCGTTCATGTCGCGCTCGTCGAAACCGCAGCGCGCGGCGAGCTTGCGCATCTCGGCCACCGGCAGGCAGGTGCCGACCAGGGCACAGTGCCAGCGCTGGGGCAGCTCCCAGACCTTCTTGCGGCGGCGGCCGGCGACGGGGCGGAGCGACTGGGGTTGGGCGTCGCCGAAGGCGGCACCGATCAGCTGGGTCAGCGATGTGTGCATGCGGGCAGTCTCCAAGAAGTTTCCGGCTGGCTGCCGCGCGGGGGCGGGTGGCTGGCTGACGAATGGCGGATATCTCCACCGTTCGGAAAATAATAATAGTTCTTATTAAGCGCGTAAACCGGAAAATGACATCCCGTGGCGGATTTGCCGACAAGCGGTCGAGGCGCTTGGGTTCGCGAGCCGGCGCCTGCTCGGTCGTCAGGGAATCGCCGTTCCCTTGCAGCCGGAGAGTCCGTCGGCGCGCGGGGCGAGGAACAGCGGTGCCATGTGCCAGGCGAACAGGCCGAAGGCCGCCGTCCACAGCAGGCCGGCGGCCACCAGCAGCACTTGCGTGTCCGCGCCCGGCCAGGCCGACAGCGCGCGCAGTAGCGCCGCCAGCGCGAGCAGCGCGGCGCCGGCCGGCTGCCAGAGGCGGGTCTCGAAGGGCGTGCCGCAATGGGCGCGGCCGGCAATGCTCATCACGGCGTAGATCGCCAGTCCGAGCGCGCCGACGGTCAGCAGGTGGCGGCCGGCGCTGAAGGCGCCGGTCTCGAACACCAGCGCGACGCCCATCGTCGCGTAGCCCGCCGCCATGAAGACGTAGATGCCGTAGAGCATCAGCGGCAGGCGGCGGAACAGCACGCGGCCGATGTGCCAGTCGTTCATCAGGTTGAACAGCGCAGCGGCCGCGGCCAGCGCGAGCCAGCCGGACAGGCGCGCGCCGGGGACGAGGAATTCCGCCGCCGTGTAGAGGGCGATGCAGACGATCGCCAGGTTGCGGCGCGGTGGCCGGGCGCGGTATTCGACGCCCGCCACGCCGGCGTCGGCGAGCGCGGCATTGACGATGCGCATCGAGATGCGCGAGAGCGCGACGATGATCAGCGCCATGAAGACGCCGAGCGCCGCGTGCAGCCAGCGCGCGGGAGACGCGCCGGCGAGCGCGTCGAAGTAGAAGCCGGCCATGCAGACGGCGAGCCCCGCCAGCGCCCAGAGGAAGGCCAGGTGCCGGCGTTCGGGATCGCGCCACAAGCGCGGCGCGGCGAGGCGGGCGAGACCGGCGAGCAGGGCGAGGTGGGCGAGCGCGGCGGCGGCCAGCATCGCGGCGCCGAACGCGCCGGACAGCCAGAAGGCGAGGCGCCCGAGCAGCCAGAGGGTCGCGAGCTTGCGCACCGGCCGCGCGGGGAAGTCGCCGCCGCCGGCGAACTCGGGCACGACGGTGAGCAGGAAGCCGGCCATCGCGGCGATGGCGAAGCCGAACAGCAGTTCGTGCGCATGCCAGACGAAGGGGCCGCCGGGCACGGCCGGCAGGGGCATGCCCGTCGCGAGGAACAGGCTCCAGAGCAGCATCAGGAGCGGCGCGGCCAGCGCCGCGAAGAGGAAGAAGGGCCGCAGGCCGCACATCCAGAGCGGGTGCCCCGGCGCCGTCACGCCGCGCAGGCTGAATTTCAGCATTCGTTGCTCCGTTTCCTGTCGAGTTCGACCACCGTCCCGCCTGTCCCACGGGGATTCCCTTCGGTCACGCCGACTTCTGCGGCCGCCAGCGGGGGGAGGTCGAAGCTGGCGCGCACGTCGTCGTGTCGCAGGAATTCGGCCGTGGTGCGATGGACGAAGTCGTCGTCGCGCGCCGCCGCCGGCGCGTCGAGCGTGAAGCGGTGCGCGATGCGGCCGGGGTCGGCGGCCATGACGAGGATGGTGTCGGCGAGGCGCACGGCTTCCATGAGGTCGTGGGTGATCATCAGGACCGCCACTTTACGCGCGCTTTGGTGTTCGAGCAGCAGGCGGTAGAGCTGCGCCTTGAGGCCGATGTCGAGGGCGGAGAACGGCTCGTCCATCAGCAGCAGGTCCGGTTCCAGCGTCAGCGCGCGCGCCAGCGCGGCGCGGCTCTGCATGCCGCCAGAGAGCTGGTGTGGGAACTGGTCGAGGGCTTCCGCGTCGAGGCCGACCGCATGACCCATGGCTTGGGCGCGCAGTTGCCATTCGGCGCGCGGCAGGCCTGCCGCCTTGAGGCCGAGCGCGATGTTGTCGCGCGTCGTCTTCCAGGGCAGCAGGCGCGGCTGCTGGAACATCACGGCGGGCCGCGCGTAGAGGTTTTCGAGCGCGCCGTCCCGCAACGTCAGCAAGCCGGCGCACAGGTGCAGCAGCGTGGTCTTGCCGCAGCCGGAGGGGCCGACCAGGGCCAGGATGCGGCCGGCGGGCAGTTCGAGGTCGATGCCGTCCAGAACCGTCCTGAGCGCGAAGCTGTGTTTGACCGCGGAGAGCTTGAGGCTCATCTTTCCCTCATTTTTCCGTGTGCCGCCAGCGCTCCAGCTCGCGCTTGACCGGCTCCAGCAGCAGGTATTCGACGGCCAGGAGCGACAGCACCACGGCGGCGATCCAGGCCAGCGCGGCGTCCATGTCGAGCTGGCTGCGCGCCACGGCGAGCGCCGCGCCGATGCCGTCGGCCGACGAGAGCAGTTCGGCCATGACCACCACGCGCCAGGCGTTGCCCAGCGCGTTGATCCAGGCCGGGAACAGGTAGGAGACGACATGCGGCAGGTAGAGGTCGGTCAGCCGCATGCGCCAGGGCAGGCGGTAGGCGCGCGCCATGTCCTTGAGGTGGTGGTCGAGGGTGCGCGTGCCTTGCAGCGCACCGACGAAGATCACCGGAAAGCAGGCGACCAGGACGGTGAACACGGGCGTGCCGTCGCCGGCGCCGAACCAGATCATCGCCAGCACCAGCCAGGCGATCGGCGGCGTGCCGAGCAGCACCGTGACGACCGGGCGCGCCATCATCGAGGCCGTCAGAGAAAGGCCGGCCAGCAGGCCGAGCACGCTGCCGACGATGATCGCGAGCGCCAGCCCGGTCATCGCGCGGCGCGCGGTGACGGCGAGTTCCGACCAGGCGGGACCGCCGTCGAACAGCGCGAATAGCCGACCAAAGGCGGCGGCGGGATCGGGCAGGATCAGCGGTCCGTGGGCGAGGCTGACCGCCTCCCAGGCGGCGACGAACAGAAAAAGACTCGCCAGCGCGCCCCAACCGCTCCAGAGGTAGCCCGGAATGCCGGCAAACCAGCGGTGCAGCAGCGTCATGGCCAGTAGAAGCCCGCATCCGGCAGCTTGCCGCCGATCAGCGCCGGCTGGCGGGCGTGCAGCAGGCTGAAGAAGAACTCGAGCTCCGGCCGCGCGTCCTGCGCCGCGACGAACACGGCGTTGTCGACGCGCACCGAGTCGGCAACGCCCTCGGGCGTCAGCATGTCGACGCGGCCGGCGACCAGCCGGCCGCATTCGTCCGCATGCCGCTCGCACCAGGCGAGCGAGGCGGCGTAGGCCCGCTGGAATTTTTCGATCAGCGCCGCATCGCCGCGTGCCTTGCCCAGCGCCACGATGCCGGCCTGCGGGATGCGCGCCTGGCGCCGCATGACGCGGCCCCATTCCTGCTGCAGGTCGACGCTGCGGAACAGCTCGGGCGCGATGACGCTCACCGGGAAGGACTTCGTCTTGCGCAAGGCCACCGAGACGGCCGGCTCGGCGAGCAGCGCGTGGTCGGCGCGGCGCGTGATCAAGAGCTGCATCGCGTCGAGCGGCGTGCCGACGTAGCGCAGCTTGAAGTCGCGTTTGGCGTCCAGTCCCTGCTTTTCGGCGAGCGCCTGGAAAACGATGTCCGGCATGTCGGCGCGGAAGGGCATGAGAATCTCCTTGCCCTTGAAGTCGGCCAGCGTCTTGAGGCCGTTCTCGCGCGAGACCATCCACAGCACGCCCCAGGTGGAGACGTTGATGAGCCGCAACTTGACGCCGCGGTTGTAGAGGTTGGCGGCGACGTTGCTCGGCATGGCGACGAAGTCGGCCTCGGCTTTTGCGTCGAGCGCCAGCACGCGCAACTGATCGGGGTCTTTCCACGGGCGGAACTCGACCACCTCGGCAACGTCCTTCAGCGCGCCGCTCTCGACCATGTGGATCAGCGGATTGGAGACCGCCGCGTAGGGACCGGAAAGAACAAGTTTCGGCAGCTTGACCGGCTGGGCGGCGGCGGGCGCCGCAAGAGCAAAAAAGGCGGCTGCCAGGCAGCCGCCGATTTCCGACAGGAATTTACTTCTCAAAACTTGCCTTTCCAGACCAGTTGCAGGCTGCGGCCCGACGCCTCGATCTCCTGGCCCGACACGCCTTCGGCCAGATGCTCGTGATAGGCCTTGTCGCCGAGGTTCTTCAGCGCGACGCGCAGGCTTTGATCCTTCGCGTAAGCCCAGGTAGCGCCGAGGTCGAGCGTGCCGAAGCCGGCTGTCTCATTCTCGGTGCCGCGCGCGAAGACGGTGGCGACGCGATCCTGCTTCGCCACCAGGCGCACGGTGGCGTCCGCCGTCCAGCCGGCGGCGACCGCGCCTTCCCAGCCTAGCGAAAGCTCGTCGGCGGGCATCTGGAACAGCGGCTCGTCGAGGTCCTTGTTCTCGCCGCGCAGGCGCGAGTAGCCGGCCGACAACCACTGGTCGCGCGCGAACTGCCAGCGGGCGCTGGCCTCGATGCCATTGATGACGACCTCGCCGAGGTTGACGGTCTGCTTGCAGAGCGCGGCGTTCGGCGCGCCGCAGGCCGCGACGGCGGCCGCGCCGACGATCTGCTGGCCGGTGATGTAGTCGCTGATGCGGTTGCGATAGAGCGAGGCCGAATACTGGAATGCGCTGTCGGCGCCCTTCAGGCCGAGCTCGAACTGGGTGGCGACCTCCGGCTTGATCCGCGGATTGCCGACGTAGAAGTAGCCGTCGCCGCGCGGCGAGGCCTCGAAGCGCTCGCGCATTTCGCCGGCACGGAAGCCGCGCGACAGGTTGGCGAAGGGGCGCAGCAAGGGTGCGACCTCATAGATCAGGCCGAGACTGCCGGACACGGCGCCGTCGTCACGGTCGAGGCCGGTGTTGCGGGTCGGGTTGCCCATCCAGTTGGCGCTGCCCTTGACCGTGTCGTGACGCAGGCCGGCAAGAACGTTCAGCTTGCCGAGGCGCATGTCGTCCTGCAGATAGAAACCCAGTGCGTCGATCTCGCCGCCGTTGAAGGGATCGCTGCGACCGAGCGGATTGGTCGGGTTGTTCGCCGGCGTGGGTAGCAGGCGCGGCGTGTTCGCCTCCATGCGCCAGACATTGACGCCGAAGGACAACAGGTGCAGCGGATGGACGAGCCAGTCCGCCTTGGCATCGAACCCGTCGGTGGCGAAGGACGCGTCGGCCTGGCCGATGTCGCGCCCGAGATTGGCGGCATGTGAATAGATCGTGCGCTTCACTTCCTGGCGCCAGGCGCGCACATCCAGATTCAATGGGGTTTCGCCGGCGCCCTTGCGGTTGTAGCCGATTTCGTACAGCGTACGCTCCTGTTTCGGCGAATGCACCGTGGTGCTGCCGACCAGCGGGCTGGCATGCGGCTTCTTCGAACCCGGATACCAGACATCCCTGTCGGTCTGCTGCTGCAGCGAGACGCGCAGCTGCTGCGACGGATCGATGCGGAAACGATACTGGGCGAGGATCGCGTCGCTGTCGTAGCCGGTCCGATCCACCTTGCCCGAGGGCGCGTCGTAATCGCCGATACGGGCGACGGAAGCGCCGATCATCAGGGCGTGGTCGCCCCGCGAGAAGTTGGCGATGCCGGTCAGCCGCGCGCCGCTGCTGGCGCTGTCGTAGCTCGCGGCCGCGTCGAAACTGGCGCCGGTCGCGAATTTTGCCTGCGGCAGCAGGACGTTGATCGCGCCGCCGAGGGCGCCGGTGCCGTAGAGCACCGAGGCCGGCCCCTTGACGACTTCGACGCGCTCGGCCAGGCCGAGCGTCATGAACGAGGCGATGGCACCCTGCGGCTGGGCGGAATTCATGCGCATGCCGTCCACCAGCAGCACCACGCCCTCCTTCTTCAGGCCGCGGATCACCGGGTTCTGGCCCTGGGCGCCGTCGCTGGCGACGCTGAGGCCCGGTTCGCCGCGCAACGCCGCGCCGACGTTCTGGGCGTTGCGCCTGATCAGGGCGTCGCGATCGAGGGAAGTCGTCGATACGGGGGTTTCCATATCCTCGGACGCGTAGCCCTTGGCGGTGACCGAAACGGCGGACAGCGTCGCGGCCTCTTCGGCGCGGACGGCGGGGAAGGCGCACAGCAGGGCCATGGCCAGGGGGGTAAGCGCGATACGCATGGCAATACCTTTATTGGGGATGAGTCGGTATTGCTGGCGGCTGGCTGGCTAACCGTGGGTTTGTCGGAAACCGTACGGCGCGCGACTGTGCGC
>JANJVS010000207.1 GCA_024709955.1 Rhodocyclaceae bacterium
TCGGCGCTGGCGGCACGGTGATCGTCTGGGCCGACGACACGACGCGCGCCTTTGGCCACATCTCGGCGCGCGGCGGCAACGAGGGCGGCGACGGCGGCTTCGTCGAGACGTCGGGCAAGCAGCATCTCGACTTCCACGCCAGCGTCGACCTGGCCGCGCCCCAAGGCGCGGGAGGTTCGCTGTTGCTCGACCCGGCCGACGTGATCGTCGCCGATTCCCGCACCACCGAAAACGCCGCCTCACAATCCGGAGGCGATCCGAACATCTTCACACCCAGCGCCGACCCGACGCTCGTCACCTGGTCGGACATCAATACCGCATTTCAAGGTGGCGCGACCAGCGTCGCCATCACCGCGACCGGCGGCGCCGCCGATTCGGGCAACATCGACATCCAGACCAGTTCGTTCAACCAGATCGGCAACGCCGGTTCCGGCGATACGCTGTCCTTTCTGGCGACAGGCAACGTCAGCCTGACCGCCGCAGGCAAGATCGAGCTTTTCGGCGCCAATACCAAGTTGGTCGCCGGCTGGAACAGCGGCTCCGGAGTGTCCTCTCCGACCGTGGTCGCCAACACCGGTTCGATCAACGTCGGCGGCGCCGGCATCGCAACCAGCGGCGGAGCGAGCAACGGCGGGACCGTCAGCCTGATCGCCGGCCAGAACGTGGCGACGACCGCGGCCATCTCGACGGGCGGCGGCAATCTCGTCATCAACGCGGGCGGAATCGTGACGCTGGGCGCCCAGCTCTCCACCACGCCCTCCCTGGATGCCCCCGGCGGCAACATCACCATCCAGGCGGGTGGCAACATCGATTCCGCAACGGCCACGACGCCCATCACCGCCACGTCTGCCTCATCCAACACCGTCTATAGCGGCGGCACGGTGCAGATCACCTCCACGGCGGGAAATATCGCCCTCTACACCGTCGGCGCCAAGGGCAGCGATGCCCTTTCCGGCGACACTGCCGGCGGTAATGGCGGCACCGTCACGATCACGGCGACAAGCGGCGACGTCAGCTTCAGCGGCGCAAGCAACGGGGTATTCTCCCAAGGCGGATCGAGTTCCGGCGTCGGCATCGGCGGCACGGGTGGCACGGTCAGCATCTCCGGCGCCAACATGAGCCTCGGCGGCATCGACGTTTCGGGCGGGACCGGCTCCGTGGCCGCTTACGGCGGCGCCTCCGGCGCCATCAACGTCATCGCCACCGGCGCCGTCACGGCCAACGGCTACATCACCGCATCCAGCCCCAGCAACATCCTCAGTGGCGGCAACATCGGCATCAAGGGTGCGAGCCTGTCCTTCGCGGACGCCGTCAGCGACGTGATGACCAACAACACAGGCACCATCACCCTGGAAACCACCAGCGGGGCGATCAGCCAACCCGCCTACGGCATGGGGGCAATCATCCAGGGGCCGAAGCTCGTCTTCAAGTCGGCCGGCGGCATTTACGGCACCGGGCCGACGAACAGCACTTCCCTGATGTTCATGACGAGCAACCTGGATGTGCTGAACGCATCCGGCGAGGTGAACATGTACGGCGGCAGCGCCATCAGCTTCCAGGATGTGAACTCGGACGGCTACGCGCTCAAGCTGGACGGCACGACCAATGCCGGGTTCTCCACCAACATGTCCACCAACAGCATCACCATCCCGTCCACCGCGAGCGGGAACGTTTCCCTCGGCAGTTCCAATCTCAAGCTGCAAGCCGACTCGGCCGCCAGCATCAACATCTCGCAGCCACTCGCTACAGGCGGATCTTTGTCCTTTGGTACCGGCCTCCTCAACATCGCCTCGAACCTCACCGCGAAGAACGTCGAGTTCAACAACACGAACGGCATCGGCGGCGCCGGCATGGTCACCGCCAACGGCACGGCGGCATCGGATGGCATCGCCTTCCGCTATACAAGCGGCGCAATACTCCTGGCGTCCAGCGGTGGGGTTCCGATCAACACCACGGACATCGGCAGCAGATTTGTCGCCAACTACTACGAATTCGACGCGGGTGGCGGTTCGATATCGATTTCCAACGACATCCTGCTGCCCACCGCGACGACGCTGCTTTCTTTCGAGGGCAACACCATCAACATCAATGCCAGCGTGAGCGGCAAGAGCGTGATGTTCATGGCCGACAATGTCAGCTTCTCGGGCACGCCGACGCTCACATCCGGCACCCTCGGGTCGGTGGCGTTTGCCCCCTACACGATTTCGCGGCCGATCGTCATCGCCGCCACCGACCCGACCAACAGCCTCTGGCTCACGGCCGCCGACCTGAACAACAAGGTCGTCGGCAACCTGCAGCTTGGCATGACCGATTCCACCGGCACCGGCGCCCTGAACAGCGGCGCCATCACCATCGGCACCGCGCTGACCGGCAATAGCGCGACGTTCAAGAACCTCGCCCTGGTGAGCTCCGGCAACATCATCCAGAGCGGCGTGCCCATCGCACTGCCCTCGGGCACCGACTCCGGCGGTCTGAAAATTGTCGGCGGTGGCGGCGGCGTCACCCTCACCGACAGCGGCAACTCGGTGGATTACCTCACAGCCAGGATGGTGGGGGGCAATCTTTCCTTCAACAACAACAAGACCCTGAGCGTTGGCGAGATCAAGACGGTCAGTGGCGACGTGCTGCTATCGACCTCGATGGGCGACATCAATGTCGTCCCGCCCGGCATCGACGCCTGCTACGGCATGACGGCCGACTGCGGTGGCATTGTCACCCTCAACGCCCAAGGGTCGATTTCCGCCCCGCTCATCCGCGCGGTCGAGGTGAACCTCCTCACATCGACCGGCGATGTCGTCGATGCCGACGGCAGCGCAAACAACATCGTCTCCGGAAATGACGGCGGCAGCGTGTTGCTCAATTACCAAGTGGCGGGCAACATCTCCCTCGACGCCTGGGGCGCGACCATCGTCAACACTCCCTCGCCTTCCACGGCCGGCGGTACGACCGACATCCGCCTGACCCAGCCTCCCGTCGCACCGCCGCCGCCCCCCCCGCCTCCACCACCAACCATCGACGCCTGTGTCGCCGACCCGTCGCTGGCCGGCTGCTCGACGGTGCTGCCAACCCTCGACGCCTGCATCGCCAACCCGGCGGCGGCCGGCTGCTCGGCCGTGCTGCCCACCATCGACGCCTGCGTCACCAATCCGGCCGCCCCGGGCTGCTCCACCGTGCTGCCGACCATCGACGCCTGTATCGCCAACCCGGCGGCGGCCGGCTGCTCGGCCGTGCTGCCCACCATCGACGCCTGCGTCACCAATCCGGCCGCCCCTGGCTGCTCCACGGTCCTGCCCACGCTCAATGCCTGCGTGGCCAACCCTGGCGCTCCCGGCTGCTCGGTGGTCCTGCCCACCGTTTCCGCCTGCGTGACCAATCCGTCTGCCCCGGGTTGCTCCGCCGTGCTGCCAACGATCAATGCCTGCGTTAGCAATCCGTCCGCCCCGGGCTGTTCCGTCGTCCTGCCGACCCTCGACGCCTGCGTGACCAATCCCACGGCGGTGGGCTGCTCCGCCGTGCTGCCGACGATCAACGCCTGTGTGAGCAACCCGTCCGCCCCGGGCTGCGCCGTCGTCCTCCCGACCCTGGACGCCTGCGTGGCCAATCCCACCGCCGCGGGCTGCGGCGCGGTGCTCCCCAGCCTGGATGCCTGCGTGACCAACCCGGGGGCCATCGGCTGTGGCGTGGTGCTGCCGCCCCTCGCCACCTGCACGGCGGCGCCCTCGACGCCGGGCTGCTCGGCGGTGCTGCCGCCTCCAACGCTGCCGACCAACCAGCAGCTCGCCTGCCTGACCGACCCTGCCGCCTGCGTCCCGGGCGGTCCCCAGGACAGCGGCGCGGCCCAGCCCATCATCCAGCAGGTGCAATCCTCCGAGCAACAACTGGTGCTCAACAGCCAGACCGGTCAGTCGAGTTCCGGCCGGCCCGATCTCACACTCGGCTCGGGCAGTGGCGGCGGCGGCGGTTCGTCCGGCACGCCTGGCTCGCCCTCCGGCACCGGCCAGTCTTCTTCCGGCGAAGGCGAGGGCGAGGGCGAGCAAACCGGCCAGAACACCCCGAACAATCAACAGGGAGCGAACAATGCGCCGCCTCAACGCCGTTTCTGCAATTAAGTCGCTGGCGCTGATCCTGCTGATCGTCTGGGGAAATGCCCAGGCCGCGCCGGTCGGCCAGGTGACCAACCTGTCCGGTCCCCTGTTCGCCCTCAACGCGGAGGGGGTGCGGCGCGTGCTGTCGGTCGGCTCGCAGGTGGAGCCGGGGGAGACCCTGATCACCGAGGAAAAGACCTACGCCCAGGTGCGCTTCATCGACAAGGGCGTCGTCACCCTCCGCCCGGGCACCCAGTTCAAGATCGAGTCCTTCGCCTTCGAGGAAAAGGCCCCGGAGAAGGATTCCGCGGTCTTCGGCCTGCTCAAGGGCGCGCTGCGCTCCGTCACCGGACTGGTCGGCAAGCGCGGCAACCAGGACGCCTACAAGATGAATACCGCCACCGCCACCATCGGCATCCGCGGCACGGACTACATCGCCACCTACGTTCCCGCCGAAGAGACGGCCGTCTCGCGGGCGCCCTACGCCCCGCCGCTGCTGGCGTCCCTCGACCTGTCGTGGACGGGGGCGGACACGCTGACCGACGTTCCCGTGGGCGGATTCGTCGAGCTGGCCGAACTGCGCCCGATCCAGCTCGCCCAGGCGCCCCCTTCCGGCCTGGCCCCCGGCCTCTATGTCCAGGTGCTCGACGGTTTCGTCAATCTGAGCAACCAGGGCGGCTCCCAGCTCTTCTCCGCCGGCCAGTTCGGCTATACGGGCAGCAACATCCAACCTCCGGTCGTCCTGCCGCAGAACCCGGGCATCCAGTTCTCGCCGCCGCCGGCCTTCCAGCTCACCCAGCAGCAGAGCCAGCAGGCGCCGCCCGGGCAGATGCAGACGCCGCCCGGCGCGCGGCAGCAGAACCAGCAGGGCGAAGGCTGCGAGGTCAGGTAAGTCGGCGGCGCGGCCTCAGGGCGCCGCCCAGAAGCGGTCGAGATCCTTGATGCCCCACTTCGCCGCGTCCTCGCGGCCGGCGATCTTTTCCGCCGTGCCGGGGCGCGAGAGATCCACCACCTCCGGCGCGATGTAGGTCTGCGACTTGCCGGAGAAGAACACCTTGACGCGCGGCGCCAGCAGCGACTTCTCCGACTGCTCGACGACGACGCCGAGCCGGCCGGACGACAGGCGCACCAGCGAGCCGACCGGATAGATGCCGATGCTCTTGACGAAGGCCTGGAACACGCGCTCGTCGAAGTGGCCCTTCGACCATTCGGTCATCTTGCGGATCGACTCGGCCGGATCCCAGCCCGCCTTGTAGGGCCGGTTCGAGGTGATCGCGTCGTAGACGTCGCAGACCGCGCCCATCTTGGCGAACAGGCTGATCTCCGCGTCCTTGAGGCCCTGCGGATAGCCGCTGCCGTCCACCTTCTCGTGGTGGTGCAGGCAGACGTCGAGGGGAATGGCGCCGACGGCGCCGCCCTCCACCAGCATGCGGTGGCCCTCGACCGGGTGACTCTTGATGACGCGGAATTCCTCGTCGGTGAGCTTGCCGGGCTTGTTGAGCACCTCCATCGGCATCACCGCCTTGCCGAGGTCGTGCAGCAGGCCGGCATGGCCGGCCTCGCGCGAGCTCTGTTCGTCGAGGCCGAGCTGGCGCGCCAGCGCCACCATCAGCGCGCAGACCGCCACCGAGTGCATGTAGGTGTAGTCGTCGGCGGTCTTCAGGCGCGCCAGGCTGATGAGGGCGCCGGGATTGCGCAGCACCGAGTCGGAAATCTCCTCGACCAGCGCGCCGGCGGCCGCGTGGTCGATGGCCTTGCCCATGCGCACTTCCTGGAACATGGAGACCACGGCCTCCTTGCCCTTGGCGCAGATCTTGGCGGCGCGCTGCACCTCCTCGGCCAGCGCGGCGCGCTGCCGCGCCTCCCGCGGCTGGGCGATCCGCTCCAGGGCGGCGTCGATCTGCGCCTCGGCCTCCTGCTTGGTCGGTCCGGCGACGTCGAGGCCCTTGTGCACGTCGATCCAGACCTCCTTGATGCCGCAGGCGCGGATCTGGCGCAGATCCTCGGGATCGTCGAGGACGAACTTGGTGCGCCAGAACGGATGGTCCATCCACGAGCCGCAGAATTCGTGGATATGCATTCCGAGTTGCAGGTGCTCGACGGCGATTTTTTTCAGCATGCTAGACTCGCCGGCCCTTTTGATCGAAGACTTGTTTCCCTGGCGACATGGACGCTTATCCGCTGTTGCAAGCCCTGATTCTCGGCATCGTCGAGGGCCTGACGGAATTCCTGCCGGTATCGAGCACCGGCCACCTGATTCTAGCGGGAGACCTGCTCGGGTTTAACGACGAGCGCGGCAAATTGTTCGAAATCGTCATCCAGTCGGGCGCCATCCTCGCTGTTGTCTGGGAGTATCGCCGGCGCTTCGCCGCGGTTCTGTCGGGCCTGCCGCGCGACCCGGCGGCGCGCCGCTTCGTCGCCAATCTCGCCATCGCCTTCATGCCGCTCGCCGTGCTCGGCCTGCTGTTCGGCAAGGCGATCAAGGCCCACCTGTTCCAGCCGTTGCCGGTCGCCGTCGCCTTCATCCTCGGCGCCTTCGTCATCCTCTGGGCCGAGAAGCGCAAGCACCGGATCACCATCCACTCGGTGGACGAAATCGGCCCCCGGGACGCGCTCAAGCTCGGCCTTGCCCAGGCCTGCGCGCTGATTCCCGGCACCTCGCGTTCCGGCTCGACGATCATCGGCGGTTTGTTCTTCGGCCTCTCGCGCCAGGCCGCCACCGAATTCTCCTTCTTCCTCGCCGTGCCGATCCTCGGCGCGGCCACGGTCTATCAGCTCTGGAAGGAGCGCCACCTGCTGGTCTGGGACGACCTCGGCATGTGGGTGGTCGGCTTCGTCTCCGCCTTCGCCTCCGCCTTCCTTTGCGTGCGCTGGCTGCTGCGCTACATCGCGACGCACGACTTCACGATCTTCGCCTGGTACCGCATCGCCTTCGGCATCGTCGTCATCGCCACCTGGCAGCTCGGACTGGTGAATTGGACCGCGCATTGAGCAGCCCGTCGATTCTGTACCTGCACGGCTTCACCAGCGGCCCGCAATCGCGCAAGGTGCAGGCCCTCGCCGCGCGCATGGCGGAACGCGGGCTGGCGGACCGGCTGGTCTGCCCGCAGCTGCCCGCCTCGCCGGCGGCGGCGATCGCGCTCGCCGACGCCATCCTCGCCCAAAAACTCGGGGCTGGCGAGACGGTGACATTGGTGGGATCGTCCCTCGGCGGCTACTACGCGACCTGGCTCGCCGAGAAACACGGACTGAAAGCGGTGCTGGTGAATCCCGCCGTGGTCGCCGCCATCGAGCTCGAACGCTACCTCGGCCCGCAGTCCTGGCTCTATAGCGGCGAGCCCTTCGAATTCACGCGCCGCCACATCGAGGAACTGCGCGCCCTCGAAGTGCCGCATCTGGCCGATCCCGCGCGCTACTGGCTGCTGGTCGAGGAAGGCGACGAGACCCTCGACTACCGCCAGGCCGTGCGCCACTACGCCGGCGCGCGCCAGACCGTGCTGCCCGGCGGCGACCACAGCTTCACACGCTGGGACGACCATCTCGACAGGATTCTCGCCTTCGCCGGCCAGCTCCCGGACCGGCCATGAGCTTCGACCCGCGCCAGATGAAGCGCATCGAGCGCGAGGGCTACAACCTGATCGGCGCGCGCTACGCCGTCGGCGCCCCGGTGCGGGACGCCCTCGTCGCCGCGCTGATCGAGGCCGCCGAGCTGGCGCCCGGCCAGCGCGTCCTCGACCTCGCCGCCGGCCCCGGCCTGCTCGCCACCGCCGCGCGCCAAAAAGTCGGCGCTGATGGGACGGTGATCGCCAGCGACATCGCCGAGGCCCAGCTCGCCTGCTGCCCGGAGCCGCCGCGCGCCGCCGCCGACGGCGAGCATCTGCCCTTCGCGAGCGCTTGCTTCGACCGCGTGCTTTGCGGCCTGGGGCTGATGGTGTTTCCCGACACGGCGCGGGTGCTCGCCGAAGTCAAGCGCGTGCTCGCGCCCGGCGGCATGCTCGCCCTCTCGGTCTGGGGCAGGGCGGAAGAAACGCCGCTGCTGTCCCGCGCCCTGGCCTGCATGAAGCGCCTGCTGCCGCAACCCAGGGTGGCGCGCCCCTCGGTGTTCCGCTTCGGCACCGAGGAAGCGCTGACGGCGCCGCTGGCTGCCGCCGGCTACGCCGACATCCGCATCGTTCCCGTCGAGGTAGAGAGCCGCTTTCCCGACGCCGCGAGCTACTGGCAGGCCTTCCTCGACCTGGCCGGCGGCGCGGCCGGCAGCCTGGCGCGCCTGCCCATCGAAACGCAGCAGCAGCTCGCCGCCGAGGTCGCCCACGAGCTGGCACCGCACGCCACCGCCACCGGCTACGCCATGGCCAGCCGCGCCCTGGTCGCCGTGGCGCGCAAGCTATAATCCGCGCCCCTCCCCGCTCCGTACCCCCCATGAATCTCCTCTTCGAAGAGGATGGCGCCTTCAAGACCGGCACCATCGTCGCCGACAACGACAGCTCGCTGCAGGTCGATACCGCCTCGGGCAAGCGCGTGAAACTGAAGGCGGCCAACGTGCTGCTGCGCTTCGCCGCGCCCGGCCCCGCCGAGCTGCTGGCCCAGGCCGAGGCGGCGGCGGCCGGCATCGAGACCGAATTCCTGTGGGAAGTCTGCGGCGAGGCCGAATTCGGCTTCGAGGAGCTGGCGCGCGAATACCACGGCCATGCGCCGACGCCGGTGGAGGCCGCCGCCGTGCTGCTCTGCCTGCACGCCGCGCCGATCTATTTCCACCGCAAGGGCAAGGGGAAATTCCGCAAGGCGCCGCCGGAAATCCTCCAGGCCGCCCTGGCCGGACTCGAAAAGAAACGCCAGCAGGCGCTCGCCATCGAGCGCATGGTGGATGAACTGAAGGCTGGCCGGCTGCCCCCCGAGTTCCCGCCGCTGTTGTCCCAGCTGCTCTACAAGCCGGACCGCAACCGGCCCGAGACCAAGGCGCTGGAGGCCGCCTGCGCCGAGACCGGCGAGAGCCCCGAGCGCCTGCTGCACCGCTGCGGCGCCCTGCCCGACAGCCACGCCTTCCATCTCGGCCGCTTCCTCTTCGAGCACTTCCCCGAGGGCAAGGGCGGCACGGACTTTCCGCCTCACGCCGGCGCCGTCGATCCCGCCGACCTCCCCGTGGCCGGGGTGCGCGCCTTTTCCATCGACGACGCCCACACCACCGAGATCGACGACGCCTTCTCGCTGGCCGTCCAGGCCGACGGCGGCATGCGCGTCGGCATCCACATCGCCGCGCCCGGCCTCGGCTTCGGGCCGGACTCGGATCTCGGCCGCATCGCGCGCGGCCGGCTGTCCACGGTCTACATGCCCGGCCGCAAGATCACCATGCTGCCCGAGGCCGTCGTGGACAGCCATACCCTCGGCGCCGGCCAGGACGTGCCCGCGCTGTCGCTCTATCTCGACGTCGCCGCCGACCTGCGCATCCTCGGCCACGAGACGAAGATCGAGCGCGTGCCCGTGGCCGCCAACCTGCGCCACCACGACATCGAGCCGCTGTTCAACGCCGCGACGCTCGCGTCCGGCGCACTGCCCGACTTCCCGTTTCGCGACGAATTGAAACGCCTCTGGGAACTCGCCACCGTGCTGGAGGCCGGCCGCGGCAAGACGGAGCAGCAGAACCGCAAGGACTACGGCTTTGTCGTGGACTGGGACGTGGCGACACCGCAGGGACAGGGCCGCGTCGAGATTTCCGAACGCCCGCGCGGCAGCCCCCTCGACACCCTGGTGGCCGAGCTGATGATCGTCGCCAACAGCACCTGGGGCGCGCTGCTGCGCGACGCCGGCATCCCCGCCATGTACCGCGCCCAGACCGCCGGCAAGGCGCGCATGACCACCGTCGCCACGCCCCACGAGGGCCTCGGCGTCGATTGCTACGCCTGGTCCACCTCGCCGCTGCGGCGCTTCGCCGACCTCGCCAACCAGTGGCAGCTGATCGCGCACCTCTCCGGCGACAAGCCGCCCTACCCCCCGAAATCCGCCGACCTGATGGCCGCGCTGCGCGACTTCGAGCTCACCTACGCGAGCTACGCGGACTTCCAGCGCGACATGGAGCGCTACTGGTGCCTGCGCTGGCTGGCCCAGGAAGGCGTGGCAACCGTCACCGCCCAGGTGCTCAAGGAGAACATCGTGCGCCTCGACGCCATCCCGCTGGTGCTCAAGGCGAGCGGCATGCCGACGCTGGAGCGCGGCGCGCGCGTGCGGCTGGCCATTGCGGACATCGACCTGATGGCGGCGGAAGCGAAGGCCAGCTTCGTCGAAATGGTCGAATTGCCGGCGGTCGCGGCCCCTGATGCGGCTTTCGCCGACGGCGAGACGGAGGAAGCCGGGGAGTAAAATTCCCCGATGTTCGCAACCCTTCGATGGCCCGCCCCGCTGGCGGCGCTGGACCCACCGCGGCGCCACCTGACGCTGGCGCTCGGGGTTTCGCTGCTGCTGCACGCGATCCTGCTGTCGATCCATTTCAAGCTGCCGGAGAAGCTCGACGCCGCGCGCCAGCAGGCCCTCGACGTCATCCTCGTCAACGCCCGCCACGCCACCAAGCCGACCAAGGCGCAAGCCAAGGCCCAGGCCAATCTCGACGGCGGCGGCAACGTCGCCGAGAACCGCCGCGCCAGGACGCCGCTGCCGGTCACCGCGCAGACCCAGGCCGGCAACGATCTCGTCGCCGCCCGGCAGCGCGTCCAGCAGCTCGAAGCCCAACAGCGCGAGATCATGACGCGCATGCAGGCGGAACGCACCGCCCGCGTCGATGCCGACCGCCAGCAGACCCCGCCCCAGGAGCCGGTCTCCGGCCGCGACCTGGCCAGCCGGGCGATGGCGCTGGCGCGCCTCGAAGCCGAGATCGCGCGCAACATCGACGACTACAACCAGCGGCCGCGGCGGCGCTTCGTCGGCGCGCGCGCCGAGGAATACCGCTTCGCCCAGTACGTCGAGGACTGGCGCCAGAAGGTCGAGCGCATCGGCAACCTCAACTATCCCGACTCCGCCAAGGGCAAGCTCTACGGCAACCTGGTGCTGACCGTCGCCATCAAGAAGGACGGCGAACTGGAGCGCGTCGAGCTCAACCGCTCCTCGGGCCACAAGGTGCTCGACGAGGCCGCCCTGCGCATCGTGCGGCTCGCCGCGCCCTACGCCGTCTTCCCCGAGGCCCTGCGGCGCGACACCGACATCCTCGAAATCACCCGCACCTGGTCCTTCACCGGCGCCGACCAGCTGCAAACGAACTGACGCCGCGACAAAGGAAAACACCATGGCCCTCTCCCCCGACGACGTCAGCATGGCCCTGTTCTGCGACTTCGAGAACATCGCCCTCGGCGTGCGCGACGCCCAGTACGAGAAGTTCGACATCCGGCCCGTGCTCGAACGCCTGCTGCTCAAGGGCAGCATCGTGGTCAAGAAGGCCTACTGCGACTGGGAGCGCTACAAGAGCTTCAAGGCCACCATGCACGAGGCCAACTTCGAGCTCATCGAGATTCCCCACGTGCGCCAGTCCGGCAAGAACTCCGCCGACATCCGCATGGTCGTCGACGCCCTCGACCTCTGCTACACCAAGTCGCACGTCAACACCTTCGTCATCATCAGCGGCGACTCGGACTTCTCGCCGCTGGTCTCCAAGCTGCGCGAGAACGCCAAGCGCGTCATCGGCGTCGGCGTCAAGCAATCGACCTCCGACCTGCTGATCGCCAACTGCGACGAGTTCATCTACATCGACGACCTGGTCAGGAAACGCCAGCGCGATGGCGGCATGGGCGCCGACAAGCAGAACCGCAAGCCCCTCGACCCGCAGGAAATCGAGGCGCGCCGCCTCAAGGGCCTGGAGATGGCCGTCTCCACCCTCGACGCGATGCTGGAGGACCGCGCCGACGACGAGCGCGTCTGGGCCTCGGTGCTCAAGGAGGCGATCACGCGCCGCCACCCCGGCTTCAACGAGAACTACCACGGCTACCGCAGCCTCGGCGCGATGCTGGAGGACGCCCACAAGCGCGGTCTGCTCGAATTCGGCCGCGACGAGCGGTCGAGCGCCTACGTGAAGCGGCGCGCCGGCGGCGCGCCGCTGCCCGCCGAAGCAGAGGCGCCGGCCACCGTTCCGCCAGAACCGAGTTTTGTGGAATCCGCCGCCGCCGCGATCCCGGCCGAGGAAACCGTCGCCCCCGCCACCGCGGAAACGCCGGCCGAACCGAACCGTCGCCGCCGCGGCGGCCGCGGCCGCGGCAAGCCGGTGACGGCATCCCCGGCGGCGGCACCGCAGGCGGCCGCGCCGGAACCCGTCGCCGCGCCAGCCGCCGAACCGTCGCCGGCCGCGGCGGTAGAAACGCCGCCGGAGGCGGCCGCCGAGAAGCCCGCGAAGAAAACCACCCGCGCGCGCCAGCCGCGCGCCGCCAAATCCACGGCGGCGAAACCCGCCGAGAGCAAGCCGCGCGCGCGCAAGCCGAAGAAGGCCGAGGGCGCGGAATCCTGAGCATGACCGACCGTTACGCCGTATTTGGCAATCCGATCTCCCACAGCAAGAGCCCGCGCATCCACGCCCTGTTCGCCGCCCAGACGCACCAGGACATGAGCTACGAGGCGCTGCTCGCGCCGCTGGACGGCTTCGCCGCCGCCGTGCAGGCCTTCGTCGCCGCCGGCGGCAAGGGCGCCAACGTCACCGTGCCCTTCAAGGAAGAAGCCTTCCGCCTCGCCAGCGAACTCACGCCGCGCGCCCGCGCGGCCGGCGCGGTAAATACGCTCAGCTTCGCCGAGGACGCGATCCGCGGCGACAACACCGACGGCGCCGGCCTGGTGCGCGACCTCAAGGCCAACCTCGGCTGCGACATCGCCGGCCGCCGCGTGCTGCTGCTCGGCGCCGGCGGCGCGGCGCGCGGCGTCATCCTGCCACTGCTCGAAGAGCGGCCCGCCAGTCTCACCATCGCCAACCGCACCGAGGAGAAGGCCTTCCGCCTCGCCCTCGAATTTGCCGCCCACGGGGACGCGCTGCCCGAGGCCTGCGGCTTCCCCCAGCTCGCCGGGCGCGCATTCGACCTCGTCATCAACGCCACCTCGGCAGGCCTCGCGGACAGCCAGCTGCCCCTGCCGCCGGGCATCTTCGCGCCGCGCGCGCTGGCCTACGACATGGTCTATGGCCGCGAGACGCCCTTCATGCGGCAGGCGCGCGCCGCCCATTGCCGCGTCGCCGACGGCCTCGGCATGCTCGTCGAGCAGGCCGCCGAGGCCTTCCTCGTCTGGCGCGGCATCCGCCCGGCCACCGGACCGGTGCTGGCGGCATTGCGTTGATGCCCGCGAAGTTGCTCAATCCTCGCCGCAGCAGGAAAGAATGCCGAGCTGCGGATTCCAGAAATACCTGAAGCTGTAACCGTACAGTTCCCGCGTCACCAGCGTTTCATAGGGCTGGCGCACATAGCCCAAGTCCGACGCCTCGGGATTGTCCGGGCTCCACCGCCCATAGGTCTTGCCGACGTTCTTCGCCCCCAGGGCACGCCGGTATTTCCCGTTCCAGTCGAGTTCCCCCTCGCCGACATTCCGGTACTCCGGCGGCTCGATCCGCGGACGCCCGAGAAAGCGGAACACCAGTTCCTTGGTCGGCGGCTCCTTGTACAGCACCATGTTGGCGCCCTTCGCCCGGCCAAACTCGTCGCGCCCCTTGCCCGACCAGATGCTGAAATCCCGC
>JANJVS010000216.1 GCA_024709955.1 Rhodocyclaceae bacterium
GCTTCTTCAACAGCTACAAGAATGAGCGGGTGCATGGCACCCGCTACGAAACGCGAGCAGAAGCCATTGCCGACGCCTTCGATTACATCGAGCCGTTCTACAACCGCAGGCGCAGGCATTCCACGCTCGGCTACGCCTCGCCACAGCAATTCCTGAATGAGTGGATCAGGCGTCAGCAAGAACACGAATTGGCGGCATAATGCCGTCGGGTTGGAAGACGAAAAACCGAGGGAAGCTCAGGGGCGGGCCCCTATGTGATTTAGGTTACCGACACCGCCGCACCCGGATGCTCTAATGCGCTCCGCATCCCCATCCCAAGGAGAACACCATGAAACTGAATGTTGGCGGCATCGACCGCATTCTGCGCATCGTCGTCGGCCTGGCGCTGGTTGCCTGGGCATTGATGGGCGGCCCGGTCTGGGCCTGGATCGGCATCGTGCCGCTGGCCACCGGCGCCATGGGCTTCTGCCCGTTCTATCCACTCATCGGCCTGAACACCTGCCCGACCAAGAAGGACTAAAGGGTTTCACCTCCCCGCCGCCCCCTTATCCCCTTGGGGCGCGGCGGGCGAAACGGCATGCCTCAGGGCATGCCGTTTTGTTTTGCGGCGGCGTCCAGCGCGTTGGCGAGGCGCACGAAATCGGCGACGGCCAGCTCCTCGGCGCGCGCGGTCGGCGCGAGGCCCTGGGCGGCCAGCAGTGTCTCGCCGCCGAATTCCTTGAGGGTGTTGCGCAGCATCTTGCGCCGCTGGCCGAACGCGGCGGCGACCAGGCGGGCGAACAGCGCCGCGTCGCGCGGCACCGTCCCATCAGCACCGAGTTTTTTCAGGTCGAGCGGGATCATGCGCACCACGGCCGAGTCGACCTTCGGCGCCGGGTTGAATGAGCCCGGCGGCACGATGAACAGGCGCTCCATGTAGTAGCGGTACTGCAGCATCACCGACAGCCGGCCGTAGTCGGCCGTGGCGGGCGCGGCGACCATGCGGTCGACGACTTCCTTCTGCAGCATGAAGTGCATCTCGGCGACGCGGTCGCCGTAGTCGGCGAGATGGAACAGCAGCGGGCTGGAGATGTTGTAGGGCAGGTTGCCGACGATCTTGAGCGGCCCGGCGCCCTTGAGGGCACCGAAGTCGAAGGCCAGCGCGTCGCCCTCGTGGATGACGAGGCGCTCGGGCGGGAAGCGCTGGCGCAGGCGCGCGATGAGGTCGCGGTCGATCTCGACGACGTGGAGCTGCTCGACGCGCTCCAGCAGCGGCTCGGTGAGCGCGCCGAGGCCCGGGCCGATCTCCACCACCGTGTCGCCCGCGCGCGGCGCGACGGCGTCCACGATCTTGCGGATCACGCCGGGGGAGACGAGAAAGTTCTGGCCAAAACGGCGCCGTGGAATATGGTCCATCATCTTGGCGCCGTTTCAGTGAAGGCTAACCTCGCTTGCGAGGTTAAGCCGCGCCAGCGGCGGCCGGAACTAAAGCGCTTTCTGGCCTGGTGGCCCTGGTGCTGGCTCATG
>JANJVS010000067.1 GCA_024709955.1 Rhodocyclaceae bacterium
GTTCGTATTCTTTGAGTTGGGTATCATTGTTGGCCAAACCATCGATTATTTGCAATTGAAAGGCCGAATCAGTAAGATGTAGAGAATCGTGTTGCGAATGAATGTCGACAAGTTGCTCACCCAATGATTTTAAAATGAGGAGGTTGACCGGTGAGTCATTAATAAATGCCCTCGATTTACCTGCAGCACTGATTTCACGCGTAAGGATGCATTCAGTGTCATATTCAAGATCGTTTTCTCTGAAAAAAGCCTGAAGTTGAAGATGTTGAAGATCGAAGACAGCCTCTACAAGGCATTTGCTAGTTTTATCATGTAGCACAGCAGTGTCGGCACGACTCCCTAAAACAAGACCCAGAGCACCCAAAAGTATGGATTTACCTGCTCCCGTTTCACCGGTAATGACGGTAAAGCCTGGCTGCCAGTTTCTCCCCCTGGGCGCGGAGGTCGCGCTCCATGCCGCGCGCGGCGGCGCGGCTTAACTGCGGTCGCAGCCGTTCGTCGGCGAAGAAGCCGGCCCAGGTGCGGTGGCTCTGGTTCGCCTGCGGCGTGGCGCCGATGTAGTTGTCGCGCGGCCAGCCGTAGGGCGCGTCGGGATCGGCCGGGCGGTGCAGGGCGGCGAGTGCCGCGCCCAGGGCCGCGCCGCCGGCGCGGTCGAGGCTGCGCAGCTCCAGGTGTTCGAGCACGAGAAAGGCGCGGTCCACCGTCTCGCCGGCGCCGACTTTGCGGGGGACCCGCGGCCCCCCGGCGGCGGCCAGGGCCTCCAGCCCATCGGCCTCGGTGGCGAACATCGCTGCGGCCTCGCGGCCGTTGGTCTTGACGAAGTAGCGGCGGCCGCCCCCTTCGACCGTCCAGGCCTGGTGGATGCAGCCGCCGCCCGCAGGCTGGGCGGACTCGACGGCGAAGGGCCGGCCAGTGGCGGCGCCGACCGTCGCCGCGATGGCGGCGCGCAGCTCCGCGTCGAGGTCCATCAGGTGGCGGCGAGCAGCGCGTTGGTGTGCGCCAGCCGCTGCGACAGGACCAGCAGGAAGCCCTGGTAGAAGTGCATGCGGCAGGCGTCGGAGGCGTGGCGCAGCGACTGGCCGGGGATGACGACGACGCGCGCCGTGGTCTGGGCGACCACGTCGGCGACACGGTGCGGGTGGCGGCGGTCGATCACCGCCATCTCGCCGATCACCTCGCCGCGGCCGAGCGTGCCGAGGGTGTGGTCCTGCTTGGCGACACGCACCTCGCCGTCGAGGATGAAGCAGAAATGGTCGCCGGGGTCGCCGTCCTTCATCAGCCGCGTGCCGGCGCCCACGGTTTCCCAGCGCGCGAAACGCACGATCTCCCAGATCTCGACGTCGGAGAAGTCGTCGAAGAAATGCAGCGAGCGCAGCGTCTCGAACTTCTCGCTGTCGGGCACCTCGATCTCGCGCGTCGTCAGCTGGCTGTCGCGGAAGGCCTGGGCGAGGTCGTGGGAGAACTCGGCCCAGGTGGCGTAGCGCTCGGTCAGCTCCTTGCGCATGGCGCGCGCGACGATGGCGTCGAGGGCGGCGGGCAGCTCCTGGCGGAAGGTCGAGGGCGGCGGCGGATCGATGTTGCAGATCTGGTAGATCATGCCGTAGTTGCTGCTGGCCTGGAACGGCAGGCGGCCGGTGAGCAGCTGGTACATCACCACGCCGAGCGCGTAGATGTCGGTCTGGTGGTTGAGCGTCTGCTCGCGCACCTGCTGCGGCGACATGTAGGCCGGCGAGCCGACGCCGAGCACCTGGGTCTGGGTCTGTTCGGCGCCGGTCTGCATGCAGGCGCCGAAGTCGGAGATCTTGATGTCGCCACCGCCGACCTTGCTATCGTCGCCGCTCTGGGCGAGCAGGATGTTGGCCGGCTTGATGTCGCGGTGGGTGATGCCGAGGCGGTTGGCGTATTCGAGGGCGCGCGTGCACTTGAAGACGATTTCGACGACGCGCTCGATCGGCAGCAGGGTGTCGTGGCCGCAGAAGGGTTCGAGCGTGCCGCCGGGCACGTATTCCATGACGATATAGCTCTCGTCCTCGCCGACCACCGCGTCGAAGATCTGCACGATGTGCGGGTGGATCAGCTTGCCGGCCAGCGAGGCCTCGTTGATCAGCAGGTGGCGGAACAGCTTCCCCCGTTCCCGGTCCTTGAGGATGTCGGGGAAGATCAGCTTGACCGCGACCTCGCGCTCGGCGAAGGGGTCGTAGGACAGATAGACGGCCGAGGTCGCGCCTTCGCCGAGCTTCTTGATGACCTCGTACTTGCCGCCGATCTTGTCCATGTTGTTTATTGAAGCGTCGCGCGCAGGCGCGCGATGGCCGCCCCGACCTGGTTCGGCGCGGTGCCGCCGACATGGTCGCGGGCGGCCAGCGAACCCGCCACGGTCAGCACGCCGGAAACGTCGGCGGCGATCAAGGGCGAGAAGGCCTGCAGCTCGGCGAGCGACAGATCGGCCAGATCGCAGCCCTTCTGCTCGGCGGCGCGCACGGCGCGCGCCACGGCCTCGTGGGCGTCGCGGAAGGGCAGACCCTTCTTCACCAGGTAATCGGCGAGGTCGGTCGCCGTGGCGTAGCCCTGGCGCAGCGCGGCGGCCATCGCTTCCGGTTTGACGCGGATGCCGGGCACCATGTCGGCGAAGATGCGCAGCGTGTCGATCAGCGTGTCGGCGGTGTCGAACAGCGGTTCCTTGTCCTCCTGGTTGTCCTTGTTGTAGGCGAGCGGCTGGCCCTTCATGAGCGTCAGCAGGCCCATCAGGTGGCCGAAGACGCGGCCGCTCTTGCCGCGCGCGAGCTCGGGCACGTCCGGGTTCTTCTTCTGCGGCATGATCGACGAGCCGGTGCAGAAGCGGTCGGCGATGTCGATGAAGCCGACGCGCGGACTCATCCAGAGGATCAGCTCTTCCGAGAAGCGCGAGATGTGCACCATCGTCAGCGACGCGGCGGCGCAGAATTCGATGGCGAAGTCGCGGTCGGAGACGGCGTCGAGGGAGTTCTCGCAGACGCCGTCGAAGCCGAGCTCCTGGGCGACGAAGGCGCGGTCGATCGGGAAGGTGGTGCCGGCCAGCGCGGCGGCGCCCAGCGGCAGTCGATTGACGCGCTTCCTGCAATCGGCGAAGCGCTCCCGGTCGCGGCGCGCCATCTCGACGTAGGCGAGCAGGTGGTGGCCGAAGGTGACCGGCTGGGCGACCTGCAGGTGGGTGAAGCCGGGCAGCGGCGTCGCCGCGTGCTGCTCGGCGAGGGCCAGCAGGGCGCGCTGGTAGTCGGCGAGCAGGCCGTCGAGGGCGTCGAGCTGGTCGCGCAGCCAGAGGCGGATGTCGGTGGCCACCTGGTCGTTGCGCGAGCGGCCGGTGTGCAGGCGCTTGCCGGCGTCGCCGATCAGCGCGGTGAGGCGCTTCTCGATGTTCAGATGCACGTCCTCGTCGTCGAGGTTCCAGTTGAATTCGCCGCGCTCGATTTCGCCGGCCACCTGCGCCATGCCGCCCTCGATGGCGGCGAAGTCCGCCTGAGGGATGATGCCCTGGCGGGCGAGCATCTTGGCGTGGGCGAGGGAACCGCGGATGTCCTGGCGCCACATGCGCCGGTCGAAGAACACCGAGGCGGTGTAGCGCTTGACGAGGTCGGAAACGGGTTCGGAAAAACGGCCGGACCAGGCCTTGGCGCCGCTGGATTCGGGGGAACGATCTGACATAATGGATAAAACCGGTGCTGGAAGATGGACGCAGAAATACGCGATAAACGCTTGTAAGGCCATGAGTATACCCTTGCCGCCCCCCGCTCCCCGGCTGCCGGACTTCCGCAATCTCGGGGTCTGGCTGCGCGTGTTGCTGGCGGCGAACGTCTGCATGCTCGCGGTGGCGCTTGCCGCCAACCGCGATCCCGCCGCGCTGGCGCGCGAGGCGGCCGAGCTCGCGGCCCTCGTCGAGCCCGCCCTGCTGCTCGTGCTGGTCGTGCTGTTCGCGTTCGCGCCGGTCTTGCGGCGCATGCCCGGACGGTTGGCGGCGCTGCTCGTGATCCTGCTCGCGGCGGCGGCGGCGGCGGCGGCGGATGCGCTGCTCGCCGCGCTGTTCGGCGCCGCCGCCGGCTGGCGCGCGCCGTTCGGCGCGGCCTTGCTCGCCGCCGGCCTGCTCCACTGGTTCGACCTGCATGCGCGCGCCCATGCGCCGGCGCTCGCCGAGGCGCGGCTGGCG
>JANJVS010000074.1 GCA_024709955.1 Rhodocyclaceae bacterium
CGGACAAGTCGGCGGTGGTTGACTTCTTCCGCGCCGAGCGGCCCGACTACGTTTTTCTGGCTGCCGCCAAGGTAGGCGGGATCCATGCCAACCAGACCTACCCGGCCGACTTCATCTATTCCAATCTCGCGATCCAGACGAGCGTCATCGACGCCGCCTACCGCTATGGCGTGCGTCGGTTACTCTTCCTCGGCTCGTCCTGCATTTATCCGCGTGATTGTCCCCAGCCCATGCGCGAAGAATATTTGCTGTGCGGCCCCTTGGAGGATACGAATCGTGCCTATGCGCTGGCCAAAATTGCCGGAATCGAGATGTGCCGTGCATACAATTGTCAGTACGGCACCCGCTTTCTAGCGGTTATGCCAACCAATCTCTATGGTCCGAATGACAATTACGACCTGAATAACTCCCATGTCCTTCCCGCACTGATCAGGAAGATGCACGAAGCGAAAATGGCCGGTAAACCCGAGGTGGCGATCTGGGGCACAGGCCAGCCGTTCCGCGAGTTTCTCCACAGCGACGACTTGGCGGATGCCTGTGTTTTTCTGATGAATCTGCCGGATGATCAGTTTCATGATTTGCTGCATCACCCGTCGGTGCCCGCGCTGATCAATGTTGGCTACGGCGTGGATCAGTCGATTCATGAGGTCGCTTTGATGGTCAAGAATGTGACCGGATATGAGGGGGATCTGGTTTTCGACATCACTCGCCCCGATGGTACCCGGCGCAAGTTGCTCGATAGCAGCCGCATCAGGGCGCTCGGCTGGTCGCCGTCCATCGATTTGCGCTTGGGAATCGCAAAAACCTATGCGGATTATTTGGCCCAGAAGGTAAGAAAATCCTGACGCAAGAAACTTTGCCTCTCGTTTCCATAGTAACTCCCTGCTTCAATGCTGGAGGGACCTTGCCGCGTGCTCTGGATTCCGTTCTGGGGCAGAGTTACCCGCATATAGAAAGCATAGTTATCGACGGCGGCTCATCGGACAACACCAAGGAAATACTGCAGGCCTATGCGTCCCGCTTGGGCTACTGGGTCAGCGAGCCGGATAGAGGCATAGCCGATGCCTTCAACAAGGGTGTCCTGGCGGCCAAGGGCGACCTGATCGGCATTCTCAACGCCGACGATTGGCTTGAGCCCGATGCCGTGGCAGCGGTTGTCGAAACGTGGCGGCGCTATCCGGACGAGGTCGTTCATGGCGACCTGCGCTACTGGATATCTGCAACCCGTTCGTTGGTGGCGCCCAGAAGGAAACGGGTGAGCATGAGCCGATTGCCATACCATCCGGCAACTTTTGTTCCCGCCTCTATCTACGCATGCCATGGCCTGTTTGATGAGGCGTATCGTTATGCGATGGATACCGAATTTCTGTTGAGGTTGCTACGGGGGGGGGTCGGTTTTCGTCATGTGCCCCACGTGCTTGCGAATATGTCGAGCGGAGGTGTGAGTACTCGTAACGTTGTCGAACCGTATCGGGAGCGGAGGGAAATCTATCGGCTTGCCGGGATGAGTCCGGCCCTCAATTTTCTGCTCTACGCTTTCTTTGCCGGCCGCATGTACCTGCGGATCGGGGTCGAGAAGTTGCTAGTGAGAAGTTAAACTAAAGTGCATTTTTCAGCGGCAAAGCTCTGTCCCGGCGATATTCGTTTTCCGGCCGCATACATGGTCCCGGATGACGCGTCTAGCAATTTGAAGCTGTTCCATCCGCAACTGCGCCAACTCAGCTAGAGCCGAGTTGGTGGCAGCGACATCGTCGAGTTCGGCGCTGGCCAGGGCAAGGCAGTACCAGCCATCCGCCTGCTGACGGAATATGGAAACACTCCGTTGGCAGGAATCCCTGGCCCCGGGGAAGTTGCCTGTCTCAAGGAGAGTGATACCAAGGTAAGCATGCAATTGAGGATTGTTATTCTCCAATTCGATGGCTTTGCGGTACTCCTCGGCCGCACCGGCAAAGTTGCCTTGCATTCGCAAGGCATCGGCGCGGGCCGCATGCATCATCTCGCTGTTTTGATGATGGGAAGTCCAGTGTTTTGTAAGTTCCTCAAGTGCGCGCCAGTCCTGAGTGCTCGCCAGTTGCTGCGCACGCTGGCGGTATTCGATTTCGCTGGGTATCGAGGTGCTCGTCCGCCATAAGATCAGTCCGAGGATTGTCAATGCTGCGACGAGCAGTGCTGCTAGCTTTTGCTTGTTGATCTTGCCCATATAATCGATCCAACCGAATTCATTGTATTTCGCGATGTCATCCAATGACGCTGAAGCCCGGATTCGCATGGCCTTGCGTGATGGGCATATTACCGTGGCGGAGGCCCTCTGTTCCAAATGGCGCTGCATTGAGCCTGCCTGCGCGGAGGCTCATCACCTTTCCGGTGTGGCGGCGATGCATCAACATGATTGGGCGCAAGCCCTGTCCTTTTTTTCCCGTGCTGTCGAACTCGATCCCCGGCACGCAAAGGCTTGGTGCAATCTGGGCATCGCCGGTAGACAGGCCGGGCGCGATTGCACGTGGGTGATCGGTTGTCTGGGCAAGGCGCTTGAACTGCTGCCCGACAATATCGATATCCGCTACAACCTGGCACTCTTACAGCACGACTGCGGGCTGAACCAGGAAGGCTTGAATACCTTGTCGGCTTGTCCGCAAGAAAGCGTGCTGACGGAAAAAATCGGCTGGCTCAAGGCCTCCATCTTGCATGCGCTCAAGCTGCCGGAGGACGCCAAGTCGCTGATGGAAGACTTGGTGGAGCGTTTCCCTGCGCGCCACGATTTCTGGCGTGCGCTGGGCGACCTCGCGGCAGAATTGCGAGCGGTCGGGCAAGCCGAATTCGCCTATCGTCATGCCCTCGAATTGGCGCCTGGCGATATCCAAAGTCAGCGTGGGCTTGGAAACTTCCTCGTGCGGCAGGGCCGGCCAGCAGAGGGCAAGGCGTTATTGGGGTGGGTGCTCGAGGCCACGCCGGATCGGGTAGAGGCGCATGTCGAGTATGCGCAGGCTTTGATGGCAAGCGGAGTTTTCATCGATGCCCAGCGAGTGCTTGAGACGGCGGTCGGCAACTGGCCGGAGAATGCCGAGCTCTATTTCAATCTTGGCCTCGTGTATGGGGAGTGCGGCAACTTCAAGTCGGCGGAATCGAATATACGCAAGGCAATCCAGCTGAATGCCAATCTGTATCTGGCGCACAATTATCTCGGCGTCCTGCTCGAGAAAACAGGTCAGGTGGAGGAGGCAGAGCGGAGCTATCGGCAAACCATTGCGCTATCGACCGATTTTGCCGAGGCATACAACAACCTCGCCAATTTGCTTGCGGCCAAGCTCGAATTGCAGGCGGCCGAAGGCCTCTATCTCAAATCCATTGAGGCCAACGGTGATTTCGCCGAGGCGCATCATAATCTCGGCTTGTTGCTGCTGCTGTGCGGGCGGTATGAGGATGGGTGGCGGGAATACGCTTGGCGTTGGAAGACGCCGGACTGTAGGCCGCATCTTCGCGTTCTGGAGCGGCCCGAGTGGTCGGGACAAGATATCGCCGGAAAGCGGATACTGGTCCATGCCGAGCAGGGGTACGGAGACACGATACAGTTCGTACGATACATGTCATCGCTCGCGGAGTCGGGGGCGGAAGTGATTTTTGAGACGCCGCCTCAGCTCGAACGTCTGCTGCGTGGATTATCCGGCATCAGCAGGCTATTCCGGCGTGGCGAACCGATTCCGGACCATGATTACCATGTGCCTTTGCTCAACATTCCCGAACTGCTAGGAACGCGAACGGACAATATTCCAAACAAGATTCCTTATATCTCCGCCGAAGAAGAGACGACAAAACGCTGGCGGGAACGCCTGGCCGGTCTTGGAGAGGGACTGCGAATCGGGATCGTCTGGGCAGGCAATCCGAAACACGCGCGCGACCGACAAAGATCGCTGCCCGTCGGTGAGTTGAACCAGCTGGCCGACATAGAGCGGGTCAATTGGATAAGCCTGTATAAGTCCCCATCACCGGCTACAGGCGGAGTGGGTGGGGGCGGCCTGCCTTTGGTCGATTGGACAGGGGAACTGGGCGATTACGCCGACACGGCCGCATTGATCGCAGGACTGGATCTGGTGATTGCCGTGGATACTTCCGTGGCGCATCTCGCCGGTGCGATGGGCAAACCCGTCTGGATCATGCTTCCCTATGCTCCGGATTGGCGGTGGATGCTAGGCAGGAAAGGCAGCCCTTGGTATCCGACGGCAACCCTCTATCGCCAGCAACGGCCCGAAGACTGGGAAGGGGTATTGGCCGAAATAAGAGCCGATCTGCGACAGATGTGCGAAAAAAAAGCGCCCTGATGGGCGCTTTTTTATGAAACCGGCAACGATCAATAAATCAGGTTGAAGGTCTTGGATTCGGTACTACCCGTCGGGGTATAGAAGGCAGCCGGCAGGCCGGTCTGGTTGGCGAACGCGGTCTTGCAGGTGTTCGTCGCCGTGGCGGGGCTGGCGGCTACGGATGCCATGCTCACTGCGATCGTGCCCTGGGAATCGTAGGCCGTATTGTAGGTTGCGGTGCAGGTCGTCGTGCCGGTGGTCAGGCTGTGCGACAAAGTGGCGGTGCCCGCCGTATCGTTACCACCGCTACCGCTGGTCAGTGCATAGCCCCAAGCGGTTTGGGCCGGCTTCAGCAGAACCATGATGAAGCCGCCGGTGGCGGTGGGAGCATCGGTTCCCAACGGGGAATACATGTTGCGCGTAATGGCCATGTACGAAGTAGGTGCAATCGTACCCTGGGCATAGATGCCGGCGATGGCGGGGGGAATGCCAGCCTGACCAGTGGCCAGCGCCGCACCGGATACTGCCATGACACCAGCCGCAACGAGCGCCGCGGGCATCGCTTTTAGACGAAAATTCGACATATTCTGCTCCTTTATATAGAGATCCCGAAACCGAGCCGACTACATCCGATTTGATGCGCCCTTGCGACCCGTCCAGCACTTAATACGACATGCCTAGGCGATACTTTAGAGCAAGCAAGTGGAAAATGGAACAATTATTTGACGGAATAAACAATGAACAGGCTTGCGGCTGTGCATTACTTCACGCATTATCCGCCACCTTCGAGAATCCTCTTAATTCCAGATTGGCATGCTCAGCGATCATTGCGATTTGAACCCTGCATTTGCCGCCGCGACCCGACTATTCCAGCTTGGTCTGCTCAATGAAGCAGAAGCCGGGTACCGTGCCATTCTAAAGGAAGAACGCGGCAATGCTGATGCCTGGAACATGCTGGGGATCGTGTTGCAACGTCAGGGAAAGCGGCAGGAAAGCATCGACGCATTGCAAGCGGCGATGGAAATATCGCCCAGATCGCCCGAAATCCTGGTCAATCTTGGAAATGTGTACAAGGAATCCGGTAATCCAGCCATTGCAGTACGCAATTACCGGCGAGCATTGACCCTGGACCCGCAGCATGTGATGGCGCATGTGAATCTCGCCAATTGCCTGGTTGATCTGGATGAACTCGACCTTGCCGAGGAGCATGCGCGGCAAGCGCTGACCGCAGGAGGACAGGCGCTCGAAACCCTGAGCGCCTTGGCCAACGTGGCCGAACATCGCCGCAATTTTGACGACGCCTTATCGATTCTGGAGACTGCCGCCAGGCTGTATCCCGATAATCCGGATTTGCTGGTGCATCTCGGCTGCACATGCATGCTGGCCAAACGTCATGAAGCGGCAGTCAGCACCTTGCGCCGGGCACTGGAGTTGCGGCCCAGGTTTGTCGAGGCGCTCAACAATCTCGGTCAGGCTTTGTTCGAACTCAGCCGGCTTGAAGAGGCGGAGGAAGTATTGCAGGCCGCCTTGCAGATGCGCCCCGACATGAAAGAAGCCTATATCAACCTTGCCAACGTGCAGATTGGCCAGCGCCGCCATGCGGCAGCCCTTGCAAGCTTCGGACAGGTATTCGAACTCGATCCGGACAATGCCTCGGCGCATTTTGTCTGCGGCATGGTTCATCTGGTGGAGGGAGACTTCGCCAATGGCTGGCGCGAGTACGGCTGGCGCTGGCAAATGGAAAAATACCGGCAACTGGTCAGTAGTTATTCCGTTCCTGTATGGGGCGGTGAAAGCCTTGATGGACGTACCTTGTTCGTGCATGCGGAGCAGGGTATCGGCGATACCTTGCAGTTCGCCCGTTATCTGCCTTTGCTCGGAGGCCATGGAGGGCGGATCGTATTCGAGGTACAGGCTCCGCTCAAGCGCTTGATGGCCGGCCTGGATGGCGCCCACATCGTGATGGCGCAAGGAGAGCCGGCGCCTCAGATGGATGTGCGGGTGCCTTTGCTGAGCCTGCCGGCGCTCATGAAAACAGACCTGGGATCGATTCCCGCACATAAGCCATACCTGAAAATCGATGCCGCGCCGGCGGCTGCCTGGCGTACGCGTCTGGATCAATTGGGTTCGGGATTGAAGGTCGGCCTGGCCTGGGCCGGCAATCCCGAACACGCAAACGACCATAACCGCTCGATGGCGCTTGACCTGTTGGCCCCTTTGGGAGCGGTTGAAGGGGTATGCTGGATCAGTTTGCAAAAAGGCATTGGCAGGGAGCAGATACAGGCGTCTCCGGATGCACTGCAACTGGTCGACTGGACCGACGAATTGACGGATTTCGCCGAGACCGCGGCATTGATCGATGGGCTTGACCTTGTCCTGGCCGTGGATACATCGGTGGCCCATCTCGCCGGTGCGCTGAACAAACCGGTATGGACAATGATTCCGTTTGCCCCGGACTGGCGCTGGCTGCTGGACCGTACGGATACCCCCTGGTATCCGTCAATGCGTTTGTTCCGGCAGAGGTCCCGGGGGGACTGGAGGCCGGTGGTCAACGCGGTTGCTCAAGAATTGAACTTGCTTGCGAAGGCATCCAGTTCGCTGGCGACTTGATCGACCACCGAATCCCAATCGCCCAGACCGGGCTGGCGGAAAAGACGCATGGACGGATACCAAGGGCTGTCTTCCCGCCGCTCAAGCCAGCGCCAGTCCGGCACGTAAGGAATCAGTGCCCAAGTCCGCCGGCCAAGGCCGGCGGCAAGGTGTGCGATGACCGTATCGACGGTAACGACGAGGTCCAGACAGTCGATCAATGCGGCTGTTTCGCTGAAATTGAAGAACTCGCCGGACCAATCGAGCAAATCGATGCCATTGGCGGCAAAGTCCTCCAGTTCGCTTGCGTAGGCGTCTTTTTGCAGACTGACGAAGTCTGCGGCGACGCCCTGGCATAGACGGCTGAACTGTTCCGCCGCGATGGAACGATTGTGGTCGTTCTTGTGCGTTGCGCTGCCAGCCCAGCACAGGCCGATGCGCGGGCGCCGGCGTGAGCCGAGCTTGTCTTGCCAATAGTCGCGCTTGTTCTGGTTGGATTTGAGATAGGCCGCTGCAAGCGGCAAATCCTGCAACTGTAGTTGCAGGGCGAGCGGGATGCTCAGCAACGCGGCCTCGTAGTCGTACGATTCGTATTCCGCTTCCACGCGGGAAACGAATTCCACCGGCCAACGACTTTCCCTCACGAGGGGAATCAGTTCCGGCGGCAAATCCAGGTCTATGCGCGCCCCGGCTTCGAGCAGTTTGGGAACGAAGCGGACAAACTGCAACATGTCGCCATAGCCTTGTTCGCCGTAGAGCAGGAGGCGCTTGCCCTGTAGGTTCTCGCCCTTCCATGGCGGCGCCAGCGAGACACGTGGCCGGACATGCAGTTCGCGCGCGGTTTTGCGCGCCTCGTAATTGATCCAGCCGTTGGCGAAATCGCCATGCGTCAATTCCAGTATGCTCAGGCCGAAGCGCGCAATCGGCAGTTTCGGGTCTATCTCTAGCGCGTGCTGATAGAGCGTCATCGCGCGGCCGAGCTCCCCGAGATCATTGACCGTCGCGGCGAGGTCGCAATATGCCTTGGCATTGCGGGGATCCAGCGCCAACGCGCGTTCGAGATGTGCGATCGCCTCGGTCTCCAGAAACTGCCTGGCCAGTGCAATTCCGAGGTTGTGGTGGGCATCCGCCCGGTCGGGAGCGAGTTCCAGGGCCTTGCGTGCCGCATTTTCGGCCTCTTCGTACTCTTCGCGTTCAATCAGGATCGAACTCAGGTTGCTCGCGCATTCCGAATTTCCCGGCTCGATTTCAAGGGCACGGGACATGCTCGCCAGGGCGTTGTCCAGTTCCCCCTGGTTCTTGAGCACTAACCCATGTACCTGATGGGCATGCGCCCAATGCGGCGCGAGGGCCAGCGCTTCGGTAGAAAAGCGCATGGCATCCGCTGCGTGGCCCAGATCGTTCAGGGCGATGGCGAGATTGGTGCAGACCTTGGGATCCTCCGGCGTGAGCAAGTAGAGGGCCTGGAAGGCTTCGGAGGATTCCTGTACCCGGCCCAGGTCGCGCAGCATGCATGCGAGGTTGTTGCGTGCGCGGATGTTCTGCGGATTGAGGCGGACGGCCTCGCGCATCAATCGTTCGCCTTCTGCCGCATCGCCTTGGCGGAAGCGCGCGAGCCCCAGTAGCTGCATGGCGTCATCATAATTGGGGTGTGCTTCCAGCACGGCCATGAAGCAGGCCACAGCCTGTTCGAGACTGCCGTTGTCCAAGTGCTGAATCCCTGATTGCATCAGGGCCTGGAAATCCTTCATGGATGGCTCCGAGTTTGCTGAGTCAGTGCGATGGGACCGCGGTTGCCTGTTTGCTGCTGCCGCCAGATGGCCTGGTATATGCGCTCGAGATCGCGGGCGAAGCCGGCCGTATCGAACAATGGCTTGCTGAGCCGGTTCGCCTGCAGACGTTCCTTGACCGCGCGGTATTCGGCAGGGTTTGCGGCAAGTCGCCTGGCGATGGAAAAGTAATCATCCCAATCGGAAGCGACCAGATCCTCGAGACCGACCGCGCACAGCAGACTGGCCGAGACCCGGCTGGCGAAGGTCTCGCCACGGAGGGAGACCAGCGGGATGCCCGCCCAGAGCGCGTCGCTACCCGTGGTGTGGGAACCGTAGGGGAAGGTGTCCAGCGCGAGATCGGCGAGCTGAATGCGGCCAAGATGCTCTGGCTGGCTCGCCCACTTGGCGAAGACGAGGCGCGCCGGATCGATTCCGCGCACCGCCGCCTCCTTGCGCAAGTTGGCCCGCGCGACGGGGGTGTGTTCGAGAAGCCACAGGATGCTGTCCGGTATCGCATCCAGCAGCCGGCACCAGAGGGAAAATGTTTCCGGATTGATCTTGAAGGCTTGATTGAAGCTGCAGAAGACGAAGCCGCTGGGGGGCAGGCCAGCCTCCTGGCGCGATGGCTTGCGGCCGATCGGACGCTTGGCGTCCGTCGGTTGGTAGCAGTGGGGCATCAGGGCCAGCGTCTCGCTGAAGTGGGAGGCGTGTTCCAGCGGCGTCACGACCGGGTCGCCGATGATGTAGTCGGCCAGGCGGGGATGGCCCAGCGTGCCCGGATAACCAAGCCAGCTCACGATGACGGGAGCCGGGCGCCACGCCGAGATGCCTAGCCGGCTGTCGGTGGTATATCCCTTCAGGTCCACCAAAATGTCGATTTCGTCACTGGCGATTCGCTCTGCGGCGGCCTTGTCGCTCAACTGTCGGAGGTCGATGAAGTGCTCGCATGCCAGGCGTGCGCGCTTCCGACTGTTGTCCTCAAGATCGGGGCCAAAGGAATACAGCCAGGTTTCGTAATGCACGGCATCACGCTGCTCCAGCACTCCAAGCAGCAGGTGCATGGTCGCATGTTCGTGATAGTCGGCGGAGAGGTAGCCAATACGCAGCCGTGACCGCGTTCGGCAGGTCCGCGGGGCGACCAATGGCGGCTGCTGGAGAATAGGGGCGAAATCCTTCAGAATCTTCAACCTGCCTGCATGCAACTGCTGGCCGGGATCGATGCCAGGCTCGCTGAACAGCTGCAGGGTTTCCAGGACATCTTCGGTCCGCTCCGCGAGGCGTTGTCGAATTGATCCGTTGAGCAGATCGAGGCCATCCCAGGCGCACATCTGCCTCATGCAATACGACAGCAGGAGCTGCTCGTGCCCCAGATGCGGATTGATTGCCAGGGAGCGGCGGTACCACGTCTCGGCCTCCTGATAGCGCTTCTGTTCGGAATGGAGATTGCCCAGGTTGGTGATGATCTCGATCCGTTCGGGCGCCCATTCGTGTGCCTTCAGATAGGCCGCCTCGGCTTGCTGGAACTGCTTGAGATCTAGATAAAGATTGCCCAGATTATTCAGGGCTTCCGGGTAGGCCGGGCGGGCCCGGACTGCGTCCTGGTAGGACGCGATCGATTCGTCAAGGCGTCTTTGCGCGCCAAGGAGATTGGCGAGGTTGTAGTGGGCTACCGCGTAGTCGGGAGCCAGCTGGATTGCTCTGCGGAATGCCGCCTCCGCTTCGGCCATGCGACCGAGTTCGTAGAGCGTATTTCCCCAGTTGTTCTGTAGGATGGGTTGGTCGGGCCAGCGCTCAGCGCAAACACGAAAAATCGCTTCGGCCTGTTGCAGGTCGCCCAGTTCCGTGGAAATGAAGGCTGCGGCGACCAGGCCGTCCGCATGATCGGGCTTGAGCGCCGCCGCGCGCAGGTATGCTTCCCGGGCTTCCTGCCGCCGGCCTTGCTCCTGCAGAACTTTCGCCAGATTGTCGTGAAACGCCCAGATATCGTTTTTCAAGGCGATGGCGAGACGAATGCAGCGTTCGGCTTCGCCGGGGTTTTTCTTTTGCGCCTGAAGGACGCCAAGTAAATGAAGGGCATCGGCATGCACCGGATCTGCCTGGAGCACCCGCCGGTAGCCTTGTTCGGCTTGCGCAAGATCTCCGGAGACATGGGCCGAGCGCGCGGCGAGAAAGGTTTCTTCCGCCGAGATTGGCGGGTTTTCGGAGGCAGCGGAGGATACGGCTTGCTGGTGCGGACTTATCGGCATTCCGCAGCGAGCCATTTGCCGGCGTAGCGATAGGTGATGGCAGGATTGAGTGTTATGAATCCGGCCAGGCCTTGCCCTTCCGCCGAAATTTGATTGGCGATGGGCGTATCCGGCGGCGCGTCGTCGCAAACGACGGTCAGGACCAACTGGTGGGCTTCCCATTTGCCGCCGGGAATCTTGCATGTCACGGCAAGACGCAGCGGAATGCGACCCGCCTTGATGGCGGCTTCATCCAGGCAGAAGCGGTCGATCCGGGGGATCGGGTTGGCGGGGATACCCTTGAATTCGGGCGTGGTCGTGACTTGCCATAGGCCTGCCGCCAACGGCAGCGTATCGGCCGCCATCGGAACATTCGCAGTGAGGGCCAAAAGGGTACCCGTCAGAAAAAAACGGGAGAATGCGCGCATGTGATCGCTCCTGAATCAGCTCATGCCGGTTTCGCGGGCCTTGCGCTCGCGCTCAACCTTGATGATATAGCGCTGAATGAGCGTGAGCATCGGCCCGGGCAATTTGACGAACTCGCACCCCGCGCGCCGGACCTTTGCTCCGCTGCGCAGGGTGATTTCGAAGATACTGCGAATTTTGATTGTTCCCGTGATGATGCCCACCTCCGGGAGTTCGACGCGGCAGTTGGGCAGTTCCATCTCGGTGTCGAAAGGTATGCCCGCTGGAGGCGCGGAAAGGGCGAGGCCACCGCCGCTGATGTCGAAGATATGGGCCTCGTGGAGATGCAGTCCGCCATCGGCCAGGGGGATGGGCACCATGCATTTGAGGGGTTTGGCGATCGGCGTGGCCAGGCGGAAGAATTCCCGTCTTTGTAGGCGGAGTATCTCGTCGGGCAAGGCGGCGCGGAAGGACGCGCGACCGCCGTGCTCGATTCTGGCGAAGCCGCGCAGGATGAACTGCACGCGCACCTTGTCGAGGGTGGTGATGCAAAAATGCTTCTCCGCCTCCAGCGCCTTGCGGTTCATCTCGCTGCTCGGCCCGTAGTCGAGCACGATGTGGTCGTCCGCCACCGCGGCCAGGGTCGTCAGGAGCATGTCCTTGCCCTCGTTGAAATACACGGTGATCTGCGAGACATGCTCCAGCAGTCCGCGCAGCACGACCAGAATCTCCTTCGGGGCGCGCAGCATGAACTCGCTGTATTCGTTGGGTTCGAGCAGGGAGGTGGTGTGGGGCTGGGTCTGATCGGCCATCTTTTTTCTCTGCGCTTATTTTATTCGATGGCCGCGGATGCCGCTGCATCGGGGCCGGCGGCGATGCCTTTTTGTTCGACTTGGTAAATCCATGCCAGCAGTTCGGCGACGGCGATGTAGAGGGTGGGCGGGATATGCTCGTCGAGGTCGAGTTGTTGCAGCAAGGCTACCAGCTCCGGCGATTCATGGACGTAGACGCCATGCTCGCGCGCCCGCGCGATGATTTCCTCCGCGATCAGGCCTCGTCCCTTGGCGACGACGCGCGGAGCGTTGTCGCCCGGCGCATATTTCAGCGCGACGGCGAGCGAGCGCTCATCCTTGCCCGGCAGGATGCTCATCTTCGTGCTTCACATGAAATGCCAGCAAGGGCACGCCCGCGCTGGACAGGGCGTCCGCCAGCCGCGGCGCCGCGTCGCGCAGGTCCGCGACGCTGGCGTCATGGGGGGTGGCGAGGGTGATGCGCACGCCGTCGGCGCTCAGGAGCAGCGCGGCATTCATTTTTCCGAGGCGTGGCGTCGTGAGCGACAGGGCGGTGCGCCATGTCGATTCCTCCTCGCCGCCGCCGTCCCCTTCGTGCCGTTGCTGCCATTCGATTTCCCAGTCGATCTGTTGCTGGGGCCAGATTTCGCCATGCCAGAAAACGCGCTGCGTCGCCACGGCCTCGAGCTGTTGCTGAACGATCGGCCGCAAGTCTTCCGGTATCTGCTGGGCGGCCGATGATGTCTGGGCAGCCTGGCTCGTACCGGTCACCGTCCCGCCAGCGCCGACTTTTTCCGCGTCGCCGGCGTATGCCCGCGCCGGACTGCCCAGGTTCGCCGCGCCGGCGCGCGCGGCATCCGCCGCGGCTTGGCGGTTGCCGGCCGGTTCGGCCGGGCTGTCCGCGGCGGGTGCGGCGGCCTGGGGCATGGGCGCGGACGAGGCGCCGAGAGAACCTGGGGGCGCCGCGATATTGGCGGGTGGCAGCGTGGAGTGCTGGCCTTGCGGTTCGAGCAGGAGCTGGGGGAGCGGCAATTTGCCGGTTATCCATTGAGCCTGGTGGGATTCGTAGAACAGTCCGCTGCTGACGACGGCGGCGGCCAGCCGCGGCGCGAGCTGCGCGGCGCCAGCCTGGTTGCCGGGGGGGGTTTCCAGCAGGGGTTGGCCGCCGTTGAGTCGCGCGGGGGGGGCGGACTTGCCTTCGGCGGGCAGCAACTGGCCGATCAACTGCGCGGCCGGACTGAGGCGGGTGAAGGGGTAGGGCTGTGTCGCGGCGGTCTGGTTGGCGCCCGGTTCGACTTGCCGGGCAATGATGGATCTGGCCGAGCGGTCCACCACCACCAGTTCGAGCTCGTCGCCCGCCTTGGCCCCCTCGGGCAGCGACAGGGTGATGGTCTTGCCGGCGACCAGCGCACGGAAGGTATTGTCCGGCAGCGCTTCCTGGATGCGCGCGGTGAATACCCGGCCCGGTGGCAGATCCTGCAGGTCGGACGGAATTTCATGGGCCGGGGCCGTCGGCTGCAGCAGATTGGCCTCGGTCTGCATCCGCATGCGGATGCCGGCATCGGGAGGGATCAGCGCCATGACCGTGTCCCGGCGTCATGCCGGAAGGTTGCGCCAGGCAGGGCTGCGATCATGGCCGGACCGCCGGGGCGGTTAGCGGGTGATGCCGTAGGCCTGGTCGACTTGGCGCTTGCGGACGTCGCCGCCGAGGAAACGGCGTACCTGCTCCATCCAGGGTTCCGTGTGGCGGCGCACCTCGGCGTCGTCCTGCAGGATGTTCTGGATCAGGCGGCGTTTCTCCTCGATTTCGCCGGGAGCGAGCGTATCGTTGCCGTCCTCGGCCATGAGGGTGTCGCGCAGCGCCGCGACATCGCGCTCGAGGTCGATGAGCTGTTCCCAGTCATTGGCGCGCGCTGCTTCCACCATGCGGGCGGAAAGGGCGTTCATCTGCTGGTAAAGGTCGATCTGGGAAGGCATCGCGGCAATGGTAAGCATCATTGACCTTTCGAGTTCGATGAAAGAACCGCGGGATCGTCCGCTATTTTTTCCCATGCGGACTTGAGTTCCTGCAGCAGCCCGGAGACCTCCTTGAGCGCGGCCATGTCGTTGCGCAAATTGGCGTGCAGCAGGCGCCGCCCCATGTATTCGTAGAGCGCCTCCAACTGCGTCGCGATGGCGCCGCCGCTTTGGAGATCCAGGCTGGCCTGCAGGCCGTTGGCGATGATGTCGATGGCCTTCGAGATGGCCATGCCCTTTTCCGCGATTTCCTTGTTTTCCATGTGTCGCTGGGCATTGGCGATCGCCACCAGCGCGCCGTCGAAGAGCATGACCACCAGCTTGTGCGGCGAGGCGCTTTCCAGCTGGGTTTCGAGTCCTACCTTGCGGTAGCTGGCGGTTGGATCGGAAAAGGTCGGGAACATGGGGGCGTATCCGTCAGGAGGATTTCTTGCTGACGCTCGGCAGGTTGGCCAGTTGCTGCGTCAGATAGGTCGAGGTGCTGTTCATTTGCGCGATCAGCGAGTCCAGCGCGGAGAATTGGGCGACGTAGCGTGCCTCGATTTTTTCCAGCCGCTCCCGCAGCCGCTCGCGCTGGTCGTCGAGCGCGTCGATCGACGCCTGCAGGCCGTCGGTGGCGGCGGTGATGGTTCCTTCGTCGCTCAGCATGCCGTCGGTGAGCGTCTTGGCCTGGGAGCCGAAGGTGGCGACCATGCTGGCCACCGCCTCGAAGTCGGCGTTGGTTGCCGTGATCAGCTTGCCGCTGTTGAAGACGATCGACCCGTCCTTCTGGAACTCCAGTCCGAGGTTGGACAAGTATTTGTAGTCGCTGCCGGTGGTGCCGGAGACCGCGGATTGGAACATGCTCTTGATCGAGAACGCCACCGTGCGCAAGGTGCTGTTGCCGAGCAGGATGCCGCCGGTCTCGGTCTCGTCGTTGTAGTCGCCGAGATTATGTACCGTCGTGTTCAGCTCGTTGTAGGCCCCGACCAGCGTGGTCAGCACGGAGCTCAGCGCGGAACTCTTGTCCTGGGTGACGGTGAGGGTGGTCGCGCTGGTCGTCACGCCGGTGAGCGACAGGCTGACGCCCTGGACCACGTCGCCGATGGTGTTCGAGTCCTTGTTGATGGTGACGCCATTGAGCTTGATCTTGGAGCCCTGCGCCGCCTCGCCGCCGTCGGCGCTTGCCTGCGAGAGATCGCCGGTGCCGGTGGCGGCATCGAAGCTGAAGCCCGCCAGACCGCTCATGGTGATCTTGCCGCCGCTGCCCATGGTGTTGCTGGTGATCACGAGGCGCACGTCGTTTTCGCTGACGGTGGACAGCGCCGCCGTGACGCCGACGCCCGCATCGTTGATCGCGTCGCGCAGGCCGGCGAGGGTGTTGTTGCTGCTGTCGATGGTGACCGTGCGCTTGGTGCCGTCGCCGACCGTGATTTCCAGGGTGCCTTCGGCGATCGAGGCGTTGGCGCTGGTGTAGCCCCCCTCGGCCGCCTGGGTTTGCGT
>JANJVS010000076.1 GCA_024709955.1 Rhodocyclaceae bacterium
CGATCCCAACGCCGCAACGCGATGGGGAGCCACGGTGACGGTCGTTGCAACCAACTCGGGAAACGGAACGCTTGACGGCAATTACAATGTTGCCGTTGCAGGCGCGCCGACGGCAGCCCAGGAAAGCAACCTCTTCTGGCAGCACCTGCGCCTGGCCAATTTCGTCGCCGGCCCCTCCACCGGTGCCGGCAGCGGCAGTCCCGCCACCAACGCGGCCGGCGGCATCATCGGCGTACAGACCGGTGGAATGGGCTTCACCAGCAACATCGTCTGTATCTCGAACCTGCCCGACAAGATTGCAATCGCCGTCGATAGCGCCATCGACGACGGAAATGCCCTGACCGGCCAGGTACGCGCCAAGCTGCAAACTGCCCCCAATCCGGACGTAGCTGCAGATGCGCCTGTCGCCGCAGATGCATACGCCGAAACCGGCAACAACCAGTACGTCGTGTGCAAGAACCTCTGATACAGATGAATCGTCCCGGCAAGGCCCGCCTCGGCGGGCCTTGTCTTTTCTAGCCCTGCAGCAGCCGCGCCTCGGCCGCCGCGACGGCGGCGGCGGTGCCGCGCACGACGACGGTATCGCCTTCCTGCAGGCCGAGATCGGGGGACGGTGCGAGATGGGGCTTGCCGCGGCGGCGGATCACCGTCACGCCGGCGCCGAGTTTTTCGAGCGCCGTATCGGCGAGCGCGCGGCCGATCGCCCAGGCACCCGGGTTCAGGGTCACGGCGTGCAGGCGGGTCTGCTCGGAATCGGAAAGCTGCGCGCCGACGTCCGTCGCGCCGTGGAAGAAACCGCGCAGCAGCGCGTAGTGCTGCTCGCGCAGTTCGCGCAGGCGGCGGATGACGCGGTGCATCGGCACGCCGACCAGCGCCAGCGCGTGGGTCGCCAGCATCACCGAGGATTCGAGCGCCTCGGGCACCACCTCGGCGACGCCGGCGGCGAACAGTTTCTCGGCATCCTCCTCCTCGCGCGAGCGCGCCACCACCGGCAGGTCGGGACGCAATTCGCGCACCCGCTCGACGAGGCGCAGCGTGGTGTCGATGTCGGCGAAGGTGACCACCAGCACGCGCGCCCGTGCGATGCCGGCGGCAAGCAGGTTCTCGCGCTTCGTGCAGTCGCCCCAGGCCACCGGCTCGCCGGCGTTGGCGGCCTCGCGCACGCGCTCGGGATCCAGGTCGAGGGCCATGAAGCCGATATCCTCCTTTTCGAGGAAGCGCGCCAGGTGCTGGCCGGTCTTGCCGTAACCGCAGAGGATCGCGTGCTGCTGGCTCGCCACGGTGCGCGCGGCGATCTGGGTGAGCTGCATCGAGCGCGTCAGCCATTCCGAGGCCACCAGGCGCAGCACGAGGCGGTCGGAATAGAGCACCACCAGCGGCGCCAGGATCATCGACAGCACCATCGCGGCCAGCACCGGCTGGATCAGCCGCGCGTCCACGAGGCCGGTGTCGGTGGCGCGCGCCACCAGCACGAAACCGAACTCACCCGCCGCGCACAGCCACAGCCCGCTGCGCAGCGCGGTGCCGGGCCCGGCGCCGAGCAGGCGCGACAATGCGCCGGCCACGGCGAGCTTGGTCAGCAGCAGCAGGGCGAGCACCGCCAGCACGCCGCCGAGGTCGCGCCAGATCGCCGCCGGGTCGAGCATCATGCCGGTGGAAATGAAGAACAGGCCGAGCAGCACGTCGCGGAAGGGCTTGATGTCCTCCTCCACCTGATAGCGGAACTCGGTCTCGGAGATCAGCATGCCGGCGACGAAGGCGCCGAGCGCCGGCGACAGGCCGGCCAGCTCGGTGACCGTGGCGAAACCGAGCGTCACCAGCAACACGTTGAGCATGAACAGCTCGCCCGATTTGCGCCGCGCCACCAGGCCGAACCAGGCGCGCATCAGACGCTGGCCGACGAACAGCACCAGCGCGAGCAGGGCGGCGGCCTTCGCCAACGCCAGGCCGAGCTCGCCGGCCAGCGCATCGATGGGCTGCGACAGCGCGGGGATCAGCACCAGCAGCGGCACGACGGCGAGATCCTGGAACAACAGCACGCCCATCACCTCGCGGCCGTGAGCGACGTCGAGTTCGCGGCGGTCGGCGAGCAGCTTGGAAAGGATCGCCGTGGACGACATCGCCAGCGCCCCGCCGAGCGCCAGGCTCGCCTGCCAGGAGACGCCCCAGAACAGCGCGCCCGCCCCCACCGCGGCGAGCGTCACCACCACCTGCGCCAGACCGAGGCCGAAGACGATATGCTTCATCGCGAACAGGCGCGGCAGGGAGAATTCGAGGCCGATGGTGAACATCAGGAACACCACGCCGAATTCGGCGAGCCGATGGGCGCTGGCGCTGTCCGGCAGCAGCGCGAAGGCATGCGGGCCAGCCAGCGCGCCGACCGCGAGATAGCCGAGGATCGGCGGCAGGCCGACAGCGCGGCAGGCGACCACCGCCAGCACGGCGGCGCCCAGCAGCAAAAGGATCAGGTGGAGGGTCAAGGTTGCGCGTCGGTCCGTGGGGCGGGATTGCTATAATTTGCCTCAATCATAACCGTCCATCGTGCCCGTCGCGCGAGTCCGCCAGACGCTTCCCCCATGACCTCCAGCACCGCCTCCGCTCGCGCCGTCGCCATGGCCCGCCGCGTCCTCGCCATCGAGGCCGACGCCGTCCATAAATTGTCCGAACGGCTCGACGGCGCCTTCGCCGACGCGGTGGCGCTGATCCTCGCCAGCCACGGCCGCGTCGTCGTCAGCGGCATCGGCAAGTCCGGCCATATCGCGCGCAAGATCGCCGCCACCATGGCCAGCACCGGCACGCCCGCCTATTTCGTCCATGCGGCGGAAGCGGTGCATGGCGACCTCGGCATGATCACCCGCGAGGACGTGCTGATCGCGCTGTCCAACTCCGGCGAGAACGACGAGCTGCTGACCATCGTGCCGCTGGTCAAGCGCCAGGGCGGCAAGCTCATCGCGATCACCGGCAACCCGGCCTCGTCGCTGGCGCGCGAGGCCGACATCCACCTCGACGCCGGCGTCGCCGAGGAGGCCTGCCCGCTCAATCTCGCGCCGACCGCGAGCACCACCGCGGCCCTCGCCCTCGGCGACGCCCTCGCCGTCGCCCTGCTCGACGCGCGCGGCTTCGGTTCCGAGGACTTCGCCCGCTCCCATCCCGGCGGCGCGCTCGGCCGCAAGCTGCTTACCCACGTGCGCGACGTCATGCGCCCCGCCGACCAGGTGCCCGCCGTCCCCCCTACCACCGCCGTGCCCGACGCCCTGCTGGCGATCTCGCGCGGCGGCCTGGGCATGACCGCCGTGCTCGATGCCGGCGGCACGCTCGCCGGCATCTTCACCGACGGCGACCTGCGCCGCGCGCTGGAGAAGCTCGGCGACCTGCGCCAGGTGACGGTCGGCGCCATCATGACCCACTGCCCGCGCACCATCGGCCCCGACCGGCTCGCCGTCGAGGCGGTCGAGATGATGGAGCGCCACAAGATCGGCCAGCTGCTGGTCACCGGCCCCGCCGGCCAGCTGCTCGGCGCCCTCAACATGCACGACCTCTTCCGCGCCAAGGTGCTCTGATGAACTGCCACGAACAGGCCGCCGGCGTGCGGCTCATGGGTTTCGACATCGACGGCGTGATGACCGACGGCCGGCTTTATTTCGGCCCCGAAGGCGATTTCGGCAAGGCCTTCTTCAGCCGCGACGGCCTCGGTCTCAAGTTGCTGGCCCGCTCGGGCGTCAAGCTGGCGATCATCACCGGCCGCGATTCCTCCATCGTCGAGCGCCGCGCCGCCAACCTGGGCATCGACCTCGTGCTGCAGGGCATCGAGGACAAGCGCGCGGCGATGGCCGAACTGCTCGCCCGCGAAAACCTCTCCTTCGAACAGTGCGGCTACATGGGCGACGACGTCATCGACCTGCCGCTGTTGCGCGTCTGCGGCTTCTCCGCCACCGTCCCCGACGGCCACGTCCTGGTGCGCCAGCACGCCTGCTACGTGGCGCGCGCCGCCGCGGGCGCCGGCGCCGTGCGCGAGGTCTGCGAGTTCATCCTGCGTGCCCAGGGCAGCTGGGAGCGCGTCATGGCGCCCTATCTCTCCTGATCGCGGCGGCATGCACTCCCGCTTCAATCCCGCCGCCGCGCTTTTCCCGCTCCTCCTCATCGGCCTGCTGGCTGGGCTCACCTACTGGCTCGATCTCGCCTCGCGCCAGGAGACGCCCGAGCTCGACGGCCGCCTGCGCCACGATCCGGACTACATCGTCGAACGCTTCGAAATCCGCCGCTTCGACCCGCAGGGCGCCCTGCAGCACACCCTGCGCGCCGACGCCATGCGCCACTATCCGGACGACGACACGACGCACGTCGAGTCGCCCCATCTGACCTACCACCGCGTGCCGCCCACCTTCGTCAGCGCCCGCGCGGCCGTGCTCGACGGCAAGGGCGAGCGCGTGCGCCTCAGCGGCGACGTGCGCGTCACCCGCGCCGGCGCGAACGGCAAGCCCGACACCACGCTGGTCACCGAACGGCTCGATGCCTTTCCGGATGAGGAAACCGCCCACAGCGACGTGCCCGTCACCATCGTCCAGGGCCGCTCCCAGGTGACCGGCAGCGCGATGGCGGCCGACAACAAGAAGGCCTTCTACACCCTCGAAGGCCCCGTTCATGGCATATTCCATCGCCGCGCCGCGCCGGCCCAGGCAGCCGCGACGCCCGTCGTCCGGCCCGCCGCCAGCCGTCCCCAGCCCAAGCCGCGGCCCAAAGCCAGGCCCCAAGCGAAACCGAAAGCGAAATCCAAGGCAAAATCATGACCGCCTCCCTGCGCACCCTCCGCCTCTCCCTTGTCTGCGGCGCCATCGCCGGCCTGGCCGCGCCCACCGTCCATGCGGAGCGCGCCGACCGCGACAAGCCCGTCAATCTCGAAGCGGCGCGCGTGACGGTGGATGACGTCAAGAAGGTCCATGTCTTCGAGGGCAACGTCGTGCTGACCCAGGGCACGCTGGTGATCCGCACCGAACGCCTGGTCGTCACCCAGGATGCCGAGGGCTTCCAGAAAGGCGTCGCCACCGGCGGCGCCGACGGCCTCGCCAGCTTCCGCCAGAAGCGCGAGGGCAAGAACGAATACGTGGATGGCAGGGCCGAGCGCATCGAATACGACTCGCGCGGCGAAAAGGCCGAGTTCTTCAACCGCGCCCACGTCAGGAGCGGCGTGGATGAAGTGCAGGGCCACTATATCTCCTACGACGGCAAGACCGAGCAATACCTGGTCACCGCCGTGCCCGGCGCCGCCCAGAACAGCGCCCAGGGACGCGTGCGCGCCACCATCCTGCCCAAGAGCGCCAAGGCCGCCGCCACGCCGGAAACCCCGGCCCGCTGACCCCCCCCCGCACCGAGCCCTACCCGCGCGGCGTCGCCGCGGGGCAGCATGTGCCCGTCGCCGGCTGCCCCAGCCCGGCGACCACCCAGACGCCGACACGTCGTAAAAACTCAACCCATTGATAAAAATGGGCTTATCCATAAATGAAAAATATTTTGCTGCAACGCACAAAAAATTGTTGACTTCGCTTTCTCCGTTCATATAATTGAACCCATGATGCACTGCAACATGACGCTTCAAGCAGTACCGGGGTTCTTCCGAGAAGTCTTCCGGGAAGCGTGAAAGAAACGGAATCTGCAATTAGTTCCAACCGAATCGAACCACGACTTTCAAACTTTCAATTCTGGAGATCACCATGTACACCACCCCCGAACAAATCGCCGGCGCGAACAAAGCCAACGTCGAGACCCTGCTGACCATCGCCAACACCGCCTTCGCCAGCGCCGAGCGCCTCGCCGCCCTGAACCTGAACACCGCCCGCATCCTGCTGGAAGACAGCGTGAACAACGCCAAGTCCCTGCTCGCCGCCAAGGATGTGCAGGAGCTGATCTCCATGCAGACCGCCCTGGCCCAGCCCGCGTTCGAGAAGGCCGTCGCCTACTCCCGCAGCATCTATGAAATCGCCACCCAGACGCAGGATGAGTTCTCGAAGATTCTCGACAGCCAGTACGTCGAGCTGAACAAGAACGTCAGCACCGCCCTGGACAAGGCCGCCAAGAACGCTCCGGCCGGTTCCGACGTCGCCGTCGCCGCCGTCAAGTCCGCGATCGCCGCCGCCAACTCGGCCTACGAGACCATGAACAAGGCCGCCAAGCAGGTCGCCGAGATGGCCGAAGCCAACGTCGCCGCCGCCACCTCCGCCACCGTCAAGGCCGTCGGCGCATCGACCCCCAAGGCGAAGAAGGCCGCCTGATCGGCAACAGTTTTTTGTCTCCTCCTCCGGTTCCGCAACGGAACCGTTTCAACCCCGGTCCTTGGACCGGGGTTTTTTTTGCGTTGCCACCGTCCCGCCAGCCCCGACTTTTCGATCACGGGCAATAAGCTACCTGCGAGGAATCGCAGTCTTCCGGATAGCGGTTGTCGGCCGCAAGGGAGAAACCGCCGGTCACGCCGTTGACATCGTAGGTATAGGCGCCGGCAGCGAGGCCATAGACCTGCAGCGGGACGGTCATGCGCACGCGCTGTACAACTGCAGGGCAGGCGTAAGTCTCGTCTGACACGAGCACAGGCGCGCTGATGGTCACATCGAAATGCGCCCCCACTTGGCGCTGCAGAATCCGGGCCCTCCCCTCAATTCCACACGGCCACCCCCACGCGGTGACTCGGAGATAAGCCCCTACGGGAAAACCCTCTACCTTCACCAACTCGATGGAATCGACAGGGATCTTGGAGACTCCGGAATTGCCAATGGACCGCAGCCCATTCAGCTTCCAGCTGCCATCCGCCTGCAGGCTGAAACTGGCGTCCTGATACTGCCCGACCTGCTCGGGCGTATCGACGCGCGGCAGGGTCAGCACGCCATCCCGATAGGTCGCATGTCCGCCTTCGGGCAATGGCTGGGCCGAACCGGTGATGGCCACGCCATCGGGCTCGACATAGGCGACGATCGGCAGCTGACTCAAGCGTGCCGCCTCGGCGGCATCGACGCGCACGACGATGGCATTGATTGAATCAAGAATACCCACCAGCTCGCCGACCAGGCCTAGAGCGGCAGCAACATCGGCCTTGCTTTGCCCGCTACTGTGCTCTCCGAACGGAACCGGCGTTTGATCCGGCCTGTCCTCGATACGAATCCCTGGCCAAATGAAGGGCTGTTCTCCCGGCGCCTGCGCCTTGAAGCCGACGAAGTAGGTACTGACGCCGCCGCCGGTCGAGCCGACCTGCCCGGGCGCATGAACGGAAAACAGGCAAAGCAGCCCGCACAACATGACACGGATGGCACGCAATATCGCGGGCATGTCATAACTCCTAGAATAAAAACCAGTCTAGTCTAGGCGCTCGATATGCCAAAGGCAACAACTGAAATAATGCAGCCGCGACACCGTCTTACCGGCGCCGACTTTTGCGGCAGGCTCAGGCCTTGATGTCGTACTGGTAGCCCAGCGCCGTCACGCCGGCCTTGAGCACCTCGATGGCCTCGGCCACCGCCGCCGGTTCGCCGCGCACCCCGAGTTCGACGTGGCGCCGCACGGTCTCGCTGCCGAAGGTCGGCAGGCTGAAGACGATAAGGCCGGGGAAGTCCGCCTCGGTCTGGCGCATCAGGTCGAGCATGGTGCCTTCGAGGCCGTCCCAGACGAGGATCGCAGCCTCGGTCTCGGCGCCCTGGCGGAAGTCGTCGGCATAGTAGCTGTCGAGCACCCATTCGGCCATCGGCCAGGCCATCTGCGGGAAGCCGGGCAGGAAGTGGTGGTCCCGATACGAGAAGCCGGGGATGCGGTTGAAGGGATTCGGGATGATGCGGCTGCCGGCCGGCACGGTGCCGAGTTCCAGCCGCGCGGGCGTGACCGGCTGGCCCATCTCGGCCATGCGCGCGCGGATCTCGCGCTCGGCATCCGGGTTGAGCTCCAGCGGTACGCCGGCGGCGGCGGCCGCCGCCTGGCGCGTGTGGTCGTCGGGCGTGACGCCGATGCCGCCGCAGCTGAACACCACGTCGCCGCTCGCCAGGGTCCGTTGCAGCGTCTCGATCAGGCGCGGGCGTTCGTCGCCGAGGTATTGCACCCAGGAGAAGTGCAGGCCGCGCGCGCCGAGAATCTCGATGAACCTGGCGAGGTGCTTGTCCTGACGCTTGCCGCGCATGATCTCGTCGCCGATGATGATCAGGCCGTAGGTTCTCATACCGCCACTCCTTGTTGCTTGCGTAGTTCTCGCAGCGCGCCGAGGCACAGATGGACGAACAGGATCGCCGTGTAGGGTAGCGCCAGGATGTGCAGCACCGGCACGTAGGCCAGCAGCGCGCCCAGCATGCCACCCAGGTAAAGACTGCCGCGCTCGCGGCCGACCAGGGCCTGGCGTTCCTCCGGCAGCGCGTGCTCGGCGAGCGCGTCGAAGCGGAAGGCGCGCTGGTTGAGCCAGGCGGCCCAGAACAGCGGCAGCACCAGCAGGCCGCCGGGCACCAGCAGCAGCGGCAGCGTGAGCAGCCAGCCGGCGACGAAGATCGCGCCGGCCGCGACGGTGTTGGCGAGGCTGCCCCAGAAGGCGGCGGCGGCCGAGCCCTGGCGCGAGACATCGGGATAGTCGCGCGCGGCGATGATCGCCATCATGCGCGGCAGCGCGAACACCGCCACCAGCAGCAGCGTCGTGGCGTAGATCAGCGGCGCGAAGACGAAGAACACGGCGACATGGGAAAGCCAGGGGCCGAGCCAGTTGAGCCACTGCCAGTCGGGCAGCTCGGCGGCGATCCACTGCGCCAGCGGCATCCAGGCGAACCAGGCGACGACCGACCAGACGAGGAAGGCGGCCAGCGGCGGCCAGATCGCCTGGAACAACAGCTCGGGTCGCAGCAGGTCGCGCCCCGCGCGCACCACCGTCCTGAAGAAAGTCACCGTTTCCATCAGCCCTCCGTCACCCCCTGGTCCTTCCATCCCACATCTTCTGCAGGCGTTTCACCGAGACCGGACTCGGCGTGCGCAGCTCCTGCGCGAACAGCGCGACGCGCAGCTCCTCCAGCAGCCAGCGGAATTCCAGCAGGAAATCGTCCATCACGCCAGCCTTGCGCATGGCGAGCCACTCGCGCTCCCAGGGCTGGGCGAGGCCGCGCCATTCGGCCAGCAGGCGCGCGTCGCGGGCGCTGTCGCTCCTCGCCTTGTCGAGGCGCAGGGCGACGGCCTTGAGATAGCGCGGATAGTGCTGCAGACGCTCGTAGGGCGTGGCGACGATGAAGCGCTTGGGCAGGAGTTCGGCCAGTTGCGCCGCGATGTCGGCGCAAGCTTGCGGAAAGGCCTTCTGCGCGGCGGCGAGCTTCTTCTGCAGGGCGGTCTGCTCGGCGAGGATGGTCGCGGCGAGGCGCACGATCTCCTGGGCGACCAGCAGGATGCGCCCCTTGGTGGCGTCGCGCCGCTCGGTGAAACTCTTCTCGTCGGCGGGCAGCGGCGCCATCAGGCAGGTGCGCTCCAGGGTCGCGGCGACGAGCTGATCCTTGAGTTCCTTCTCCGTGCCGAGCTGCATGAACTGCAGCGCCATGGCGCGCAGCTCGGGCAGCTTCTCGATGGCCTGCACCTGCGCCTTGAGCTGCAGCGCAAACAGGCGCGCCAGGCCCTTGCGGTGCTCGGCGGCCGCCTTGTCCTCGGTGTCGAAGGCGGTCAGGCGCACGCCGTCGCCGTCGTCGATGAGGGCTGGAAAGCCGATCACCTGCCGGCCGGCGACCTCGATTTCGAGAAGTTCCGGCAGCGCGCCGAAGGTCCAGCTCGTGCTTTTCTCGGCGCCGCTCACCGTCTCGCCAGCGCCGACTTTTACCTCGGCGGCGGTAAACGCCTGGGTCACGCGGTCGCCATGCTGCGCGCGCAGCTCGGCGAGGTTGCGCGAGAAGCCGAGCGTGCCGCCGTGCTCGTCGAGCAGGCGGAAATTCATGAACAGGTGCGGCCGCAGCTCGCCGGGGCGCAGCGCGTCGAGGGGCAGCTTGAGGGCGATCTTCTCCTCGATGGCGCGGGTCAGCGCCTTCGCCAAGGGTTCGTCCGTGTCGTGCTCGGCGTCGCAAAACTCATCGGCGAAGGCGTCCAGCGGCTGGCAACGGTGGCGGTATTTCTGTGGCAGGGTCTTGAGCAGCGCGACGACCTTCTCCTTGAGCAGGCCCGGCACCAGCCATTCGATCCGCGTCTGCGGCACCTGATTCAAGGATGCAAGGGGCAGCGACAAGCTGACGCCGTCGTCCGCCGCGCCGGGATCGTGCTTGTAGACGAGCTTGAACTTCTGGCCGCGGTGTTCGAGATGGGGCGGGAAGGCGTCGGTGGTGATGCCCGCTGCCTCGTGGCGCATCAGCTGGTCCTTGTCGAGGAACAGCAGCTTGGGGTTTTCCTGCTCGGCCTCGCGCCGCCACTTGTCGAAGGCGACCAGCGTCGTGATGCCTTCGGGGACGATGGCGTCGAAGAAGGCATACACCAGCGCGTCGTCGACGAGCACGTCGGGACGGCGCGACTTGTGTTCAAGGCGCTCGATCTCCGCCTTGAGCTTCTGGTAGTGCTGCAGGAAGCGCCACTTCTTGAGCCAGTCCTCGCCCACCTCGCCCTCGACCAGCGCGCCGCGGATGAAGATCTCGCGGCCGAGCTTCGGGTCCTTCGGACCGTAGTTGATGCGCCGCTTGGCATGCAAGGTCAGGCCGTGCAGGGTGACGCGCTCCCAGGCGACCACCTGGCCCGCGCCCTTTTCCCAATGCGGCTCGTAGACGTGGCGGCGGATCAGGTGGGCGCCGACCTGCTCCAGCCATTCAGGCTCGATCTTCGCGATGCAGCGGGCGAACAGGCGCGAGGTCTCGACCAGCTCCGCCGCGACGATCCAGCGCCCCGCCTTCTTCGCCAAGGACGAGCCGGGATGGATGAAATACTTGATGCCGCGCGCGCCGAAGTAGTTCTTGTCTTCCTCGTTGATGAGGCCGATGTGGCCGAGCAGGCCCGTCAGCAGCGCCTTGTGGATGCTCTCGTAGCTGGCCGGCAGCTGGTTTTCCTTCCAGCCGTGCTCGTGGCAGAGCGTCATCAGCTGGCCATGCACGTCGCGCCATTCGCGCAGGCGCAGCCAGTTGATGAAATTGGACCGGCACCACTGGCGCTGCTTGTTCGAGGTCTCGTGCTTCCACACCTCGTCGGCGGCGGTCCACAGCTTGAGGTAGGAGAGGAACTCGGACTTCTCGTCC
>JANJVS010000078.1 GCA_024709955.1 Rhodocyclaceae bacterium
CCTCTGCTGGGTCGTCCGCCGCGAGGCGTTCCCACGCGGCGCGGCGGACTTCGGGTTCGGGGTCGTCGAGCAGGGCGCGCAGCGCCGCGCGCGGCGCGCGGCCGGCGGCGGTGAAGCGCACCGTCCAGTCCGGATCGTTCAACAAGCGGGCGGCGGTTTCGGGCAGGGCGCGCTCGGCGACGATGCGGCGCACCTCGGGTTCGGGGTCGGCGATCAGCCTGCCGAGCGCAAAGGCCGGCAAACGCCGGGCCACGGTCTTGCGCACCTCGCGGTCCGGGTCGCCCAGCAGCCGCGGCAGGCGGCCGTGGGAGAGGCGCCGCGCGACGATCACGCGCACCATGTAGTCGGCGTCGCCGGCCATCGCCAGCAGACCGTCCGCCGGCAGCCGGGAGGCGACGGCGATGCGCACCTCGCGGTCCGGGTCGCGGCGCAGCGCCAGCAACTCCCCGGGTGGCAGGCGCGTGGCGACGACGCGCCGCACCGCCTCGTCGGGATCGCGGACGAGGGGACGCACGGCGTCGAGCGGCGCATGGCGCGCGGCGATGGCGCGTCGCTCCCAATGCGCGTCGGCCAGGTAGGTCGTCGCGGTCTCGGGATTGGCGCGCAGGAAGTTGTCCATCTGCCGGCCGCTCATGGCGAGGATGCAGGCCTCCCGCGGACGGCAGCGCCCGGCCGGCAACAGGCTGGCCGCATGGGGACAGGTGGCGCAAAGGAGGGAGCAAACCGGATCATGGGCGGCCGGCGCCGGCTCAGTCGTCTTCACCGCGCAAGGCCACCACGATGCCGGTGGCCGCCGCCGCGTCGTTCGTCAGGCTGAGGCAGTGCTCGCCGCTGGCCACGTAGTAGATCTGGCAGACGGCGTTTTCCGCCGCCGGCTTGAGGCGCGGCGAGACGTCGTCCTCGCCGCAGACCGAGATGTGCCGGCCGGGGAAGGCGGCGCGCAACTCGGCCAGCAACGCCTCGTAGGTGCCGACCGGCGCGCTGGCGACATGAGCCAGCACGCCGTCGAGCAGTTCGGCGGCGACGCCGGCCGTCATTCCTCTTCCGCCGCTGCGAGTTCGCGATAGACGGCCAGCGAGGCCGCCTCGACGCCCATCACCTTGGCGAGCCAGGGCGGCGGGCTAAGCAGTGCGCGCTGCAGTTGCGTCAGCACCTCGCGCGCCGCCGCGCTCACCGTGCCGCCAGCGCCGACTTTTTCCCGCAGCTTGACCGGATGCACGCCGGCGCGCACCACCTTGGCGGCGGCGGGTCCGCCGATCGACTGCAGGTAGACCACCTGGCAGTCGCCGATCAGGCTGGCGCGCGCGAGGTTGCGGTCCTCGGCGTGGTCGGCTTCGAGGGTCGAGCGCACGGCGACCAGGCGCGTCTCCGTCGGCGAAAGCTGGTAGATCAGGAAGCGTTCGCAGGAACCGAAGTGGCCGTCGATCTCCTCGCCGCTGTTGGAGGCGCAGGCAACGCGGATCGAGCCGGGCATGTCGCCTTCGGCGTAGGCATCGAGCGCCGGCAGATCGCTGCCCTCGACGCCCTCGCCCCACAGCAGGCGCACGGCGCGCTTGAGGGTTTCCATGTCGTAGCCGACCTGGCAGTCCTGGTCGGCATGCTCGTCGCCGGCGATGATGGCGCGCAGGTCGGTGACGGTGATGCAGGCCAGCTTGTCTTCGGTGAGCGGCAGGCCGAAGCGGCCGGCGATGCCCTGCACCAGGGCGGACACGGCCAGCCCGGTCAGTGCGTGCGCCGCCAGGCCGAGCCGCAGCGCGGCTTCGCGGGTCATGGAGGAAGTCGTCATGTCGGTGCTCCTTTCGAGCGCGGCGGGCCGATCCGCTCCGGGAGGAGGGAGCGGCCGCGCATCAGAGATACACGATGCAAGCGTCGCCGGCCGGACAGGCGATCACGCACTTGGGCGAATCGGCTTCGCCCTCGCACTCCGTGCAGGTGTCCTTGTTGATCTTGAAGATGCCGCCCTTGTCGGTGATCGACTTGGTCGGGCAGACCGGCACGCAGTCGCCGCAGGAGGTGCATTCCGCTTGGACGATTTTCATTGCCATGATGTTTCTCCTTGAATGGATATTTATTCGACGCCGTCGATCCGCTTGGCCCGCACGGAATAGGGCAGGCGCTCGGGAGCGGTCTGTGGCTCGATGAAATAGATGCCGCCGTTCTTGAGCTTGATCTCGCCGCCCCACTTTTCCGGGGTGTCGAACTCCAGCGAGGTGATCTGATCCTCGATGTCGCGCTTGGGCATGTAGAACACATAACCATCGGCGCCCTTGCGAATCATGATGTTGGCCATGAGGCGGTTCCTTGTGGTCGGCGGGGCGGGCCCCGCCGACATTGAGGATTAACGAACCAGGTCGAAGTTGTAGTCGGTGACACCGAGGAACTTCGTGTCTTCGTCGAGACGCTCCAGCACGGCATTGGTCAGCGTGGTGAGGATGTACATCGCGCCCTCGTAGCCCAGCGTGGTCATGCGGTGCAGGTGGTGACGGTCGAAGATCGGGAAGCCGATGCGGATCAGCGGTACCTCGAACTCCTTGCCCTTGTGGAAGGTGTCGCGCTGGATGAACTTGCCGTAGCTGTTGCCGATCATGAAATCCGGCTTGTCGGTGAAGCACAGGCTGCGCAGGTGCCACAGGTCGGCGCCCGGGTAGGACTTGCCGTTGGCGCCGTAGGGGCTGGAGGCCAGCAGCTTGTCCATCTGCTTCTGCCAACGCTTGCTGCCGTTGTGGCAGACGACGTGGGTCGGCTCGACGCCCAGCTCCATCAGGAACTTGACCATGCCCAGCGTGAAGTCCGGATCGCCGAAGACGGCCATCTTCTTGCCGTGCAGCCAGGCATGGCTGTCGGTGATCATGTCCATCAGGCGGCCGCGCTCGGTGGTCAGCGACGCGGGGATCGGCTTGCCGGTGACTTCCGAGATCTTCATCAGCCACTCGTCGGTCCAATCCACGCCCATCGGGATGTTGAGCTTCGGCACCTCGTGGTTCCAGGTGTTCTCGACGAACTTCTTGGTCTTGTCGAGGCCCATCGGCTGCATCAGGAAGGTGGTGATGGCGTTCGGCGCGTCCTTCACCTCGTCCATGGTGGTGCCGCCCGCGTACATGCGGAACTCGCCGTCGGCCGGGGTGTCGAGCACTTCTTCCGGATCGGACAGCATGGTGAAGGACACGTCCATTTCCTTCAGCATGCGCTTGACGACGCGGTAGTTGCCGAGGTAGGTCTCGAAGCCCGGCACGATGTTGATCTTGCCGTTCTTGCCCGGCTCCTTGCCCTCCATGGCGTTCAAGGTGAAATAGCGCAGGATGCCCTCTTCCATGTTGTCCCAGCCGGTGACGTGGCTGCCGACGAAGGACGGGGTGTGGGCGAAGGGCACCGGGAATTCCTGGGCGATGTAGCCTTCCTTCTTGGCGTTGTTGATGAACGCGTTCAGGTCGTCGCCGATCACCTCGGCGATGCAGGTGGTCGACACGGCGATCATTTCGGCGCCGTAGAGCTTGGAGGCGTTGGCCAGGCCTTCGTGGATGTTCTTCTGGCCGCCGAACACGGCCGCGTCTTCCGTCATCGAGTCGGCGATGAAGGCGATCGGTTCCTTGAAGTGGCGGTTGAAGTAGGTGCGGAAGTAGGCCACGCAACCCTGCGAACCGTGGATGTAGACCATGGTCTTGTGGAAGCCCAGGCCGCACAGGGCGGAACCGAGCGGCTGGCAGGCCTTGGCCGGGTTGATGGTCAGCGCCTCGCGCTTGAAGTTGAGATCCTGGTATTCCTTGGTGGTCGTCCAGGCGAAGGTGTCGGCGACCTTCTGCTTGTCGTGAACTTCCTCGAACTTTTCACGCTTGCGGCCGATCGTGCCCTTGTACTCGTCCATGCGGAACAGCGGGTAGCTCGGCTTGATGTCATCTAGGGTTTGCATCTCGGTCTCCTTTGCCCGGCCACCAATCCGTGGACGCGGGCGCAAGTGGAATGAATTGGTCTGCCGGTCAGGCGGCCTGCTGCAGGGCGGCCGCGTCCTGCTTCAGCCAGGGCGCCTTGAGCATGTTCCAGCACGGGTTGTTCACCGTCATGTCCATGTCGCGGGCGAAGATGGCGAAACCGTCGTAGCCATGGTAGGGGCCGGAGTAGTCCCAACTGTGCATCTGGCGGAAGGGCACGCCCATCTTGTGATAGACGTACTTTTCCTTGATGCCGGAACCGACCAGATCGGGCTTGAGCGCCTTGACGAATTCGTCGAGCTCATGGCCGGTGGCGTCGTCGTAGATCAGCGTCGCGTCCTTCATCTCCTTGATGGTGCGGTCGTAGTCGTCGTTGTGCGCGAACTCGTAGCCGGCACCGATGACTTCCATGCCGAGGTCCTCGTAGGCGCCGATGGTGTGGCGCGGCCGCAGGCCGCCGATATAGAGCATGACCTTCTTGCCTTGCAGGCGCGGCTTGTACTTGGCGATCACGGCGTTCATGATCGGGGTGTACTTCTCGATCACGCGCTCGGCGCCTTCCTTGATCTTGTCGTCGAAGTGGGCGGCGATGGCGCGCAGCGACTCGGCGATCTTGGTCGGGCCGAAGAAGTTGTATTCCATCCACGGGATGCCGTACTTCTCCTCCATGTGGCGCGCGATGTAGTTCATCGAGCGGTAGCAGTGCAGCAGGTTGAGCTTGACGTTCGGGGTGTTCTCCATCTCGGCCAGGGTGCCGTCGCCGGACCACTGCGCCACGACGCGCAGGCCCATCTCCTCGAGCAGGATGCGCGAGGCCCAGGCGTCGCCGCCGATGTTGTAGTCGCCGAGGATCGCCACGTCGTAGGGCGTCTTCTCGAAGGCCTGGCCGTCGCGGTTGGAGAGGATCCAGTCGCGCACCGAGTCGTTGGCGATGTGGTGGCCGAGGGACTGGGAAACGCCGCGGAAGCCCTCGCAGCGCACCGGCACGACCGGCTTGCTGATTTCCGCCGCGACCTTCTTCGACACCGCCTCGATGTCGTCGCCGATCAGGCCGATCGGGCATTCGGACTGCACCGAGATGCCCTTGTTGAGCGGGAACAGCATTTCGATCTCGGCCATCAGCTTGGTCAGCTTCTTGTCGCCGCCGAAAACGATGTCCTTCTCCTGGAAGTCGGAGGTGAAGCACATGTCGCCGAAGGTATCGACGCCAGTGGTGCCGACGTAATAGGCGCGGCGGCCGGCGCGCGAATACTGGCCGCAGCCGATCGGGCCGTGCGAGATCGAGATCATGTCCTTGATCGGGCCCCACACCACGCCCTTCGAACCGGCATAGGCGCAGCCGCGCATGGTCATCACGCCGGGCAGCGACTTGCGGTTGGAGGTGATGCATTTCTTCGACGATTCGAGGGACGTGTCGTTCACCATCAGGTGCTTGGCGCGGTCCTTCTTCGCCTTTTCCGGATATACCTCCAGCACCTCCTGGATGAGGGCCTGGGCTTCCTCGCGGGTCAACTTGGACATCTGATTTCTCCTTGGGCGCGCGGCCTGCGGATCGGCGCGGCGCGCGGTAAGTGATGGTCGGGATGCTTGCGCGTTCAGGCGGCGGCGACTTCGGCGGCCTTCGACTTGCCGACGATCGACTCGTCTTCCGCTTCCATGATGCCGAACTCCATCAGCAGCTCCTCCAGCTCCTCCATCTCCAGCGGCGTGGGGATGACGAACTTGGTGTTGTTGACGATCTTGCTGGCGAGGGCGCGGTACTCGTCGGCCTGCTTGGCCTTCGGGTCGTACTCGATCACGGTCATGCGGCGGATCTCGGCATGCTGCACGACGTTGTCGCGCGGCACGAAGTGGATCATCTGGGTGCCGAGCTTGGCGGCCAGGGCCTCGATCAGCTCGTCCTCGCGGTCGGTCTTGCGGCTGTTGCAGATCAGGCCGGCGAGGCGCACGCCGCCCGAGTTGGCGTACTTGACGATGCCCTTGGCGATGTTGTTCGCCGCGTACATGGCCATCATCTCGCCGGAGCAGACGATGTAGATCTCCTGGGCCTTGTTCTCGCGGATCGGCATGGCGAAGCCGCCGCACACCACGTCGCCGAGCACGTCGTAGAACACGAAGTCGAGGTCTTCGTCGTAGGCGCCTTCCTCTTCCAGGAAATTGATGGCGGTGATGACGCCGCGGCCGGCGCAGCCGACGCCGGGCTCGGGACCGCCGGACTCGACGCACTTGACGCCGCCGAAGCCGATCGACATCACGTCTTCAAGCTCCAGATCCTCGACCGAGCCGGCCTCGGCCGCCAGGTGCATGACGGTGGTCTGGGCCTTGGAGTGCAGGATCAGGCGGGTCGAGTCGGCCTTGGGATCGCAGCCGACGATCATCACCTTCTTGCCGGATTCGGCCAGCGCCGATACCAGGTTCTGGGTCGTGGTGGACTTGCCGATGCCACCCTTGCCGTAAATCGCGCATTGCCGCAGCTTAGCCATCGTAGAATCTCCTTTGCGTATCGAAATGTGGATCGTGAATCCGTTGTCGGCGCGGAGTCGCGCCGCTCACGACCCTGTTTTGGCAAGGACTGTGCCAACCACGCCGACGCATGCAAGGCAATGATTCATAGAAGGTATTTCCAAGGCGAACGATGAGCGCGCTTTATTCGACTTGCGACAATGCACCCGCTCTTTGTCGCAACGACGACAAGGCGCCCAGCCTGCCGAAGAGCGCGCGCCTGCCGATCAACCGCTGCAACCTGCCGGCGGTGATCCTCGGCAGCCTGACCTTCCAGCGCCATCCGACGCCCCTCGCGCTCGACGGCGTCGCCGAACTGCACGGCGAGCTGTTCGCGCGGCTCGACCGGCTCCGGCTGGCGCACCAGCGCGCGGCGGTGTTCCGCGACTACCTCACCGTGATGTTCCGCATCGAGCATCCCGAGGAGATCGGCCTCACGGAACACGCGCGCAAGAGCCGGGCGAATGCCAACTGGATGCGCGTCATCCGCGGCTGGGCTTTCGATCCCGACGGCCGCGAGGCGGCGGTGCTCAAGGGCTGGGTCGAATCGCGCTTCGGCCTGACGCCGCGCCACCACGGCGGCGAACTGCACGATCCCGGCGACGCCGCCTACCGGCGCTACGAGCGGATGCGCGCCGAGGGACTCTACGGCACCAATGCCCTCGAAGCGCAGCTCGACCTGGTGTTCGCCTACTGCCAGTACGAATTCGCGCGCCAGGACGCGCCGGACCGCCTGACGCTCTACCGCGGCGTGAATCGCGTCGACGCCCACGAGACGCTCGGCGCCGCGCCGAGCGGCCGGCGCGTGCTGCTGCTCAACAACATCTCGTCCTTCAGCCACGAACGCGAGCGCGCCGGCGAGTTCGGCGACTACATCCTCGAAGTCGCGGTACCAACCGCCAAGGTGCTGTTCCATTGCGGCCTCATGCCCGGCGTGCTGCAGGGCGAGGGCGAATACCTCGTCATCGGCGGCGCCTACGAGGCGAGCTGGGCGACGCTGTAGGCACGGCGCGGTTACAACTTCTTAACGGTTTTTTACGCGCGTCTTGTCTATGCTGGATTCAGCAGGCATTTCCATGTCTGCCAATCTTCTGACTAGGGAGTGTCCATCATGAAACGGAATCTTCCATCCCTGCTCGCGCTGGCGGCAGGCTTGGCCTGCGCTCCGCTCGCGTTGGCCCATGGCGGCCATGGCCCGGGGCCGGCCGGCGCAGCGGCGGCGACGCCCGCCGCGACGGTGCCGGCCAGTGCCGTGAACATCGACATCAGCCGCACCTGCCGCGGCGGCGGCACGCGCGCCCTGACCGGCAGCTACGATCCGGCGACCGGCGCCCTCGCCGCCAGCGTCGTGCTGACCGCCTGCGTCGAGGGCGGCGCCACCCACGACGGCAGCGTCGTCACCAGCGGCACGCTGACGCAGAGCGGAACCGACGTCTATGCACTCGACCTGACCTCGACCTACGCGACGACCGTCACCAACGGCACCGACAGCGTGACGCGCAACTGCACCTGGACCAAGACCGGCAGCTACGACCTGGCCGCCCAGACCTTCACGGGCAGCGTGACCAAGACCAACTGCTCCCTCGATCTGACCGAGACCCAGCGCGGCGACATCGTCCTGCACCTGCTGCGCGACGCCACCCAGCTCGATCACTGATCCGCCGCTTGCAGCACCGCGGAGTCGGCCAGCCCCACATCCCCTTTCCGGCCGGCTCCGCCCCCCCTCGACATTGCGCCCGTGGGAAAAGTCGGCGCTGGCGGCACGGTGAGTCCCCGGCGGGGCCGCGGCGCGCGATAATCGACCACGTCATTCCGTCCTCGCCGAGCCGGCCGTTCCCCGATGAACCTCCAGCGCAACGATTCATCCACCCCGCGATTCCCGCTGGCCCAGGCCCTGCGGTGCCTGGCCCTCGGCCTGCTGCTGTGCGCCGGCCCGGCGCGCGCCCTGCCGCTCACCGCCGAGGCGCCCGCCAGGCCGGTGGCCGCCTACGCAAACCAGCGCGCCGCCGTCGCCCCACCCGCGCCCGCCGCGCGCGCCAGCCAGGCCCGGCGCGTCGCGCTCGGCAAGCTGCCCGCCGCCCGCCTGGCGCGGGAACGCTCCGCCCGGGACGACGCCAAGGGCGTGCGCCCGCGCATCGGCTTCCCGCGCGAGGTCGCGGCGCTCGGCGACAGCGCCGCCCTCGCCAGCCAACTGGACTGGGAGACGCTGCCCGACGGCGCGCGCGTCGCCGCCGTCGGCATCGAGTCGCCCGACGCCGCCGGCCTGCGCATCGGCCTGCGCATCGAATCCCTGCCGCGCGCGGCGATCCTGCGCGTCTATGCGCAGCGGGAGCGCGCCACGGTGCATGAGGTCGGCGGCGGCGAGATCCTCGCCACCCTCGCGCAGAATCGCGCCAGCGGCGCCGCCGGCACGGCGGCGCACACCTACTGGCTGCCCTTCGTCGCCGGCGACGAGGCGACGCTGGAGGTCGAACTGCCGGCCGGCGTCGCGCCGGAGGCGCTGCGCGTCGCCCTGCCGCGCATCTCCCACCTGTTCGCCACGCCCCGGCAACACGAGACGGAGCACACCACCCGCCGCGCCGCCGCCTGCAACCTCGACGTCAGCTGCTACCTGAGCAGCTGGGTGGACTACAGCAAGTCGGTCGCCCTCGTGGACTTCGTCGACGACGGCTATGCCTACGTCTGCTCGGGCACCCTGCTCGCCGACCGCGCCAACAGTTTCACCCCCTACCTCCTCTCCGCCAACCACTGCATCGATAGCCAGACCATCGCCTCGACCGTCGAGACCACCTGGTTCTACCGCTCCTCCAGCTGCAACGGCTACGGCGTCTTTCCCGGCTCGAAACTGCTCGCCGGCGGCGCCACCCTGCTCTACAACAGTTCCGCCACCGACACCAGCTTCATGAAGCTCAAGCAGGACGCGCCGGCCGGCGCGATCTTCGCCGGCTGGCTGCCGGAGCTGCCGGCGCGCCACACCGAGATCGTCGGCCTGCACCACCCGAGCGGCGACCTGCAGAAGATCAGCTTCGGCTACGTCGCCGGCTACGAGGCCTGCAGTGACGATCCCGGCGGGGCGGTGTATTGCGAGAGCGCCGCGGCGGCGGACGCGCGATACATCGCGGTGAGCTGGCAAGAGGGCGTCACCGAATCCGGCAGCAGCGGCTCCGGCATCTGGGTTGCCCACGAGGACGGCAACCACTACCTGGTCGGCGCGCTCTATGCCGGCAGCAGCAGCTGCTATTCGAGCGGCACCGACACCTACGGCCGCTTCGACCTCGCCTACAACGCCGCCCTCAAGCAATGGCTCAACGCCGGCGGTGCAGCCGAATACGCGCTGACGGTGAATCGCAGCGAGGGCGGCACGGTCGCGGCGAGCGGCATCGATTGCGGCAGCGATTGCGTGGCAATCCACGCCGCTGGCACCGCCGTGACCCTGACGGCAACCCCGGCGAGCGGCTACGGCTTCGCCGGCTGGGGCGGCGCCTGCGGCGGCAGCGCGGCGGCTTGCAGCCTGACGATGAACGAACCGCACGCGGTGGATGCCTACTTCGTGCGCGGCCTGAGCCAGGGGATGCCCCTGACGCAACTCGCAGGCGCGCTCAACAGCGAGACGCTCTACGCGCTCGCCGTGCCCGCCGGAGCGGCCGACCTGCACATCAGGACCGGCGGCGGCAGCGGCGACGCGGACATGTTCGTGCGCCGCGACGCGATCCCCACCGGCAGCGACTACGACTGCGTCTCGGAGAATCCGGATACCACCGAAAGCTGCCGGTTCGCGGCGCCGGCACAGGGCACCTACTACGTGCTGCTCAAGGGCTACGCCGCCTACTCCGGCGTGACGCTGACCGCCAGCTACGCGACCACGCTGTCCGCCTACACGCTGACGGTTTCCGCCAGCGGCGGCGGCACGGTGGCCAGCAGCCCGGCCGGCATCGACTGCGGCACGGACTGCGTCGAGAGCTACCTGAGCGGCACCAGCGTCACGCTCGCCGCAACGCCGCCCTCCGGCGGCCGCTTCACCGGCTGGAGCGGCGCCTGCGACGGCACGGCGACCAGCTGCGCCCTGACCCTGAACGGCGACGCCAGCGTCGGCGCGAGCTTCATCGGCGCGGCGCAAGTCGCCGGCGCGGACTGCCTGTTCGGCTGGGCGGAGCGCGGCTATCCCGACTGGTTCGCCCCGGCGAACACGGCCTCGCAGACGCTGGCCGGCTACTACCTGCGCCACTACGCGGCCACCGACGCCTACCTGGGCCTGCGCGACGGCCGCGTCTATTACCACGGCCCGCTTACCGGCTACGCCTTCCCTCCCGCCGACCTGGGCAGCCTCGACGACTGGCTGGCGACCGCGAACTGCGATTGAGGCCGCGCGGGAAATTCGCCGGCGCCGGCTACCCGCAGCGGCGAAATAACGTTTGCTTTATTTTCCGATCGGGCGCATAGTGCGCGCCAGCGATTCTCAAGCAGTGTCATAGTTGTTCGGCTCAGTACCCGCAGTTCCCGCGCAGTTTCGGTCATTTCCGCGGTATTTTCCCTTCATCGTTCCGCCGTCTTGATAGTCGTCCCATCCCGGGGGCAATCCCCTTTTTTCAGTTTTTCAAGGAAATTCAAGACATGGCAAACGGTACCGTGAAGTGGTTCAACGACTCCAAGGGCTTCGGCTTCATCACCCCGGAAAACGGCGGCGACGATCTCTTCGCCCATTTCTCCGCGATCCAGTCCCAGGGCTTCAAGACCCTGAAGGAAGGCCAGCGCGTCAGCTTCGACGTCACCAGCGGCCCCAAGGGCCAGCAGGCCGCCAACATCCGCAGCATCGACTGAACGGCCGGCCGGCATGGCTGAAGCCATGCCGCAGCTGCCGCTCAACCGGAAAGGCCCGGCGCATGCCGGGCTTTTTCTTTTTGGTCTCGGCATGACCGCCGCCTGGCCCGCGCCGCGCCGCCGGTCTTGCCCGCCCCAGGAGAACACGATGGCAAAAGAAGAACTCATCGAAATGAACGGCGTGGTGATGGAAGTCCTGCCCGACTCGCGCTACCGCGTCACCCTCGACAACGGCCACAACCTCGTCGCCTACAGCGCGGGCAAGATGCGCAAGCACCACATCCGCATCCTCGCCGGCGACAAGGTGACGCTCGAACTGTCGCCCTACGACTTGAGCAAGGGCCGCATCAACTTCCGCCACATCGAGGGCCGCGGCCCGGCCGCGCCCGGCGCGGCGCCACGCCGGCGCCACTGAACGGCACTCAGCCGCTGTCGCGGATGTACTCGCGGTAGCGCTGGTCCTCGCCGAGGATGTGGTGGCTCAGCCAGTCGCGCAGGAAGCTCAGCACCGACTCGCCGAGCGGCCGCTTGCCGTAGGTCGCGTATTCGTCGCGGAAGTCGGCCACCCACTTGACGAACACCTGATGGATCACCCGGTGCTCCTCCAGATGGGGGTAGCCACTGCGCGCCATGAGCTTTTCCTCGTAGTCGAAGTGGAACACCGCGTAGCTCGCCAGCTCGTCGATGATCATCGCCACGGCATGGTGGTTGTGCAGGCTCTCGGCGCTGGCGAGCTGGTTGATGGTGTCGAGCAGGATGCCGTGCTGCTCGTCGATGTGCGGGTTGCCGACGCTCAGGGCGTCGCTCCAGCGCACCAGGCAGACGCTTTCGCGCTCGCGGATCACGTCGACGAAAGCCGTCACCACGTCGGGGTCGAACTGGCTGCCGCTCTGGGCGTGGATCAGTTCGAGGGCGCGCGCGGTCTCCCAGGGCTGCTTGTAGGGCCGGCGCGAGGTGAGCGCGTCGAAGACGTCGGCCACCGCGCAGATGCGTCCCGCCAGCGGGATCGCGTCGCCGGCCAGGCCGTGCGGATAGCCGCCGCCGTCGAACCATTCGTGATGGTGGAGCGCGACCTCGATGCCGAGGTCCAGGTAGCGGCTCTGGCCCATGGTCAGCTTGGCCTGCTTGAGCAGCTGGGCGCCGTCGATGGTGTGCTGCTTGATGATCTCGCGCTCCTCGGCGGTCAGCGCATCGGCCTTCAGCAGGATGCGGTCCGGCGTCGCGATCTTGCCGACGTCGTGGAGGATCGAGGCGGTGGCGAGATGCTCGATGAATTCCTCGTCGATCTGGCCGGCGAAGCGCGGCCGCGCCATCAGCTTGCGCGCCGTCTGGCCCACCAGGCGCGCGACGCGCAGCACATGCACGCCGGTGTCGGTGTCGCGGTGCTCGGCGAAGTTCGCCATCGCCACCACCGTGGCCTTGGCGTTGCGCCGCTGCGCCTCGCGCGCGGCACGCTCGCGCGTCACGTCCAGATAGGTGTAGATGTAGCCGCCGGCGGGCAGCGGCGCGGCGGTGATCGCCAGCGCCATGCCGTTGGGGCGCACGCGCTCGATGCGCAGGGTCTCGCGCCGCGCCATCGATTCCAGGCGCTCGGCGACGAGCCGCGCGGGCCGCGCGGCGAAGAATTCGCCGCGGTCGAGCAGGAATTGCAGCAGCTCGCGATAGGGCCGGCCGACGAAGGCCCGCTCGCCCTCAATGTCGAGCATGCGCCGGTAGGCGAGGTTGTGGCCGCGCACGCGCAGCCCGGAGTCCAGCCAGAGCAGCCCTTGATCGATGATGTCGAGGGATTCGGCGAAATCGCAGCCGGTCCAGAGTTGCGGCGTGTCCATCGTTGGTTCCAGGGTGCATGCGGCGCGGATCGTTTCCCGCGCGGAAAGGCGCGCATGGCGGCGACGCGAAGGCCGGAACGATAGCGCATCGCGGCAAAACCCGGAATACCCCGAAAACCTTATTGCGCCTACCTTTCCGACCGGGACGCCGTAATCTTGCCGCGGCGGACTATTCCTCGCCCTCACCCAGGTCGCGGCGCGGCACGGTCTGCGGATCGCAGACGATCGGGCGGTAGATCTCGACGCGGTCGCCAGCCCGCAGCGCAGTGTCGGGCTTGACGAGGCGGCCGAAGACGCCGACCTTCTGTGTTTCGAGATCGATGTGCGGAAACTGGGCGAGAATGCCCGAGCGCGCGATCGCCTCGCGCACCGTGGCGCCCTCCGGCACCTCGATGTCGAGCCAGAGCTGCCGGCCCGGTTCGGAATAGGTCACGCCGACCTGCATGTCGCCTCCTATGCGCCTTGCGGCAAGCCGGCCGGTGCCCGGCGCGCCCGCCGGGCCGCGAGCGCGCGCTTGCCGGCAAGCAGGAAACCGAGCACGGCGAAGCCGCCGGGGGGCAGGATCATCAGCAGCGCGCCGCCGTAGTCGGGCAGCGGCCGCATTTCGAGGAAGGCGAAGGCCGGGCCGAGCAGCTGGCTGGCCTGGGCGAACAGCGTGCCGCTGCCGAGGAACTCGCGGATCAGGCCGATCGCCGTCAGCGCCAGGGTGAAGCCCGCGCCCATCGCCAGGCCATCGACGACGGACGGCAGCACGGCGTTGCGGCTGGCGAAGGCCTCGGCGCGGCCGAGGATCGCGCAGTTCACCACGATCAGGGCGATGAACAGGCCGAGCACCTTGTAGAGATCGTGCAGCCAGGCATTGAGCGCCATATCCACCATGGTCACCAGCGTGGCGATCAGCACGATGAAGACGGGGATGCGCACCTGGAGGCTGACGGTCCGGCGGATCGCCGCAACCAGGGCATTGGCGACGACCAGCACCGCCGTCGACGCCAGGCCCATGCCGAGACCGTTGGTGCCCGAGGTGGTGACCGCCATCGCCGGGCAGAGCGCCAGCATCTGCGCGAAGACGACGTTGTTGTCCCACAGGCCGTCCCTGACGATGGTGCGGTAGTCGAGTTTGGTCCCGGTATCGCTCATGACTTGCCTCCGTCCTTGCCGCCGGCGAGGATTTCCGCGCGATGCGCGGCGAAGAATTCGAGCCCGCCCTTGACCGCCTTGACCACGGCGCGCGGCGTGATGGTCGCGCCGGCGAACTGGTCGAACACGCCGTTGTCCTTCTTGACGCCCCATTTCTCCGGGGCCGGGTCGGCGAGGGACTTGCCGGCGAAGCTTTCGATCCAGGGCGCCTTGGCGATCTCGATCTTGTCGCCGAGGCCGGGGGTCTCGGTGTGCTTGAGCACGCGCGCGCCGAGCACGCGGCCCGCGGCATCCACCGCCATCAGCACGACGATGTCGCCGGCGTAGCCGCGCTCGGCGACCTGGAATACCGCGCCCGTGGCGGCGCCGGCCTGCTTGGCGACATGCACCTTGACCGGCTGGCCCCTGGCGCCGGCGAGCGTCACGGTGTCCTGCAGGAGGTCGTTGTCGGCAAAGCCGGCGGGCATCACCTGGGCCAGCGACGTCTGCATGTCGCGCAGCTCGGCGGCGGCGATGTGGTCCTTGGTCGCGCTGTAGGCCAGCGACAGGGCGCCGCTCGCCAGCAGGGCGACGATGCCGAGCGAGATCGGCTGGTAATGCAGCTGGTCGCGCAGCGTGTCGAAATCCATGGCGAGCCTCATGATTGCACCGGTGCAAGTTCGCGGCCGTCGCGGCGGCGGCCGAGGATGCGGGGCTTGACGTAGCGGTCGATCACCGGCGTCAGCGCGTTCATCAGCAGCACGGCGAAGGCCATGCCTTCCGGATAGCCGCCCCAGCCGCGGATGATCCAGGTCAGCAGCCCAACGCCGAGGCCGAAGATCAGCTGGCCGGCCGCCGTGTTCGGCGAGGTGACGTAGTCGGTGGCGATGAAGAAGGCGCCGAGCAGGGCCGCGCCCGAGAGCAGATGCTCCGCGGCGCCGAGATGGCGCGCCGGGTCGATGCCGTGGGCGATGGCCGCCGGCACGGCGATACCGGCGAGCACCGCGACGGGAATCTGCCAGCCGATGACGCCGGCAAAGAACAGATACAGCCCGCCCGCGACGATCAAGAGCGCCGCGCCCTCGCCGAGACTACCGGCGCGCATGCCGGCCGCCGACGGCGTGGGCGCGCCCGGCGCGGCGAAGGCGTGGAGCAGGTCGACGCCGCGCGACAGCTCGGTCTTGGCGTGGCCGAGCAGCGAGGCCGAGGCGATGGCGTCCGGCAGCGGCGGCGACGTCAGCGTGATGCGCATGCCCGCGACGAAGCCGGGGGAGGCCGGCGCCGTGAGCGGCTGCGGCGCGACCCACTGGGTCATGACGACCGGGAAGGAGACCAGCAGCGCGACGCGCGCCACCATCGCCGGGTTGAAGAGGTTCTGGCCGAGACCGCCGAACACCTGCTTGCCGACGACGATGGCGATCAGGCCGCCGACCACGCCGATCCACCAGGGCGCCCAGGGTGGCAGGGTGAGTGCCAGCAGCCAGCCGCTGAGCAGGGCCGAGCCGTCGCCGAGGCTCGCACGCCGGCCCATCAGCCGCTGGCTGGCGAACTCGAACACCAGGCAGCTGGCGACGGTGACGAGGAACAGATTGATCGCCGGCCAGCCGTAGAGCCAGAGGCCGAACAGGGTGGCGGGCGTCAGCGCGTACATGACGCGGCGCATGGTCAGGCCCACCGAGCCGCCATCGTGGGCGTGGGGCGAGGCGATCAGGTCGCTGGCGCGGATTTGGCTCATGCCGTCGCCTCCTCGGTCGTGGTTGCGGGAGCGGCGGCCTTCCTGGCGGCGTCCCTTTCCGCCTTGCGGCGCGCGGCGGCTTCGGCCTTCTCGCGCGCCTCGCGCTCGATGCGTTCGGCGCGCGCGGCGGCGAGTTTCCTGGCCGCCTCGGCGCGCAGCTTGGCGCGCTCCCGGGCGGCCAGCTCGCCCCTGGCGTGGTTGAAGTACTGCACCAGCGGGATGCGCGCCGGGCAGACATAGGCGCAGCAGCCGCAGGCGATGCAATCCTTGAGGCCGAGACCCACCGCGCCCGAAAAGTCGGCGCTGGCGATACGGTGCGCCATTTCCAGCGGCAGCAGGCCGACCGGGCAGGCCCTGACGCAGCTGCCGCAGCGGATGCAGGGCGCGGGCTCGCGCTCTGCCACCTCGGCGGCACCGAGCGCCAATATGCCGCTGGTGCCCTTGACCACGGGTACGCGCAGGTCGGGCAGCTGCATGCCCATCATCGGCCCGCCCATCAGCAGGCGCGCGGGCGCCTCCTTGAATCCGTTGGCGAAGGCGACGACCTCCTCGACCAGGGCGCCGATCGGCACCTCGATGTTGCCCGGCGCGCGCATGGCGCCGCCGTTGAGCGTGATCAGGCGCGACACCAGCGGCCGGCCGAAGCGGATCGCCTCGCGCACGGCCACCAGGGTGCCGACGTTATGCACCAGCACGCCGACATCCGACGGCCGGCCCGTGGCCGGCACCTCGCGCCCGGTGAGAGTGAGGATCAACTGCTTTTCCGAGCCCATCGGATAGCGCGCCGGCACGGGCTTCACCTTGATTTCCCCGTACGCCTCGGCGGCCCGGCTCATCGCGGCGATGGCCTCGGGCTTGTTGTCCTCGATGCCGACCAGCGCCACCCGGGCGCCGGTGGCGTGCAGCGCGATGCGGATGCCGTCGACGACCTCCGCCGCGCGGTCGCGCATCAGCCGGTCGTCGCAGGAGAGATAGGGCTCGCACTCGCCGCCATTGACGATCAGCGTGGCGATCTTCGCGCGCAGGCTGCCGGTGAGCTTCACCGCCGACGGGAAGGCTGCGCCGCCCATGCCCACCACGCCGGCGCGCGCGACGCGCTTGCCGATCTCCAAGGGGTCGATGGCGAAGGGATCGCTGGCGCCGACCAGGTCGGCCCAGCGGTCTTCGCCGTCCGCCTCGATGGTGACGGCGGCCAGCGGCAGGCCGGAGGGATGGGGGGCGGCGATCTCGCCGATGGCGACCACGGTACCCGAGGTCGGCGCGTGGATCGCGGCGGAGACCATGCCCTGCGGCTCGGCGACGGGCTGGCCCTTGAGCACCTGCTGGCCGACCAGCACAGTCGGCCGCGCCGCCGTGCCGATGTGCTGCAGCAGCGGCACGTAGAGCCGCGCCGGCATCGGCATGCGGCGCACCGGCGCGTCGGCGGCGGGACGCTTGCGGTCGTCCGGATGGACGCCCCAATGGCTGCCGAGCTTGCTGACGAATCGTTCCATGAATCCCATGATCGCGCTCTCAGGCAAAAGCCGGCTTGGGCCAGACCCAGTGCTGCAGGGTAACGGGCACCGGCCGCATGCTCATCGCCTCGGTGGGGCAACGCTCGATGCAGGCCGCGCAGCCGGTGCAGGCCTCGCGCAGGACGTTGTGGATCTGCTTGGCGGCGCCGACGATGGCGTCGGTCGGGCAGACCTTGAGGCAGCGGCAGCAGCCGATGCAGATTTCCTCGCTGACCGTGGCGATTTGCGGCCCCTGGTCGGCGACGCCGGAGAGGTCGAGCGCCAGGCCGATCCGCTCGGCGATGGCGGCGGCCACCGCCTTGCCGCCGGGCGGGCAGCAGGTGGCGGGCGCGAGATTGTCGATGATCGCGGCGGCCGCGCCGGCGCAGCCGGGAAAGCCGCACTGGCCGCAGTTGGTGCCGGGCAGCAGCGCCTCGACTTCGGCGTTGAGCGGATTGCCCTCGACCGCGAGATAACGCCCGGCGATGCCGAGCAGCAGGCCGAGGGCGGCGCCCAGCAGGGTCAGGCTCAGGATGGCGGCGATCATGTCCTCAACCTCCGATATTCATGCCCGAGAAGCCCATGAAGGCGAGCGACAGCAGGCTGATGGTGATGAAGGCGATCGGCGCGCCGGCGAAGGCGGCCGGCACGCGGGCATGGGCGAGGCGTTCGCGCAGGCCGGCGAAGACCAGCAGAACCAGGGTGAAGCCGACGGCGGAACCGAAGCCGTAGAGCAGGCTCCTGACGAAGCCGAAGCCCTGCTGGACGTTGAGCAGCGCGACGCCGAGCACCGCGCAGTTGGTGGTGATCAGCGGCAGGTAGATGCCGAGGCTCTGGTAGAGGCCGGGGCTGCTCTTCTTCACCACCATCTCGGTGAATTGCACCGTGGCGGCGATGACGAGAATGAAGGTGAGGATGCGCAGGAAGCCGAGCTCGAAGGGCGCCAGCAGCCAATGCTCCAGCGCCCAGCTCGCCCCGGCGGCCAGCGTGATGACGAAGGTGGTGGCGAGCCCCATGCCCAGCGCGGCGTCCATGCTCTTCGACACGCCCATCGCGGGGCACAGGCCGAGGAACTTGATCAGCACCACGTTGTTGATGAGTGCGGTCGAGATCAGCAATAACAGGATTTCGCTCATGATGGCCCGTGTTTCGCAGGGAGCGTGCCAGGCCGGCGGAATCCGGCGCAATCCCTTGCCCCGCCTGGATTTCCGCCCGATCGCCACCGTCCCGCCAGCGCCGGTTTTTTGTCGCAAACCCGACAAGCGGCGGGCTTCCGCTTGTCGCCTATGCGCCACGGCCGGAAAAAACCTTGCGCGCTCATGGCTTGGTTATTGCTATCGAACGATATGAGTCAATTTTCAGCGGAGTCCGCGATGTCGCAACCAGCCAAGCTCCCCGCCGCCGTGCCGGCCGCCGTGCCGCCCGAGGTGTACGGCCAGGCCGTGGACCAGGCCGACATCGGCATCTCGATCACCGACACCGACGCGAACATCCTCTACTGCAACGCCGCCTTCGCCCGCGCCACCGGCTACGGCGCGGAGGAGGCGCGCGGCCGCAACCAGTCGCTGCTCTCCTACCGGACCACGCCCAGGCGCATCTACGAGGAGATGTGGGCGAGCCTGCAAGCCGGCCAGCCCTGGCACGGCCGCCTGCTCAACCGGCGCAAGGACGGCAGCCCCTACCTGGCCGAACTGAGCATCACGCCGGTGCATGACGCCGACGGCGCGGTGCGCCACTACCTCGGCATGCACCGGGATGTGACGGCCATGCACCAACTTGAGCAGCGCGTGCTCAACCAGAAGCAGCTCATCGAATCGGTAATCGACGCCGCGCCAATGGCCATCGCCCTGCTCGACGGCCAGGGCAAGGTCACGCTCGACAACCACGCCTACAAGAAGCTGGTCGCCGATCTCGGCGTCGCCGAGCCGGCCGAGCTGCTGCTCGCCGCGCTGGAGCGGGCCGGGCTTGCCGGCAAGGGCGGCGACGTGCGCATCGAGCGCGGCGGCGGCCGCGCGCCGCGCTGGTTCTGCTGCGCGACCCAGGCCATCGAGATCCGCGACGAGAGCGCCGGCGGCTTCTTCGATCCGCCCAGCCGGCCCGCGCTGCTGCTGATCGCCAGCGACGTCACCGCCCTGCACGCCGAACAGGAGAAGGCGCGCGCCGCCGCCCTCAAGGCGATGCTCGCCGAGGAGGAGCACGCCGCCACCCTGCGCGAAAGCCTCTCGGCCGCGCTCTACCGCATCGAGGAGCCGATCAACGTCATCGCCTCGGCGCTGGCGCTGATGCGCGGACGCGGCGATGGCCATGTCGCCGGCGTGCTCGACCAGGCGGTCGCCGGCGCGCGCGCGCGCATCGAGGAGCTGCGCGGCCTGCTGCCGGCGGAGCGGAGCGCCGACGCCGAGGCGGCGGCGCGCATCAATCTCAACGAAGTGGTGCGCGACGTGCTCGACATTTCCACCCAGCGCCTGCTGGCGGCCGGCATCACCGTGGACTGGCGCCCCGAGCCGGTGCTGCCGGCGCTGCTCGGCAGCCCGCTGCGCCTGCGCAGCGCCGTCAAGACGCTGGTGGACAACGCCATCGACGCCATCGCCGGCACGCGCGACGGCCGCCCGCGGCGCGAGATCGCCCTGGCCACCCAGGCGCGCGGCGACGCCGTGGCGCTGACCCTCGACGACAGCGGCCCCGGCATCCCGCCCGAGCTGCGGCTCAAGGTCTTCGAGCCCTTCTTCAGCGCCAGCGGCCAGGTCGGCCGCCATCTCGGCACCGGCCTGTCGCGCGCCCAGCAGATCGTCGCCGACCACGGCGGCATCATCGACATCCTCGACGCGCCGCGCGGCGGCTGCCGCGTGCGCGTCGAACTGCCCGCCGGCCGGAGCGCGCCATGAGTTCGCCGCTGCGCCATCATTCCGGCCTGGCCGCCGACGCCGGCGGCCTGCGCCACTGCGAGACCCACGAACTGCACCTGATGCAGTTCGAGGCGCTCTACGCCGTCAGCCAGGTGCTGTCGCGCTCGCTCGACTATCGCGACACGCTACGCGAGGTGCTCGGCATCCTCGACGAGGTCTCCGGCCTGACGCGCGGCATGGTCAGCGTCGTCGACGCCGACAGCGGCGCGCTGATGATCGAGGCGGTGCTCGGCCGCGCCAGCGCGGACTTCGCGCCGGTGCGCTACCAGCCGGGCGAGGGCGTGCTCGGCCTGGTGCTGGAACGGAACCGCACCGTCACGCTCGCCGCCATCGGCAGCGATGCGCGCTTCCTCAACCGGCTCGGCATCTACGACGCGGCGCTGCCCTTCATCGCCGTGCCGATCAAGGTGGCCGGCAGCCTCAAGGGCGTGCTCGCGGTGCAGCCCGGCGAGCCGGGCGAGGCGCTGCTGGAGGACCGCGCGCGCTTCGTCGAGATGGTCGCCAACCTGATCGGCGGCAGCGTCGAACTGGCGCTGCGCGTCGCCGAGGAAAAGAACAGCCTGCTCGAAGAACGTGACCTGCTGCGCCGCACGGTGCGCCACCAGTTCGGCTTCGACAACGTCGTCGGCCGCTCGACGGCGATGCGCCGCGTCTTCGACCAGGTGCGCCTGGTCGCCAAGTGGAACACCACCGTGCTGATCCGCGGCGAGACCGGCACCGGCAAGGAACTGATCGCCAACGCCATCCACTACAACTCGCCGCGCGCGCGCGGCGCCTACGTCAAGCTCAACTGCGCGGCGCTGCCCGAGAACCTGCTCGAATCGGAGCTGTTCGGCCACGAGAAGGGCGCCTTCACCGGCGCGGTCGGCGCGCGCAAGGGCCGCTTCGAGCAGGCCGACGGCGGCACGCTGTTCCTCGACGAGATCGGCGACATCTCGCCGGCCTTCCAGGCCAAGCTGCTGCGCGTGCTGCAGGAGGGCGAGTTCGAGCGCGTCGGCGGCGGCCGCACATTGAAGGTGGACGTGCGCATCATCGCCGCGACCCACCGCGATCTCGAAAGCGCGGTCGAGGCCGGCGACTTCCGCGAGGACCTGTTCTACCGCCTCTCGGTGATGCCCCTCTACCTGCCGCCGCTGCGCGAGCGGCTGGAGGACATTCCCGACATCGCGCGCCACCTGCTCGCCAAGATCGGCAACGTGCAGGGCCGCAAGCTCGCCATCCAGGACGCCGCGCTGCGCCGCCTGGCGAACCACGACTGGCCGGGCAACGTGCGCGAACTGGAGAACTGCCTGGAGCGCGCCGCCATCCTCACCGAGGAGGGCGCGATCGATCCGGACCTGATCCGCTTCGTGCAGAAGCGCGAGCGCGGCGGCCCGAAAGTCAGCGCCGGCGGGACGGTGAATCCGCTGCCGGCGCCGGCCATGCCGACCGCGGCGGCGCCCCTGGACCTCGCCGATCCGGCCCTCGACGAAAGAAGCCGCGTCGTCGCCGCGCTGGAGCAGGCCGGCTGGGTGCAGGCGCGCGCCGCGCGCCTGCTCGGCATCACGCCGCGCCAGATCGCCTACCGCATCCAGACCCTGAACATCGAGGTGAAGCAGATATAGGCCCGATAGACCCGCCCTCCCCCGGCCCCGCCCACGGCCGGCTTTGCACAGCCGGCCGGCTGCGGCGGCGCGGAGCAATGCTCCGCGAAACCCCGCCTACGCCCCTCGCGGGAGGGGAGACTTGTTGCGCGCTGCGCGCGAGGGTTACGGGGAGGCTTGATTGGGCGCTGGGGCGGATTGCGGCTTCGCCGCGTGCCGCTTTTCCTTGTCCTACTGGATTCCCTTCGGTCGGGCGGCCCGGCGGAAAAGCTGCTTTGACTGAGCGGCCGGGTTCCGCACCGTCCCGCCGGCGCCGACTTTTGCCGGGGCGTTATTTGGCGCCGCCGCTTTCCCGCTGTGTCTCGCCGTAGCGCGCCAGGGCTTCCGCCGGAAACACGCGCTTGAACAGCAGCGGCGTGAGGAAGGTGGTGACGATGCCCATCAGCACCAGGGTCGAGAAGGTGGTCGGGCCGATGAAGCCCTTCTGGTAGGCGATGCCGGCCACCACCAGTTCCATGACGCCGCGACCGTTGAGCACGCAGCCGAGGCCGAGCGCCTCGCGGTCCGACATGCCGAGCAGCCGCCCGCCGGCCCAGCCGGAAAACAGCTTGGTGAGCACCGAGACCGCGATGACGACGACGGGAAATGCGATGTCGTCGAAGGAGTGGAAACTGAATTCCAGCCCCAGGTAGGCGAAGAACACCGGGGCGAGAAAGCCACCGGTGATCGACGACAGCGTGCCGCGCAGGTCCTCGTAGCGCGAGGCGAGGAAGTGCCGCTTGTCGAGGAACAGCGCGCCGAAGAAGGCGCCGATGACGAAGTGGAAGCCGAGCATCTCGCTGATGGTCCCGAACACCAGGACGAAGACGATGACGATGCCGAACAGCGCCTCGGGGCCGAACACGCGCACCAGATTCTCGGGAATCGCCTGGACACTGATGTCGCGCCGCTCCAGCCAGGCGAGCAGCCAGTTGAGGGCGAGCACGACCAGCGCCAGGGCGGCGAGCTTCCAGGTGGCAACGGCGACCGTGCCGGCCGCCGCGCCGAAGGTGGACTGCTGCGGCATGTTGAGCACGATGCCGAGAATGAACAGCGCGGCGACGTCGTTGATCACCGCGGTGGCCAGGGCGTAGCGCGCGATGCGCGTGTGCAGGATGCCGAGGCTGTCGAGCAGCTTCACGGCGACGGGCAACGCCGTGATGGAGATGCACAGGCCGAGGAAGATCATGCGCATCAGGTCGAGCTTGAAGGCCGCCGCCACGGCCGCGCCGGCGGCGAAGGGCAGGACGAAGGAGATCAGCGCCAGCGCCAGGCCGCGGCCGCGCATCGCCGCGACGATGTCGTTGAAGCGCATTTCCAGGCCGGCGCTGAGGATGATCAGAAACACGGCCAGTTCGGCGACGCCGGCGAGCGCCGGATTGGGTTTGATGAGCCCGAGCAGCGCCGGCCCGAGCAACACGCCGGCGAGGATCTCGCCGATCAGCTCGGGATGGCCATAGCGCCCGAACAGCTTGCCGAGCAGGCGGGCGGCGACGATCAGCAGCAGCAGGCTTGCCAGCAGGGACATCGGGAACGACCTCCGATCATGAAGCGGGCTGGCGGAGGAGTCCGCCAGCGCCGCGAAGCGCGGCGCGAGGCGGGCATTCTATTGGATTCGGGGAAGGTAACCCGCACGCCATCCGGTGTGCTACCGGCCGGCGGTCGGCCCGGCGCCGGCCGGCTGCACGGCGGCGGCCGAAGTCAGCACGGCGCCCTTGTTGAGCGGCTCGGGATGCCAGCCGAGCAGCAGCACCATGGCCAGGAAGCCGACCACGTAAGCCAGCGCGACGTGCCAGCCATGGCGCAGCCACTGACCGACCGACTTCGCCTCGGGGAACATGTTCGACAGCGCGACGCCGGCCGAGGAGCCGAACCAGAGCATCGAGCCGCCGAAGCCGACGCCGAAGGCGAGGAAGCCCCAGTCGTAGCCGTCCTGCTTGATCGCCAGCGCGGTGAGCGGGATGTTGTCGAACACGGCGGAAACGAAGCCGAGGCCGAAGGCGGTCTGCCAGGAGGCGGCGGGCAGCTTCTCGACCGGCATCATCGAGGCGGTAGTGACGAGGAACAGCAGGAAGAGGGTGCCCCTGAGGCCCTCGCCCAGCACCTCCCAGTCGTGGCGGCGCACCGGGATGGTGACGAGGATCGCGGCCCACACGGCCACGCCGATGAAGGGGAAGCTGTCGGCCCGTGCCGCCATGTTGGCATTGACGTAGATGTTGGTGCCCATCGCGAACAGCAGGATCGTCACGACGATGACGATGCGCCCCCAGTCGATGTGGGTGTGGGCATGGGCGTGCTTGAGGATCGGCGAATAGGCGTGCTGCTGCCTGGCGGCGACGTAGCCCGAGATCGCCAGGGCGATGACGGAGGCAAGGATGGCCTCGAAGACGCTGGTCGGATGCACGCCGGCGATCCACATCTTGGTGGTGGTCGTGTCGCCGACCACCGAGAAGGCGCCGCCGGCGTTCGACGCGGCGACGATGGCGGCGAGGTAGCCGATATGCACCTTGGCGCGGAACAGCTGGTGCGCCATGGCGCCGCCGATCAGCGCCGCCGCGATGTTGTCGAGGAAGCTGGAGATCACCCAGACCATCGCCAGCAGCACGAAGCCGCCTTTCCAGTCGTGGGGCAGGAACTTCGGCAGGATCACCGGCACGTGGCTCTTCTCGAAGTGCCGCGCGAGAATGGCGAAGCCCATCAGCAGGCAGAACAGGTTGGCGAGCGTCACCCACTCGTGGCCGAGATGGCCGGCGAAGCCCGCGAGGCCGGCGCCGGTCTTGAAGCCGGTGAAGACGATCTTGTAGAGCGCGACCGTCAGCGCGCCGGTGAGCGCGACGTGGAAGGTATGGTCGTGGAACAGGGCGACGCCGAACAGCGTCAGGGCGAACAGGATGAACTCGACGGGAATGCCGAGAACGGCGGGAGCGTCGGCGGCCCAGGCGGCCCCGGCGGAAAATGCGAACAGAAGAAGCGCGCCGGAAAGGCGCCGGAACCGCGAAGCCATGGCGTAAACCCTACAAAGTGGAAAAACGGGGTGGGACGGGCAAGCGATGTGCCCGGAGCTGCTCTCAGGCCGGTTCGAGGGCGTAGCCCGCGCCGCGATAGGTGCGGATCTTCATGTTCCAGGCGCGCGCCTTGGCGCGCAGCCGATGGATGACGACCTCGATGGCGTTGTCGCTCATGTTCCTGTCGCAGGTGAGGACGCTCTTGAGACGATCCTTGGAGACCGGCCGGCAGGCCTGTTCGAGCAGCAGGGAGAAGGCCTGGCATTCGGCCGGCGTCAGGGACGTCCAGCGCGCGCCGTCGCCGATGCGGCTGGCCCGCAGGTCCAGCCTGAGCTCGCCGAGCTGCCTGAGCGGCCGCGGCTCCGCGCCGCGCCGGTGCAGCACCGTCATCACCCTGGCCAGCAGTTCGTCGGTGCCGAAGGGCTTGATCAGGTAATCGCGCGCGCCCAGCTTGAGGCCGGCGACGCGCGCCTCCAGCGCCTCGGCCGGCGCGGCGACGAGGACGGGAACCTGTCGGCCGATGCGTTCGAGCATGTCGAGGCCGGCGCCGTTCGCCGCCAGGCAGACCACCGCCACGTCGACGCGGCCGTCGAGCGCGTGGGCGGCGGCCTCGGCGGCGTCGGCGCACCAGACGAAATCGCGCGCGGCGATATCCGCGTCGGCGCGCAGGGCGCGGCGCGACACCTCATCCGGTTCGTAAATCAGGATACGATTGCCCATCGACATCTTCTTTGCGACGACTCCTTGCGGCGGAGTGTAATGACGTGCCGCGGGGCGGCAAACTAGGACTGCCCCTAGTTTGCCGCCCCGCCCAGTTGCTGCAGCATCCCGTCCGCCCCATTGCCGGAACCCCATCCTTGGCCCACGCCGCCCCGCAACTGCCGATCGACCGCCTAGGCCCGCGCCGGGGCATGCTGCTGGCCGCCGCCGCCATCCTGCTCGTCGCCGGCGCCGACTACGCGACCGGCTACGAGATGCGCCTTTCGGTCCTCCACTTGGCGCCCATCGCGCTGGCGGCCTGGACCGCCGGCACGCGCGCGGGCATGGCGGCGGCGCTGGCCGCCTGCCTGCTGTGGCTGCTCAGCTTCAAGTCGGGCAACATCTACCGGCAGCAGGCCTACTATTTCTGGGAGGCCGCCGTGATGCTGTGCGGCTTCCTGACCGTCGCCTGGCTGAGCGCCCGCCTGCGCCGCGCCCTCAGCCAGGCGGACGAACGCTTCTCCCGGGTGATCGAGGAAATGCGCGCCGCCGTCTATGTCGCCGACGCGCGGCGCGACGAAATGCTCTACGCCAATCCCGAGATGCTGCGTATCGCCGACACCGCGGCGGGACTCTCGCCGAGCGCCTTCGAGCGGCAGTTCGAGCGCGCCGCGGAGGGCGGCGACGCCGCGCCGGAACGCGACGCGGCGGGCTTTTCCAGCGCCACGCTCAAAAGCCAGCGCGGCGGCCGCTGGTACCTGATGCAGGACGGACCGATCCCCTGGGGTTCCAACCCGGACGTGCGGCTACGGGTGCTGACCGACATCACCGAGCGCAGGAACGCCGAGCTGCTGCGCGAGAAGCACCTGGAGGTGATGCACCAGGCCGCCCAGCTCACCACGCTGGCGGAAATCGCCGCCACCCTCGCCCACGAGATCAACCAGCCGCTGATGGTGATCGCCACCTACACCGACGCCTGCCAGCGCCTGCTCGACGCGCCGCGCATCGACCGCGCGGAGATCGCCCGCGCCCTCGGCAAGTGCCACGCCCAGGCCGTGCGCGCGGCCTCGATCATCGAGCGCCTGCGCGAGTTCATCCGCCAGCGCCAGCACCGGCCGGCGCCCTGCGCGGCCGGCGCCGTGGTCGCCGAGGCGGTCGCCACCCTGCGCCCCCAACTCGACGCGGCCGGTATCGCCGTGGACTTCGCCGAGACCGCCCCGGAGCTGGAGCTGATGGCCGACCGCATCCTGCTGACCCAGGTCCTGGTCAACCTGATCCGCAACGCCATCGACGCCATGCGCGACACCCCGCCGGAAGAGCGGCGCATCGCCCTCGCCGTCGCGGCGCGGGACGGCGAGGCGCGCTTCGCGGTCGCCGACCACGGCCCGGGCCTGGACGCGGCGGCGCGGGAAAACATCTTCGCCCCCTTCTTCACCACCAAGCCGGGCGGGCTGGGGCTCGGACTCGCCATCTGCCGCTCCGTCGCCGAAGCCCACGGCGGGCGTCTCTGGGCGGAGGAAGCGCCCGCGCGCGGCGCCGTCTTCCACCTCGCCATCCCGCTCAAGGACACCGCGCCATGAACGCCGCCACCCAGACCGTGTTCATCGTCGACGACGACGAGGACGTGCGCGACGCCCTCGCCATGCTGATGCGCGCCGTCGGGCTGCGCGCCGAATGCTTCGCCTCGGCGCGGGAATTCCTCCAGCGCATCGATCCGCGCGCGGGCGGCTGCCTGGTGCTGGACATCCGCATGCCGGGCATGAGCGGCATGGACCTGCAGGCCGAGCTGCACAAGCGGCGCCTGCGCCTGCCGATCGTGTTCCTCACCGGCCATGCCGACGTGCCCCTCGCCGTGCGGGCGATGAAGGCCGGCGCGGCCGACTTCATCCAGAAGCCCCTCGACGAGCATCGCCTCGTCGTGGCGGTGATGACCGCCCTCAAGGCGGAATCCGCGCCGCCGCGCCTGCCCGAAGCCCAGGCGCGTGTCGACGCCAGCGCCCTCTCGCCGCGCGAAATGGAGGTGCTCGAACAGATGATCGCCGGCCGCCAGAGCCGCGAGATCGCCGACGCCCTCTGCATCAGCCTCAAGACGGTGGAATTCCACCGCGCCAACATCCGCAGGAAACTCGGCGCCACCAACCTGGCCGACCTGTTCCGCCGCGTCTTCGGCAACATGCCGAGCGGCCATGGGGAACAATAGCCGCCAACTGCGGAATCTTTCCCGTCAATCCCCCATTTGAATCACGGTGGGTAAGGTGAACTGCGTTTTCCAGGTTCAATAGGGCCCAGATCCCATGAGGCGCTCCGGCATGAAAACGCGGCCGCGCTCCCTCTGTTCGCGCAAGCTGGCGCCGCGACAGGGACCGCATGCGCCGGGGGAATGCCGCAAAGGTGGCGCGGCAAGCCGCGCCCCTTCACTTCCATGCAGAGGCTGCTCAAGTCAATCAAAACTGGGGAATATGCCGGTCGTCGCGATGCAGTGGTAGAGCCCGAGTTGCGGCGGCACGGTGGCCACGGGGTTGCCGCTCGGCGTATTCGCGCCGGTGGCCACCGTCCCGCCGTTGACCACGTTGATCGAAGTCGTGTGCGCATCGACCGGCGAGCGATAGGTCGAGGCATCCACCGTCACGCGCGTTCCGATCAGGGTGGACTTGTCGGTACCGGGCGTGGCCGTCGTGACCGGACCGGCAGCACTGCCGGTCACGCCGGTCAGGTGGTAGTTGCTCACGTTCGGCGCCGGATCAACTGCCGTGCTGCCGGGCACGACATCGGTAGCCGCGGTGGCGGTGATGCTGCCGGAACCGGCCTGGGCCGGAATGGTCACCTGCTGCGGCCCGGTGGTCGGTGTAAAGGTGGCCGGATGGTTGTGTGCCGGCAGTTGCCCGGCTGCCAAGGTGACCGTTTCGGTGCCCCGGGTCTGGCCGAGCGTCACCGGAGTGCCGCCTGGCGCCGTGCCGAGGCCCACCGGTGTGCGGCCATTCAGGTTGGGCACATTGAAGTAGGTTTGGTTATTCCCGCCAAATGTCGAGCCAATCAAGGCGTAGAGCGCGGAATACTGGCTGATCTGCAACTGCCGGCCGTCGGCAGGCACAAAGCCATAGGGACAACCTCTCGTGTAAGGCACGATGCAGATGCTGCCGACGTAAGGCTCGGCCGGGCACGCCTGCGCCGGAGCGGCGGTCATCATGCCGCCGGCCAGGATCAAGGGGAGCGCCTTGCAGAGCAGGGCGGGAAGTCTCTTGTTTTCCATGTTGATAACCTCGCAAATGTAATAGATTCCCAACGGCGACACGGGACGCGGGGTAACCGTTGGCGACTGTTATATGCGACATACGGGGGACCCGTCGCCGCGCCAACATACGTCATGTTTTTTGCTTATGCAATGGGAAACATTTCTCATCCCGCCGCACGACACGACCTCTCATATGACATAAGTCGTATTGTGTCCACCCCGGCTTTGCTATAGCCTGATCCGACTGGCAAACGCTACAGCCAATACGGGAAGCGCAACGCTTCCAGACCGCGAGGACCATCATGACCAACATCAACGAGACCGCTTTGTTCGCCGAGCCCACCCCGTCCTCTTCAACCAAAGCCATCGCCTTCATCGACTCCGCCGTGGCCGGCTGGCCGGTGCTGGCGGAGGGCATCGACGACGCGACGAAAGTCGTCGTGCTCGACGGCGCCCGCGATGGGCTGGCCCAGATGGCCACCTGGGCAGCCGCGCACGATGACAATGGCTACACGGCCATCCACGTGCTGAGCCACGGCGCGCCAGGACGCTGGTTGCTCGGCGCCGCAGAGCTGGACGGCGCCGCCCTCGATACCCGCGCCGCCGAACTCGCCGCCCTGGGCCGGGCGCTCGCCGCCGGCGGCGATCTCCTGGTGTACGGCTGCTCCATCGGCGCCGACCATGCCTTCGTCGAAAAACTGTCGGCGCTGACCGGCGCCACCGTCGCCGCCTCGGCCATCCCGACTGGGGCCGCCGCGCTCGGCGGCGACTGGAAACTGGACGTCGCCACGGACACGATCAAGACACGGCCGCTGGCGGTCGAAGGTTATGCCGGGCTACTGGGCACCGACATCACCTTCGACTTCGAGAGCAACACCACGCCCGCACGGGACGACTCAGGCAATACCGCAGCGGCAACCGTGACGCAAGTACTCTCCGGCGAAACGGTTTCCGTCGCGGCCACGGGCGGCAAGCTGGTCGTCGCCGAAGAAGTCACGTTCCTGGGCGCCGACTACGCCGCGATGACGAATATTACAGTGGCATTCGATTCATTGAATCTTGCCGATTCGACACGCATCCGGGTTTCCCTGCAGTCCGGCAAAAGCTTCGACCTGAACTCCCTTGGCGTATTCGACAACTACAACGGCGCGCATGCGACGGCGACGCTGACCCTGGTTTCCAGTTCGAGTGCCACTTACGACGTGGAGGCCCAGATCAGCTATTCACCGGACTATGGAAATGCCACCATCGACGTCTCCGCCCTCTCGGGCTTCAAGAACATTACCTATTTCGATCTCTACGCCAACGGAGAGAACATGCAGTTGGCGCTGGACAACCTGGTGCTGACGAATATCGACGCTCCCGGCCCCCGCATCTCCTCGGCTACTTACGATGCGGCGACTGGCGTGCTGGCGGTTACCGTGGCGACTTATACCGGCACGGGCATGTCGACGGGCGACACGATCGACGTGTCGAAGCTCACGCTGACCGGACAAGGCGG
>JANJVS010000018.1 GCA_024709955.1 Rhodocyclaceae bacterium
GACGGTGACGCGCGAGATCGACGGCGGCCTCGAAACCCTGGCGCTCAAGCTGCCGGCCATCGTCACCACCGACCTGCGCCTCAACGAGCCGCGCTACGCCACGCTGCCGAACATCATGAAGGCCAAGAAGAAGCCGCTCGATACCCTCAAGCCCGCCGAACTCGGCGTGGATATCGCCCCGCGCCTGAGGACGCTCAAGGTCGTCGAGCCGGCCAAGCGCCAGGCCGGCGTGAAGGTCGCGGACGTCGCCGAATTGGTGGCGAAGCTGAAGAACGAAGCCAAAGTCATCTGAGGGGGGAAACGAACATGTCCATTCTCGTCATTGCCGAACACGACAACGCCGCGCTGAAGGCGGCCACCCTCAACACCGTCGCCGCCGCCGCGAAGATAGGCGCGCAGTTGGGTACGGACGTGCATGTGCTGGTCGCCGGCAGCGGCTGCGCCGCCGCCGCCCAGGCCGCCGCCCAGCTGGCCGGCGTCGCCAGGGTGAAGCTCGCCGACGCGGCCCACTATGCCGACCAGACCGCCGAGAATCTCGCCGCGCTGGTCGTCGCCAACGCGGCGGGCTACAGCCACATCCTCGCGCCCGCGACGACCTTCGGCAAGAACCTGCTGCCGCGTGTCGCCGCGCTGCTCGACGTGGCGCAGATTTCCGAGATCTGCGGCGTCGAGTCCGCCGATACCTTCGTGCGGCCGATCTACGCCGGCAACGCGCTGGCGACCGTGCAGTCCGCCGACGCGGTGAAGGTCATCACCGTGCGCACCACGGCCTTCGACGCGGTCGGGCAGGGGGGCTCGGCAGCGGTCGAGAACATCGCCGCCGGCCCGGACCTCGGCCTGACCCAGCTGGTCGGCCGCGAGCTGACCAAGTCGGCGCGTCCCGAGCTCGGCGCGGCGAAGGTGATCGTTTCCGGCGGGCGCGGCCTGGCCTCGGGCGAGAACTACCACGCGCTGCTGGAGCCGCTGGCCGACAAGCTGAATGCCGCGCTCGGCGCCTCGCGCGCCGCCGTCGATGCGGGCTTCGTGCCGAACGACTACCAGGTCGGCCAGACCGGCAAGGTGGTGGCGCCGCAGCTCTACATCGCCATCGGCATCTCGGGCGCGATCCAGCATCTGGCCGGCATGAAGGACAGCAAGGTGATCGTCGCCATCAACAAGGACCCGGACGCGCCGATCTTCCAGGTGGCGGACTACGGACTGGTGGGCGACCTGTTCCAGATCGTGCCGGAACTGACGGCGGCGGTCTGAGTTTGGGGCGGTCGGCGCGCGGTGCCAGGAATCACCGTGCCGCCAGCACCGAGTTTTTGAACCGGCAGCCATGCGGCGAGGGGGCGCGATGGTGGTAATTTATGGCGGATCGCACCGATCCTCCCGCCACGCCTATGAACTTTCCCGACGGACTGTTTCCCGATGCCTGGGCCTACGGCGCCATCCTGCCCTACCTGCTGGCGCTGCTCTGGGCCATCCTGCGCGCGCCCTGGAAGCGGCTGGCCGACAGCGGCCAGCTCAACGTCTGGCTCGGCACCATCGTCGTGCTGTCGGTGGTGTGGAGCATGAAGGCCGGCGTCAAGCCGGGGCTCAACCTGCACCTGCTCGGCGTCACCGCCTTCACGCTGATGTTCGGCCGCCAGCTCGCGCTGGCCGGACTTTCCATCGTGCTGGCGGCGATGACCCTCAACGCCTCCCTCAACGGCGTGCAGGCCTGGCAGCCCTTCGCGCTCAACGCGCTGGTGATGGTGGTGTTCCCGGTCTTCGTCGCCCACGCCATCCTGCGCGGCGTCGAGCGCTGGCTGCCGGCGAACATCTTCATTTTCATCTTCGGCGCCGCCTTCTTCGGCGCGGCGCTCTGCGTGGTCGCCACCGGCGTGTTCGCCTCGCTGCTGCTGCTGGTCTCGGGCACCTACGCGCTCGACCTGCTGCTCCACGAATATTTTCCCTTCTACATCCTGCTGGGCTTCGCCGAGGCCTGGCTCAACGGCGCCGCCATCACCCTGATGGTGGTCTATTACCCGCGCTGGGTCGGCAGCTTCGACGACCGGCGCTATCTCTGGCAGAAAAAATGAAGGAATCCCGCCCATGAACTACGCCACGCCGCTGCAGGACATGCAATTCGTGCTCAAGGAAATCGCCGGCCTCGACCGCGTCGCCGCGCTGCCCGGCTGCGAGGAGGCGACGGCGGACGTCGTCGCCGCGATCCTCGAAGAGGCGGGCAAGTTCGCCGGCGGCGTACTGGCGCCGCTCAACCAGGTCGGCGACCGGATCGGCGCGAAATGGCAGGACACGGGGGCGGACAAGATCGTCACCATGCCCGCGGGCTTCGGCGATGCCTACCGCCAGTTCGTCGAGAACGGCTGGAACGGCATCGACCAGAACCCCGAGTTCGGCGGCCAGGGCCTGCCGCGCCTGGTCTCGGCGGCGGTGCGCGAGATGTGGAAATCGGCCAACCACGCCTTCTCGCTGTGCCCGATGCTGACCGGCGGCGCCATCGAGGCGCTGGAGCTGTGCGGCTCGGCGGAACAGAAGGCGCGCTACCTGCCGAAGATGATTTCGGGCGAATGGACCGGCACCATGAACATCACCGAGCCGCAGGCCGGCTCCGACCTCGCGGCGATCCGTTCCCGCGCCGAGCCGCGGGCGGACGGCAGCTACCGCGTTTTCGGCCAGAAGATCTTCATCACCTACGGCGAGCACGACATGGCGGAGAACATCGTGCATCTGGTGCTGGCGCGCACGCCGACCGCGCCGCCGGGGGTGAAGGGCATCTCGCTGTTCGTGGTGCCGAAGTTCCTTGTCAATGCCGACGGTTCGCTGGGCGCGCGCAACGACGCGTATTGCGTGTCGATGGAGCACAAGCTCGGCATCCACGCCAGCCCGACCTGCGTGATGAGCTTCGGCGACAATGGCGGGGCGACGGGCTATCTCGTCGGCAAGGAGAACGAGGGCCTCAAGTACATGTTCGTCATGATGAACTCGGCGCGTTACGCCGTCGGCCTCGAAGGCCTCGGCCACGCCGAGGCGGCCTACCAGCACGCGCTGGCCTATGCGAAGGAACGCGTGCAGAGCCGCGCCATCGAGGGCTCGACCGATTCCGTCGCCATCGTCCAGCACCCGGACGTGCGCCGCATGCTGATGCTCATGAAATCGCAGACCGAGGCGATGCGCGCGCTGGCCTACTTCACCGCCGCCGCCCACGACGCGGCGCTGCACCACGCCGACGCCGCCGAGCGGCAGAAAAACCAGGCCTTCGTGGACCTGATGACCCCGGTGGTCAAGGGCTGGCTCACCGAGACGGCCAACCGCATCGCCTACCTGGGCGTGCAGGTGCATGGCGGCATGGGCTTCGTCGAGGAGACCGGCGCCGCCCAGTTCATGCGCGACGCGCGCATCACCACCATCTACGAAGGCACCACGGGCATCCAGGCCAACGACCTGATCGGCCGCAAGATCGCCCGCGAGGGCGGGGCGACGCTCAAGACGGTGATCGCCGAAATGCGCGCGACCCAGGCCGAGCTCGCGGCCGCGGCCGACGCCGACGCGCGGGCCGTCGCCGCCGCGCTGGCGACGGGCATCGACGCCGTCGAGCAGGCCGGCGCCTACATCGTCGCCGAGTACGGCGCGAACGTGCGCGAGGTGGCGGCGGGCGCGGTGCCCTTCCTGGAGCTGATGGGCAGCGTCGCCGGCGGCTGGCTGATGGGCCGCGCGACGCTGGCGGCCTTGCGGCGGATCGCCGCCGGCGGGACGGCGCCGGCAGAACTCGGCGCTGGCGCGACGGTGGATTTCTGCCGCGCCAAGCTCAAGACCGCGCGCTTCTACGCCGACCATGTGCTGGCCGCCGCGCCGGGCCTGGCGCGGGCCATCGTCGCCGGCGGCGCGAGCGTGCTGGCGCTGGACGAAGCGAGCCTTTAAGCGCCGATATGCAGGGCGATTCCGGCATCAATTCGCCGGTCGTCCAGGTCCGCGCGGGGTGCTAGACTCGGCGGCCATGGACAAGTCCGAACTCTACCGCCGCATCGCCGAGGAGGCGGACCGCGGCAAACTGGTCTTCCCCACCAGCGCCGAGCTCGGCTTGCGCATCAAACGCGCCATCGACGATCCCGACTGCTCGATGGAGCAGGCCGCCAAGCTGGTGCAGGCCGAGCCGCTGCTGGCGGCACGCGTCGTGGCGATGGCCAACTCGGTGGCCTACAACCGCTCCGGCCGCGAGATCACCGACCTGCGCCAGGCGGTGGCGCGGCTGGGCTTCCATACCCTGCGCTCCCTCGCCATGTCGCTGCTGGTCAAGCAGATGGCCGGCCAGCCCTCCGATCCGGCCCACCGGGAGATCGCCCGGCGCCTCTGGGAACACACCGCCCATGTCGCCGCCCTGAGCCACGTGATCGCCCGCCGCGTTACCCACCAGGACCCGGAGACCGCGCTGTTCGCCGGCATCCTCCACGAGGTGGCCGGCTTCTACCTGATCTCCCGCGCCCGCGAGATTCCCGAACTGCTGGAAGGCGAGCGCGACGACTGGCAGGAGAACGGCGAGGCCGTCGTCGGCGCCGCGCTGCTCAAGATGCTCGAAGTGCCGGAAGCCGTCGCCGCCGCCATCGGCGAGCTCTGGCAGGGTTTCCTCGCCATCCCGCCCGTCTCCCTCGGCGACACGCTGCTGCTCGCCGAGGAGCTCGCGCCCGTGCCTTCGCCGCTCTACTGGACGCCGGAGAAGGCGACCGAGGCGGGCACGCCGCAGATCGAGATGGCGGTGGACGAGGAGACCCTTTCCGGCATCCTCGCCGAATCGGCCGAGGAAGTGCAGTCCCTGCTGCGCGCCTTGCAGTAAGCGCCGCCGTTTCCTATATCCTTGGTTGATCGCGGGCAAGGCGGCCATGCCGTCGCGGTCCGTATAATCGGCGTGCCCTTCTTCTGCCGATATGCACACCATGAGCGCGGTTCTTACTCCCTCCGCGGCGCCGTCCGGCGCCGGCTTCGAGTCCCGGCTGCATACCGAGATCCGCAACATCGGCATCCCGCCGCGTCCGGTCATCCTCGACAAGGTGGATGCGGAAATGCGCAAGGACGAGCCGGACTTCAAGCATCTCGCCGAGATCGTCGGCTCCGACGTCGGCCTCGCGGCGAGCGTCATCAAGGTGGCGAATTCGCCCTTCTTCGGCTTCGGCAAGCAGGCGCGCTCGGTGGCCGAGGCGCTGCTGGTCCTCGGCCTCAAGACCGTCGTGCATACCATCGCCGGCCAGGCGCTGAAGAACACCTTCCCGCGCGTGCCGAGCCTGGAGCGCTTCTGGGACTCCGCCGCGCAGTCGGCGCGCGTCTCCGGCTGGCTCGCCCAGCGCCTGCGCGGCCGCGTGCGCGCGCGGCCGGAGGAGGCCTACACCTTCGGCCTGTTCCGCGACTGCGGCATCCCGGTACTGATGATCCCCTTTCCCGAATATCCGAAAATCCTCGCCCAGGCCAACGCGGAGACGGCGCTGCCCTTCACCGAGATCGAGGACCGGCTGCTGTCCATCAACCATGCCGTCGTCGGCGCCGAGCTCGCCGAGGACTGGCGCCTGCCGGTGGAAATCCAGCAGGCGATCCGCCGCCACCACGACGCGGCCGCCCTCGCGGCGCCCGCGGCCGACCGGACCGAGCTGGCGGCGCAACAGCTCATCGCCATCGCGCAGACCGCCGAACACCTGATCCAGGCGAACACCGGCCTGAGCCGGACGCGGGAATGGGACAAGCTCGGCGCCGCCTGCCTGGCGCTGCTCGACATCGGCGCGGACGAACTCGACCTCCTGCTGGCGGATTGCCGGGAAGTGCTCGGCGAGGATTGAGCCGGCGCGGCGCCACCGTCCCGCCATGACCGAGTTTTACCTGCCCCGGTGGATCGGCGCGTTCAAGTGGATGTTTGCGCGTCCCACAGCGTCTCGAACTCCGCCGGCGGCTGGGGCCGGCCGAACAGGTAACCCTGGTATGCGTCGCAGTCGTGCCGCAGCAGGAACTGCCGCTGCGTCTGCGTTTCCACGCCTTCCGCCACCACCGTGAGCCCGAGGCTGCGCGCCATCGCGATGATGGTGCGGACGATGACCTCGTCGTTGGGATCGCTGGCGATGTCGCGCACGAAGGACTGGTCGATCTTCAGTTCGTCGAGCGGCAGGCGCTTCAGATAGGCGAGCGAGGAATAGCTGGTGCCGAAGTCGTCGATGGAAAAGCCGATGCCGAGCATCTTCAGCGCGTGCATCTTCTCGATGGAATCGGCGACGTTGTCCAGCACCAGCCCTTCGGTGAGTTCCAGCGTCAGGTGGCGCGGGTCGATGCCGCTGGCGGCGACGATGTCGCGCACCGTGGCGACGAAAGCGGCCTGGCGGAACTGCCGCGCGCTGACGTTGACGGCGATCCTGAGATTTTCCTGTCCGGGCCGGGCATTCCAGGCGCGCAGCTGCGCGCAGGCGATTTCCAGCACCCAGTGGCCGATCGGCACGATCAGGCCGGTCTCCTCGGCGAGCGGGATGAACTGGGCCGGCGAGACCAGCCCGCGTCCCGGATGGTTCCAGCGCAGCAGCGCCTCGGCGCCGACGATCCGTCCCCGGCGGTCCACCTGCGGCTGGAACAGCAGCTGGAACTGCTGCTGCGGCAGGGCGCGGCGCAGCTCGCTTTCCAGGCTGGCGCGGGATTCGAGCGTCGCCTGCATGGCCGGATCGAAGAAGCGCAGGGTATCGCGGCCGGCGGTCTTGGCGCGGTACAGCGCGGAGTCGGCGCGCTTGAGGATTTCCTCCAGCGACTCCTTGCCGTCGCCGCCGAACAGGCTGACACCGATGCTCGTGGTGGTGTGGTGTTCGAGCGTGCCGAGCAGGAAGGGCTGGCCGACGGCTTCGAGGATCTTGTGGGCCACGGCCTCGGCCTGCGCGGCGGCCTCGCTCGGGCGTCCGTGCAGGTCTTCGAGCAGGACGGCGAATTCGTCGCCGCCGATGCGCGCGATGAAGTCCTCGACGCGCACGCTGCCGCGCAGTCGCTGGGCGACTTCCTTGAGCAGGCCGTCGCCGGTGTCGTGGCCGCGCGTGTCGTTGAGTGTCTTGAAGTTGTCGAGGTCGATGAACAGGACGGCGCCCGTGCCGTGGCGGCGGTGGGCGGCGGCGAGCGCCTGGCGCAGGCGGTCGTGCAGCAGGCGGCGGTTGGGCAGTTGCGTCAGCGGATCGTAGTAGGCGAGGCGCTGGATTTCCCTCTCGGCCCGCTTGCGCTCCGTGATGTCGCGCACGATGGCCTGCAGGCAGCTTTCGCCGCCGAAATCGATGCGGTGCAGGTTGACCTCGACGTCGAGCGATGAACCATCCGGCAGCTGGTTGCGCCACTCGAAAATGACCGGCTCGCCGGCCTCGGCGCGGGCGACCATTTCGCCGAGGACGGCGACCGAGAGGCGGCCGTCGGGCTGGTCTTCGGGCGATACGACGATGGGCGTCGCGCCAATGATGACCTCGCGCGACATCTGGTACATCGCCTCGGCGCGCCGGTTGCAGTCGATCACCTGCGCCCCGCGCATGATGAAGATGGCGTCGTTGGCCTGCTCGAAGACGGTGCGCAGGCGGGTCTCGGTCTCGCGCAGTGAATCGAGCGTGCTGGTCAGCTCGCGGGTGGCGGCGGCGACGCGCCGGCGCAGGGTCCGGTTCCAGCCGACCAGGGCGGCGACGAGCAGCAGCACGCCGCCGAGCACCGGCAGCGCGTGACGCAGGGCGGCGACCCAGGGATCGGAGGTCAGCCGCGTGCCGAGCCAGCGCTCGTCGATGACCTGGCGTTCTTCCGCCGTGATGCGCGCGAAGCCCTCGTCGATGAGCCGCTTCAGCGCGTCGTTGCCCTTGGCGACCGCCCAGTGGAACTCGCCGACGTAGAGCGGCGGCGAGTGGCGGAATTCCTCGGCCGCGCCCGCGCGGTTGAAGAAATAGGTGGCCGGCGGCTTGTCGATGCAGAGCAGGCGGATCTCGTGGCGGATCGCCGCCTTCACCTGGGCCTCGTAGCTCGGGTAGGATTTCAGGTCGCGGATGCCGTTGGCGTTCAGGTATTCGACGCAGGCGTCGCCGTCCTTGACGCCGACGGTGAAGCCCTTGAGCGAGGCGGCGTCGGTGATGCCGCCGATGTCCTGGTGGAAGTAGATCGGCACCTCGATGCGCGCGTAGGGTCGCGAGAAGTCGTAGATGCTCTCGCGCGATTCCGTGCGGAAGATCGTGTCGATCACATCGGCCTGGCCGGCGCGCATGATCTGCTGCGCCTTGCCCCAGTCGGTGGCGATCAGCTCGACCGTCACGCCGGTCTTTTCCTCCCAGAGGGACCAGAGATCCTTCAGGATGCCCCGCGGCGCGCCGGTCGCGTCGCGGAAGATGTAGGGCGGGTAGTTGTCGTCGAGGACGACGCGGATCGCGGCCGGCTGCGCGGCGGATGCCGCCGCCGCGATCAGCAGCAGGAACGGCGCGACGAGGCGGCGCAGGAGGGCGGACAAGTCACATGCCCTGGTAGATCGGCCCTTCGCCGCCCTGGGGCGTCACCCAGTCGATGTTCTGGCCGGGGTCCTTGATGTCGCAGGTCTTGCAGTGCAGGCAGTTCTGCGCGTTGATCTGCAGGCGCGGACCGTCGGCCTCCTCGACGATCTCGTATACCCCGGCCGGGCAATAGCGTTGCTCGGGGGCGGCGTAGATCTTGAGATTGAGGGAGATCGGCGCGTTCGGATTCCTCAGGCGCAGGTGGCAGGGCTGGTCTTCCTCGTGGTTGGTGTTGGACAGGAACACCGAGGAGAGCCGATCGAAGGTGAGCACGCCGTCGGGCTTCGGATAATTGATCTTCGCGCACTCGGCCGCCGGCTTGAGCTTGTCGTGGTCGGCGCTGTTGTGCAGCGTCCACGGGGCCTTGCCGCGGAACAGCATCTGGTCCATGCCGAACAGCAGCGAGCCCAGGATC
>JANJVS010000020.1 GCA_024709955.1 Rhodocyclaceae bacterium
ACACTTTATGTCAGGCTTAAAAAGCAAACCTTCCCATCGCCTGATGGCGTCGACGGCGGAATGAATTTTTGGAACACGAGGACGATTCGTGAATTCCTTCAGTCTCCCGCATGAAGTATGTTGTTCCCGGCTATACAGAGGATGCATGGCATATAGCCGCATCTCTGGCTTCGGGAATTTGCAATCGATTGCAAACCATGCGGATAACCCGCCAAACATGGCGACCGGCTCTAAAGAGAGGGTAAAGTAGGCAAAACAATGTATTTTGGCTAGATAGTTACATGACTCATGTAGTGATAACGTTACAAGCTATCTAATCCAAGTATATTTTTACGATGCCCGCAGCCTCCCCGCTCTTTGTCGACAAAATTGCGCTAACCATCGCGCTTGATAACAGAGATGCACGCGACCGGATTCATGCTTGGTATCGAGACGACCCCGATGAGATTCGGGGCTATCGGGTCTCAGCAACACGCGGCGGGCGGTTCTATGGGGTCTCGAAAGAAATCGTTTTCAATGCAGAGACGCATTGCAAGCTTCTTGCTGAGTACTTGCCCAGAGGAGGCGCAAGAGCAATCCTTCAGTCCTACGAAGGCGATACAGAGTCAGAACCAGATGTAGATATCGAAGCGGTTACTGATACCCGCAGACCATTTCGTATCGAATTCAATCCGGCACAGTTGCTCGCCGTACCAGAGTATCAAGCAGCATTCGTCGCCATCATGCGCGATTGGTTTGGGGATGCGCAAGAGGCCGAATTATCAAACGCAAACATCACCCGCATCGACTTTGCAACCGACATTGAGCATGTCGATATTACCGATCTAGTGATTGCCCGGAACGATACGACAGTTAGATCGGCCACCTACGGCAGGGATGGGCGTATAGAGACGATATACCTAGGAGATAAGAATTCGAATTTGCGTTTTGCTATCTATGACAAGCGAGCGCAGCGGGGCGGCATGGTTCCGCGTACCCGGATTGAAGCTCGCATCAAGCAGCGCCTAACATTTGAGTCTGTGTATGAGTACCACAATCCATTCGAGCGTTTGTTGATTCGAGAAATTGACAAGTTAGAAGTCGGTACCGGTCGTAACGGCAGGCACTATTGGGGATGGTTCGTTTGCGCATGTCAGTTACAGGGGTTACAAAAGGCGCTCGGAGATATCCGTAACGAAAATACGCGCAGAGAATGGCGCAGAAGAGTTGCGGAGCGGGAAGCGCCAACATGGTGGAATCCGCAATCCCTATGGAATGATGAGTTGCGGGAGGCAATCAACCGAATTGAGCTATGGCCGACGAGAAGGCGGGTTAGGCGATTTCGCTATTAAACATAAATTCTCGCTGAAATCGCGTTTTATGCGAATTTACGAGAATTCTTGAGCCTTATTCGCATAAAAATCGACCGTGCAGATTCGTGTCGAAATCGATGCAGTGGCGCAGCAGGTTTTCTGTAGCAACAGGATTTCTATTTTTGGGGTATCGGATTTTTTGATTTCGCCACTTTCCGCGCAAGGTACTTTTTGACCGTCTCCAACTCAGAGGGCGGGAGGTCATGCAGTAGCAATAGCAACTCAGCAAGTTGCTCATCTTCCGTGTAGAAGTACGGTAACGGGACGGCAAGGGCGGAAGCAAGATGCGTTAGCGTCAGGAAACCGGGGGCATGCTTGCCTTGCTCATACTGATTCATGCGCGGACTGGCAGACTCCTCCTTGATCTTGGCAGCGATGCCCAAGGCACGTTGCGAAAGCCCCTTACGTTCTCTGGCCTCACGCAATCGCCTTGCCACAATCGGCAGCCCGCTATCCAACATCCCCCACCCCAGAAATATAAGGCTAAGAGATTCTTAGTTTTTGCTACGATTGCATACTAAGACTTACTTAGCATACGGGCTGGCACGGGCAGTATGAACAACTACTATCAGCTACTTGGTATCCGACAGGATGCCTCTACCGAAGAAATAGAGAAGCGATGCCTAGAGCTTGGGGAGCAACTGCGTCCAGACGCTCCTGGCAATGATGCATTCGCTCAGCAGCGGTTTGACGAGATAGAGCGGGCCTATGTAACCCTTACCAATCTAGAAAACCGGGCGGCGTATGACGCAATACTTATTGCAGGGGAGAAACAGGCAGGCCAGCTACCGAGTGTGGCCGAAGCAGATGGCAAACCCTCTGGAATGCGTTCGGCATGGATACGCTATGCCGTAATTGCTTCTTCGCTAGCAGGCTGGGCTATCATTAGTTGGTTCCTCTGGGCCTTACCCAGTATGCGACGGCCATTTACTGACACCGATACTCCGCGCCCGGTTGCACAGGCACGCATTGATCCAAACTGCTCGGTAAATGGTTATGGGCGGGTCAGTTGCTCATTTACCAACTTTGGTAACGCCAAAGGCAGTACATGCATACAGATTCACCTATCCAGTATTTTCAGCAAAGTCATTGCCGACCGGATAGTCAGCGAAACATTTTGCTCCGGACTGATTGAACCGTCCGATGTACGCGATAGAGCAACATCGATACTTTTCTATGACAGCAACCGCCAGCGGGTTGAGCCATACAAGTACTGCACAGAAGGGGCTATCCGTGACGCATGGCCGGGGCAATGCAAAATGACTGTTGTAAAAGTTTCAGAGAATTAACCTACCGCACAATCTTCGCTCGTACTAGTGCAGCGGTGTACACATGGTCGATATGCTTGTGGGTTATTTCTCCGCTGGTTTGGTTCCGTATGGACTGGCAATAGCTGCCGCCAGTTCGGGCAGTACCAGCGCGACGGCATTATCGTAGGTTGTATCCCGCAAAAAGCGCGTCTCGCCTGCGGCTACCGACCGTTTAATTTCCTCCCTAATGCTTTCTACACGTACCGCATGCTCGGGGTCTAGGCGCGGTTTGTAATGGTGCACGGCCATAAGGTACAGAATGTTAAAAGGTCGCGGCGACTGTACCGCCATGCCCAGCGCGGCATTCAGCACCTGCCACACTTCCTTGTAATGGTTCGGCCACTCGCTCTTGTAGCCATAGCCAATGGCGCGGCCATACTTTATCGACAGCAACCGTGGAAGATGCTCGGTTAGCAACTCCCCCTCGAAGAAATCTTGTGGCCGCTGCATGTTTGTGGTTGCTTCCAATGCTCGGAATACTGCGCTTGTATCTGCATACGCAACCCGCTTGGCATCCACATTCTTTTGGTTCTTTGCCCGACCCCAGCGCATCAGGCTACGGACTAGCTGTAGCCGCAGGAGGCGCAATTTGGCTTGGTCGAAATCGCGGTAGTAGGGCCTCGCCGCTGGCTCCGGATAGGTAAGCTGATCTAGCCGGACAAACCTTACTCCCCACTTCTCCGACAAGGTATCCCCGACCAGCGTAGGCGTCTGGTAATAGCATTTAAGAGTAAGGCGACCACGCCTTTTCGTTTCCGCCTCTGCGTCAGCATCCAGTACAAAAATGTTGCGCCGGTTGTAGAACATTTCGTCCCGTACTACTTCGCGGTGCGGTTCAAACTCGCGGAATATCCACAGTATGTGCACGCCCTCCTGCCGGTAGTAGGCATCGCGCCGGATAACCTCGGACAGAAACGTATAGGCAAGCTGTATCTCAAAAACGATTTCCCGCCCACCGATAACGGCACGTACATCGGGGCGCTTCCACTTGCCTGTTTTTAGCTCAGACGTGCGCACCTTGTCCCGCCATACGGTGTCGGGGTTGCAGCCGGGTTCTACCTCCACCCAGTCCGCTATAAAGTTCTTTAGCCGCTTGTGTTCGTGCCCTTCTTGCTGGCCTTGGTAGTTCCATGCCAGTTGTTCTTCGGCAGATAGCCGCCTGTCCGTTCGATAGGGGCATTGCGTAGTTTCGCCATGATGCGCAAACCAGCGGTTCCCTTCTGCCGTTTGGCGCATAGACACATGCACGGGGCCTTCACATAATGCGCAGCGTAGCCGGGGTTCATTTTCTAAAACTCTATTACGCCTTACACCGTCAAGAGAGGCACGGCGCAAATCGCGCAGCCTCTTTTCGTCCATCGTATAAAGTTCGTGTGCATCTATAAGATCGCCGGTCTTGGTATCCAAGGCCAATAGAACCGACTGTTGCATGCTGGACTTTGGTGCCAACTCAAATGCCGAATAGTTCGGCCACTCGGATTTCAAGCTGGTAGCACCATGTCATTCTGGCCTTGCTGGTCAGCATCCTTCGGCCTCTTAACCCCATAACTTTCTCGCAGCTTTCATGACTCTGAACGCATTTACGTAAAGGGCACAGGCGCAACTTTACTGCAAGCAGAGAAGCGGCATTCAGAATTCCCATTCCCGCCGCAAGCATGCAGGCCCGGTACGCGGGCGGGCGATTGCGCCGGTCATTGTTCTAATAATTTTCCGCAGGCGACTATAGCGGAAATGGGCCGCCTCTCATACTGCCACCATGCTTCATACACCGAACGCGGGCAGGTATTGCAATCGATTGCAATACTCAGGAGGCACTAGACGAAATTGGCTTTGCCCGACTCGTAGAAGTCGGCCAACTCTTCAATTCGTCGGTAGAAGGATGCAATTATCTTGGCAGTAGCCAGCCAGTCTGAGCCGACCAGCTTATGAACACGGGCTAGATACTTAAAGCCAATAACCTTGCATAGGGCTTTTGTGGCCCGCTCTAGAAACGCCTTATCGTTGTTGTCGAGAGTTACCTCCCGATGGCTACGCCCGAGGAATTCCCGTAATGACATTCCATTATGAAGCTCTTTGTATGCTTCCTGAACCTTCCGCCAGTCACTGTTGATGGCTTCTACCATCGTTTGAATCTCGGCGGCAATATCGGGAATGGCAGTTATTTTGATCGTTCCCGGAGAGGCATACTGGATTTCCTTAACCGCCAATCTTTGGGGGCGCGGAATCCTGAAATACAGATCGTTATAGAAACCAACGGTAGAGAAGCCACCACGCCAAGGGTATCGCTCGAACAGTTCTCCTAGAGACTCATCTGCCCCTCTTTGGTTAGAAGGACGCATGGCATGCATGAACGAATAGGCATCAGCAAACTTATTGGGAAATTGAGACAAGTCCTGAATGTCCCATCGGCCATCAATGCCAATATCGAGCGTTGAAGGTTGCTGAGTCGCATAGGTCGTATTTTCAAGCTCGGTATGGCTGCGAGAAAAGAAGCCTGCTTCGGGCAACCATTCTTCATCGATTTCGCCAATTTCCTTCAAAGAGAAACGGCCCGCATTCTCGTTATCCAGAGTGAACAAAAAATATCTGTTTCTCTTCGGGCGCTTGAAGACAAAGCGAAGATCAATAGCCTCTGCCAGATAGTCATCCAGCATTTCTTCAGAGACCTGTACCGCAAGGAAAGCATGCACATGCTCAGGATGCGGAATAGCAAGTCCAAGATACTTAATGCTGCGACCATCCTCGCCCATGACAAGCTGAGGCCCGTCACAATAGACGTAGGTTTGTCGGATAGTTAAATACCTTGCTGCCATGTCAAACCACAATTACCGCCGCATTGACCGGATCAAACGATTGATATATCCACCAATCGTAATGCCCATTACCTCCCTTTACAACGCGCCCCGCGTTCCGGCCCAAGGTTAGGCGGGCAACATGCTTGTGCTTCTTAAACTTGGGGAGACGCTGCATGTTCTTTACTCTGTCTAGATCATCATAGACCGAACAGGAAGCCCATCGACACTCATCCACACCAGCGGGGGCTACAAGCCCGAGTTTCTTGTGGGAATGGAAATCCGCTTGCTTAATGGGATTGGACTCCAACAATCGAAACACAACGAGACTCAAAGGTTCGATTGCAGATGCAGGAGGGCAGCTTTGAGGAAGGGACTCTAGGTACATAGGTTGCCGGACGTTCCGTGCTGGGCGAATTGTGCCGTCGAACCGAGAATATGGCAAATGCAACAAACGCAGTTGGATAGCTCGGTATGGATTGATAGCGAAAATGCAACACCGACATGAGCCAGCCGTGAAGCGCAGCATCGGAAAACGCGATACATGAGCGATCATAATGGCAGGTAGAGGCCCACAAAAATCGCTACTTGTATGCTGATTTGTACGTTACAGCCAATCATCAAATAAAAAAGCCCATTGATACATGGGCTTACTTTACATAATTGGCGGAGAGGGTGGGATTCGAACCCACGGTACCTTTCAGTACGCCTGATTTCGAGTCAGGTACATTCGACCACTCTGCCACCTCTCCGTGGGGCGGATTATAACCGCCCTGCCCCCGCATGGCACAATGGCGCACCCACCAGCGCAGGAAAACTCGATGCTTCGGCACTTCCGAACGCCGCCTGGCCGCCTCCCCCCCCTTCCCGCCCTGCTGCTCCTGCTGGCCGTCCTGCTGGCCGCGGGCTGCACGCGCCTGGAACCGCCCGGGCCGCAACAGCCGCTGATCGTCGGCTTGCCGGACGATCCGATCTTCCAGCAGGTCGCCCCGCCGACGGACGGCATGGACGGCTTCAGCCGCGACCTGACGGCGATGTTCGCCGAGACACTCGACGTGGAAATCCGCTACGTCGTCGCGCCCGACTACCCGACACTGCTGCGGATGGTGCGCGAACAGAAGGTGCATTTCGCCGCCGCCGTGTCGGCGCAATACGGCGATCCGCAACTGCGCTACACGCCGCCGCTGCGCGAGACCCGCCAGATCATCGTGCAGCACGCCAGCGCCCTGCCCGTGGACGCGCCGGAAAAGCTGGCTGGACGCGAGATCGCCGTGATGCCCGGGGCGCGCCAGATCGATGCCCTGCGCGCTCTGAACGTCACGCCCGCGCCGACCATCGTCGCGCACGAGGGCGGGGACGAACTGGAATTGCTCGGCGCCGTCGCCCGCCGCCGCCACGACCTCGCCGCCAGCGACGACCTGCATTTCGCCGTGGCGTCCAACTACCATCCCGACCTCGCGGAGGCACTCGAACTGCCCGGTAAGCTGGCCTACGTCTGGGCCTTTGACGCGAAGAGCGCGACGCTGCACGAGCGCGCCACCCGCTTCATCGAGGCGCGGCGCGCCGACGGCACGCTGCGCCGCCTCGACGACCGCTATTTCGGCCATATCCGCCGCCTCGACACCCACGACATCGCGGCCTTCCTCGAACACATCCGCACGCGCCTGCCCGAATACCGCCACGACTTCCAGGAAGCCCAGGAAATCACCGGCATCGATTGGCGCCTGCTCGCCGCGCTGGCCTATCAGGAATCCCAGTGGGACCCCCTCGCCACCTCGCCCACCGGCGTGCGCGGCATGATGATGCTCACCGGCGAGACCGCCGACCGGCTCAAGGTGACCAATCGCCTCGACGCCAAGCAGAGCATCCGCGCCGGCGCGAAATACCTGGCGATACTGATGGATGAGCTGCCGGACAGCGTCAGGCATCCGGATCGCCTCTGGCTGGCGCTGGCGGCCTACAACCTCGGCATGGGCCATCTCAACGGCGCGCGCATCTTCGCGCCGGGGCTCAAGCGCGACCCCGACCTCTGGGTGGACATGAAGCAGGTGCTGCCGCTGCTGTCGCGGCCCGATTACTACCGGCGGCTCAAGAGCGGCCGGGCGCGCGGCGGCGAGGCCGTGATCCTCGTCGAGAATATCCGCAACTACTACGACGTGCTGTCGCGCTTCGAGCCCGTATACACCCCGCCCAGCCTCGGCGAGGGCAAGTCGCGCGTCAAGAAGATGAAGCGCAAGCCGCCGCCGAAGAAAGCCAAGCCGCGGCGGCACTGACCGCCGGCATCCGGTTCACCCCAGCGCCTGCAGGATCTCCAGGCCTCCCATGTAGGGCTGCAGCGCTGCGGGAACGACGACGCAACCGTCGGCGCGCTGATAATTTTCGAGCACCGCAACCAGCGTGCGGCCGACCGCGAGACCGGAGCCGTTGAGGGTATGCAGGGGACGCGGCTTGCCGCCCTTGTCGCGGCAGCGCGCCTGCATGCGCCGCGCCTGGAAGGCCTCGAAGTTCGAGCAGGAGGAAATCTCGCGGTAGGTGTTCTGCGCCGGCAGCCAGACCTCGAGGTCGTAGGTCTTGGCGGCGGAGAAGCCCATGTCGCCGGCGCACAGCGCCATCTTGCGGTAGGGCAGGTTCAGCTTTTGCAGGATGGTCTCGGCGTGGCCGGTGAGCTGCTCCAGCGCTTCCCACGACATTTCCGGCGCGACGATCTGCACCAGCTCGATCTTGTCGAACTGGTGCTGGCGGATCATGCCGCGCGTGTCCTTGCCGTAGCTGCCGGCCTCGGAGCGGAAGCAGGGCGTGTGGCAGACGAACCTGAGCGGCAGTTTTTCCGTTTCGAGAATCTCGCCACGCACGATGTTGGTCACCGGCACCTCGGCGGTCGGGATCAGGTAGAGCCGGCTACCGTCGCCGCGCTCGACGCGGAACAGGTCCTCCTCGAACTTCGGCAGCTGGCCGGTGCCGAACATGCTGTCGGGATTGACGAGATAGGGCGCGTAGATTTCCGTGTAGCCGTGCTCGCGCGTATGCGTGTCGAGCATGAACTGGGCGAGGGCGCGGTGCAGGCGCGCCACCTCGCCACGCATCAGCGTGAAGCGGCTGCCGGCGATCTTCACCCCCGTCTCGAAGTCGAGGCCGCCGAGGCCCTCGCCGAGTTCGACGTGATCCTTGACCGGAAAATCGAAAGTCGCCGGGGTGCCCCAGCGGGACAGCTCGACGTTGCCGGTCTCGTCCTTGCCGTCCGGCACGCTTTCGTGGGGCAGGTTCGGGATCTGCGCGACGAAGGCGTCGAGCCGGGAAAGCAGCACGGCGAGCTTTTCCTCGTTGGCCTTGAGCGCGTCGCCGAGGCCATTCACCTCGGCCATGACGGCGGCCAGTTCCGCCGCGACACTCTCGCCCTTGGCCTCCTTGCCCTTGAGCATGCCGATCTGCTTGGACAGGCTGTTGCGCTTGGCCTGCAGGTCCTGGGTCTGCGTCTGCACCTGCTTGCGCTCGGCTTCGAGGGCCTCGAAGGGAGCGAGGTCGATGGCCGCGCCGCGCCGGGCGAGACCGGCCGCGACGGCGTCGGGTTGGGTGCGCAGCAGTTGGATGTCGAGCATGGGAAATCCTTGCATCGCCCTGTCGGGCTTGTCTAAACATGTAATGGAAGAGCCGGCGGCAAGTGCTTGTTTTGTCGTGCGCCAAGCCGCCATAAGCCCATGAAGAGCACGGATTTTATACTGAAAAATCAGCGAGTTGTTATTGATTTGCGATTTTTCGCGCGTATCATCGATCCGGTTCGCAGCTTGGAGGAGGAACGGGGATGATTTCCATCAAGGACTGCCTCGACTACAGCGACCTGACCGAGGACGAGGTCGCCGTCATCGCCGCGCACGAGCATCTGCCCTACGCGTCCGCCGCGCAGATGGCCTGCTGTCTGGCCCAATCGAAGGACGGCACCGAGCTGTTGCGCTGCCTGCTGAAGAACGCCGTCTGCGACGCTGCCAAGTGCGGCCACATGGAGGCCCTGCGCAGCGCCGAGCTGGCCTGGTCGCAGTTCGTCGCCAACCATCCGGAAGCTTAATCGCTCTTCTTGCGCTGCCGCCGCAGGTATTCGGCGTCCAGCGCGCGCAGGCGGTCGAGCTTTTCGCCGATCTTGAGTTCCAGTCCGCGCGGCGTCGGGTGGTACCAGTCCACCTTCGGCATGCCCTCGGGGAGGTAGTTTTCCCCGGCCGCGTAGGCGTCGGGTTCGTCGTGGGCATAGCGGTATTCGCGGCCGAAACCGAGTTCCTTCATGAGCTTGGTCGGCGCGTTGCGCAGGTGCTCGGGCACCGGGCGACTGATGTCCTTGGCGATGAAACGCCGCGCCGCGCCGTAGGCCACGTAGCCGGCGTTCGACTTCGGCGCCACCGCCATGTAGATCACCGCATTGGCGAGCGCGAGTTCGCCCTCGGGCGAGCCGAGGCGCTCGTAGGTCTCCACCGCATCGAGGGCAATGCGCAGCGCGCGCGGGTCGGCGAGGCCGATATCCTCGCTGGCCATGCGGATGACGCGCCGCCCCATGTAGAGCGGGTCGGCGCCGCCGTCGAGCATGCGCACCAGCCAGTAGAGCGCGGCGTCCGGGTTGGAGCCGCGCACCGACTTGTGCAGTGCCGAGATCTGGTCGTAGAAGGCGTCGCCGCCCTTGTCGAAGCGGCGCAGGTCGGAGGCCAGCGCCTGCTCCAAAAAGTCGGCGCTGACGGCACGGTGGCCGGCGGCCGTGGCGGCGGTGCGCAAGGTTTCCAGCACGTTCAAGAGCCGCCGCGCGTCGCCGTCGGCATAGCCGACGATGCGCTCCACCGCCTCGGCGTCGAATTCGAGGTCGGGGAAGGCCCGGTCGTGGGCGCGCGCGAACAGCTCGCGCAGCTCGTCGGCCGTCAGCGACTTGAGCACATACACCGCCGCGCGTGAGAGCAGCGCGGAATTGACCTCGAAGGAGGGATTCTCCGTCGTCGCGCCGACGAAAGTCAGCAGCCCCTGCTCGACGAAGGGCAGGAAGGCGTCCTGCTGGGCCTTGTTGAAGCGGTGCACCTCGTCCACGAACAGCAGGGTGCGGCGGCCGCTCTGAGCCAGCGTGAGTTCCGCCTGCTCCACCGCCGCGCGGATGTCCTTGACGCCGGAGAACACCGCCGAGAGCGCGATGAACTCGGCGTCGAAGGCGTCCGCCATCAGCCGCGCCAGCGTCGTCTTGCCGACCCCCGGCGGCCCCCAGAGGATCATCGAATGGGGCGTGCGCGACTCGAAGGCGAGCCGCAGCGGCTTGCCCGGACCGAGCAGATGCTTCTGCCCAATCACCTCGTCGAGGGTCGCCGGCCGCAGTTGCTCGGCCAGCGGGGCGTGGGGGTTGGCTTCCTTGAAGAGATCGTCGCTCATGGTGCGCCAATGATAAACCGCCGCCCGGCACCGTCCCGCCGGCGCCGGGTTTTCTGCAACGGGCACGCGCTGGTCCATAATCCCGGTTCCGCGACCCTCCCAGCGAGCCATGCCATGGACATCCTCCCCTGCCAGACCGAGACCGAAATCCGCGCCTGCTTTCCCGCCATGCACGAGCTGCGCCCGCACCTGGGCGAGGACGACTTCGTCGCGCGGGTGAGGCGGCAGATGGAAAACCATGGCTACACGCTGGTGGCTGCAAGCGCGGCGGACCAGGTGGTCGCGGTGGCGGGCTACCGCGTCGCGGAATACCTGGCCTGGGGGCGCGTGCTCTACGTGGATGACCTGGTCACCGCCGCCGCCCACCGCCGCGCCGGCCATGGCGGCACGCTGCTCGACTGGCTGATCGCGCGGGCACGGGAACTGGGTTGCGCCCAATGCCATCTCGACTCCGGCGTGGTGCGCCACGATGCGCACCGGCTGTATTTGAGCCGCAAGCTCGCCATCACCTCCCACCACTTCGCGCTCAAGCTGGACTGAGGCATGTACTGCCCCGCGCATTTCGCCGAACCGCGCATCGAGATACTGCACGCGCTGATGCGCGCGCGGCCGCTGGCGACGCTGGTGACGCACGGCCCGGACGGGTTGGCCGCGAACCACATCCCGCTGCTGCTCGATGCCGCCGCTGGAGAATTCGGCGCGCTGCGCGGCCATGTGGCGCGCGCAAACCCGCTCTGGCGGGCGATTGGCGTGGACGGCGACGCGCTGGCCATCTTTCACGGCCCGCAGGGCTACGTCACCCCCGGCTGGTATCCGAGCAAGGTCGAGAGCGGCAAGGCGGTGCCGACCTGGAACTACGCGGTGGCGCATGCCCATGGCCGGCTGCGCGTCATCGACGACGCGGTTTGGCTGCGCGCGCAGATCGACGCCCTGACGGCTCGGCAGGAAGCCGCCTTCCCCGCGCCCTGGCGGGTAGCGGACGCACCGGCGGACTACATCGCGAAGATGATCGGCGCGATCGTCGGCATCGAGATCGAGATCACGCGCCTCGCCGGCAAATGGAAAACCAGCCAGAATCAGCCGCCGCGCAACCGGGACGGAGTCGTGGCCGGGTTGCGCGCCCGTGGCGCTCGGGACGACGAGGAGATGGCCGCCCTGGTCGCCGGGGTGCGGGACGATCCGGCCTGAAACCCGTCGCCCTTATGCGCCGACCACATCCGCGCCCTTGGGCGGCACGAAGGGGAAGGCGTCCTTCGTCAGCGCCGGGTCGGGCTGGAAACTCATGAACAGCAGCGTGGCGAGGCGGCTGCCCGCCTTTCCCTTCGTGCCAGGCAAACGATGCGGCTTGCGGGTATCGCGCAGGTCGGCTCGGCGTCAGACTGGCGACGGAGCACCGTTCGCCTGTTTCAGGTGGCGACTTCCTCGTGGAACCGCTCCACCCGGTCGTCAATCATTTCCTGCGGCAGGGGCTCGTGGATGACCACGCGATTCTTGCCGCTGCGCTTGGCGACGTAGAGCGCCTTGTCGGCGGCATTGGTGAGGTGATAGTGACTGTAGCCGTGCAGCGGGAATTCGGCGACACCGACGCTCACGGTAACCTGCGGAATGTTGCCGAGACCGAGATGATCCCACTCGATGCCGGCGACCGCCTCGCGCAAGCGCTCGCCCACTTCGCTGGCCATCGCGCTGTCGGTTTCGGGCAGCGTGACGACGAACTCCTCGCCGCCGTAGCGGGCGATGATGTCGCATTCCCGGATGGCGCGGCGCATCGTCCTGGCGACGGTCTTCAGCACCTGGTCGCCGACATTGTGGCCGTACTCGTCGTTGAGGCGCTTGAAGTTGTCGATATCCACCATGAACAGCGCCAGCGACTTGCTGCCGCGCTTGGAGATGCTGAGCAGGCTGGCCATGTATTCGACCATGTAGCGCCGGTTGTAGAGCCCGGTAAGTCCGTCCGTGATGGCCTGGTTCTTGTAGGAATCGAGCAGGGTGAGGTTGCTGAGCGAAAGCGAGGTCAGATAGACATAGGTGTCCAGCAGCGCCTCCGCGACGGCGACCGGATTGCCATTGCCCGCCCCGGAAAGCTCATGATCCATGCGTTCGCGATCGAGCGTGAGCTTGCAGACGCCCATTTCCTTGCCGGCCGCCACCAGCGGCTTGCAGATCAGCACTTCGCCGGCATTGGTGCGGCAGTGGCCGCACACCGTTTCGCCGGGCATCTGCACCAGCCGCGAGCCGGAGCGATAGACGAAGCAGCGTTGCGGATCGGCGAGCAGGTCGTCGGAGTAAGGCTCGCCGGCGGCGTCATAGATCGGGGTGAGGCGGTTCAGGCTATGGTTGATTTCCAGGATGGCGAGATTCCTGATCGGCAACTCCTGGCCGAGAATGTTGTAGAGGTTGGCGGCGAGCTGCTGCTTGTTGTTTTCGGCGGTGGATACGGCGATGAACTTGTCGAAGCTCGCCTTGTGGCGCGCCCAGGTATGCAGCGCCATCATGTTGCGCTCGATGTTCACGGATATCTCTTCCGGCAGGAGGTTGAAGCGCGTCTCGGGCAGGGCGGCCGGCGGATTGCCCGAGACGATGCCATCGATGCTGCCGCGCAGGCGGGTTTCCAGGAAACGGATCAGCGGCGCGACGATCCAGTGACGCAAGGCGGCGAACGCCAGCAGGAAATAGACCGCGAGCGCGGCCGCGACGAACAGCGTGGTGCTGGCCGTGATCGGCCAGATGCCGCGCGCGATGGCCTCCCGGCTGAAACCGGCGACAATGCGGTAGTCGACGGTGGCGGGTATCGGCAGCAATACCAAGTCCCCGTTTTCGGTCATGGCGTGATCTCCGGGCCCGCCGGGAAGGGCGACGACCGCCTGTCGCATCCCTTCAGCGAGGCCGACGGCGCCCACGATCCGGTTTTCGCCATCCAGCACCGCGCCGAAGGCCGGCACGCCGGGAATGCGCAGGCTTTCATGGACGATCTCGGTCAGCCGCGCCGCGCTCAGCGGCTTGCCGTCCCGCCGGTCCTCGCGCAGATGGTCGGCGACATGATGGCTCACGGAGGCCGACAACATCTGGCGGGCATGAGCCAGCCGGTCCTGGTAGATCAGGTGGTGGTTGAAGGCCAAGCTGGCGAGCGCGACCGTCAGGATCATGACGATCAGCAACATGTTGTATTTGGCGACTGTCGATTTCATCGTCGTGCGCGGGCAGGCATATTTTTCATCCGAAGCGGGCGCCGGGATGTTACTCGAATATTTATGCCGTTCTATATACCTTCCCTACTACGGCATAGATAAAACCCATCAGGGATTGCGAAGCCTACTCCCCGACCACGTCCGCGCCCTTGGGCGGCACGAAGCGGAAGGCGTCCTTGGCCAGCGTGGGGTTGGGCTGGAAGCGGGTGAACAGCAGGGTGGTGGTCTGGCCGAAGTTGTCGCGCACCTCCATGAGGCGCGGCAGGTTGTTCGCCATGCCGATGCGCACGCGCGCGAAGCTGCTGTCGGCGCCCTTGGGTTCCGCATCGACGATCTCCAGCCCGTCGGCGACGCCGGCCTCGCTCAGCGTGAAGTGCCGGTCGAGTTCCTCGCCGGTGAGCAGGGCGGCGGGCGTGGCACCGAGGGCCTTGCCGGTCTTGCTGACCGTCACCTGGTTGAGGTCGGCGTCGTAGGTCCAGAGCTTTTCGCCGTCGGCCACCAGCAGCAGCTGGTAGGGCTTCTCGTAGGCCCAGCGCAGCTTGCCGGGCCGGGCGAGGACGAAGCTGCCGCTGGAGTTTTGCGGCTTGCGGCCGGACTTGGCGACGACGCTCTGGGCGAACGTGCCTTGGGCCGCGTGGGTGTCGGCCCAGAAGGCCTTGAGTTGGTCGATGCCGGCGGCGGAGACGAGGCCGGGGGCGGCGAGGCCGCAGAGGAGGATGAAGGTGCGCATGGGCGGATTATCACCCATCTGAGCCCCTCCACCCCCAGCCCCTCCTTCACAGGAGGGGAGACTTAGCGCGGGCTACGCCCGGACATTACGGGGAGGATTGATTCAAGCTTGGTGCGGATTGCGGCTTCGCCGCATACCGCTTTTCCTTGCCCCACGGGGATTTCCTTCGGTCGGACGGCCCGGCGGAAAAGCTCCTTCGATTGGAGTTCCATCACCGTGCCACGAACGCCGACTTTTTAATCCGTCGGCTCGGGCGCCAGCACCTCGCGCTGGCCGGCGCCGTTGGCGCGCGAGACGAGGCCGGCTTTTTCCATCGCCTCGATCATGCGCGCGGCGCGGTTGTAGCCGATGCGCAGGTGGCGCTGGACGAGGGAGATCGAGGGGCGGCGCTCGCGCAGCACGATCTCCACCGCCTGGTCGTACATCGGATCGGTCTCGGCGTCGCCACCGTCGCCACCCGTCGCCGCCTCGCTCTCCGACGGCGGCGCGGCCAGCACGTCGGTGACGAACTCGGGCTTGCCGACCTTGCGCAAATGCTCGACGACGCGATGCACCTCGTCGTCGGCGACGAAGGCGCCATGCACGCGCGTCGGCAGTCCCGTGCCGGGCGAGAGGTAGAGCATGTCGCCCTGGCCGAGCAGCGCCTCGGCGCCCATCTGGTCGAGGATGGTGCGCGAGTCGATCTTGCTGGAGACCTGGAAGGAGATGCGCGTCGGGATGTTGGCCTTGATCAGGCCGGTGATGACATCCACGCTCGGCCGCTGGGTGGCGAGGATCAGGTGGAGGCCGGCGGCGCGCGCCTTCTGGGCGAGGCGGGCGATCAGCTCCTCGACCTTCTTGCCCACCACCATCATCAGGTCGGCCAGCTCGTCGATGACGACGACGATGTAGGGCAGCGCCGTCAGCGAGGGCGCGCCGGCCTCCGCGTCGCCCGGCAGGGCGAGCGGATCGGCAATGCGCTCGCCGGCCTTCTCGGCCTCCTTGATCTTGTTGTTGAAGCCGGCGAGGTTCCGCACGCCCAGCGCGCTCATCAGCTTGTAGCGCCGCTCCATCTCGCCGACGCACCAGTGCAGCGCGTTGGCGGCCTTGTTCATGTCGGTGACCACCGGCGCCAGCAGGTGCGGGATGCCCTCGTAGACGGAAAGCTCCAGCATCTTCGGGTCGACCAGGATCAGCCGCACGTCCTTCGGCTCGGACTTGTAGAGCAGCGAGAGGATCATCGCGTTGATGCCCACCGACTTGCCCGAGCCCGTCGTGCCGGCCACCAGGAGGTGCGGCATCTTGGCGAGGTCGGTGACCACCGGCTGGCCGGAGATGTCCTTGCCGAGCGCCATCGCCAGGTGCGAATGCATGTCGTGGTAGACCTTGGCGCCGACGATTTCCGTGAGGCGCACCGTCTGGCGGCGCGGGTTGGGCAGTTCGAGGGCCATGCAGGACTTGCCGGGCACTGTCTCGACGACGCGGATGCTGATCAGCGAGAGCGCCCGCGCCAGGTCCTTGGCGAGACCGACGATGGTCGCGCCCTTGACGCCGGTGGCCGGCTCGATCTCGTAGCGAGTCACCACCGGACCGGGATGGGCGGACATGACCTGCACCGAAACGCCGAAGTCGGCCAGCTTCCTCTCGATCAGGCGCGAGGTGAATTCGAGGGTGTCGGCGCTCGGCAGTTCGTCGTTGTTGTGGCTCGCCTCGTCGAGCAGATGCAGGGGTGGCAGCGCCTCGCCGGGCGCGTCGAAGAACAGCGGCGCCTGGCGTTCCTTCTCGATGCGCACCTCGGCCTTCTTCGCCAGCGGGATTTCCAGGGCCACCGGCTCGATCTTCACGGGCGGCGGCGGATTCTCCTCGACGCGCTTGCGCTCGACCGCCACCTCGGCCTCGCGCCGCTCGGCCAGGGCGCGGCCGTAGCGCCGGTCCTGCCAGCCCTCGACGAATGCGAAGGCGCCGAACCAGGAGAGTTCGATCAGGCCGCCGAGCTTCTCGGCCACCCAGAGCCAGGAGAGGCCGGTGGTCAGCCCCCAGCCGACCATCGCCAGCATCAGCAGGATCAGCGTGCCGCCGGTGAAGCCGAGGAAAGTGGCGACCAAGCGGCCGACCTCGTGACCGAGCATGCCGCCGGGCGCCAGCGGCAGCGGCGTCGCCAGGCTCCAGAAGCGCAGGGTTTCCAGGCCGCAGCTCGCCATCAGCAGGACGGCGAAACCCGCGAGCGCGAGGAACAGCGGGCGACGGTCGTCGCCGAACAGGTGATTGACGCGGCGATAGCCCGTCGCCACCAGCAGGAACAGCAGCACCACCCACCACCAGGCGGAGAGGCCGAACAGGTAGAGCAGCAGGTCGGCGAGCCAGGCGCCGAAGCGCCCGCCGGGATTGGCGATGGCCGCCACCTCGGCGGAGCGCGACCAGCCCGGGTCGGCCTTGTCGTAGCCCCAGAGGATCAGCGCCAGGTAGAGCCCGACCGCCGCCACGGCGAGCCAGCGCGCCTCATGCACGAGGGCGGCGATGCGCTCGGGCAGGGGCTGGGCCGCGCTGCCCTTGGAGGACAGGGAGAGCGATGCGTAGGACATGGACGGAATTCCCGGACGTTATGGGAGACCGTCCGATTTTCCCGCGCCGCCCGGGCGCCGATCCATGAAAAAAGGGAGGAAAGCCCTCCCTGACAAACTATTTCCCGGCGCCCTCGGGCTCGGTGCGCAGCACGACGTCGCCGTCGCGCTCCTCGATCAGGCCCTGCTGGGTCAGATCCTTCATGACGCGACTGACCATCTCGCGCGAGGCGCCGACCATCTTGGCGATGTCCTGCTTGGTCAGGCGGCGCGGCACGATCTTGCGGCCGTCGCGCTCCTCGGCCAGTTCCAGCAACAGGCGGGCGACCCGGCCATAGACGTCGAGCAGCGCCAGGCTCTCGATGCGCTGGTCGGCGGCGCGCAGGCGGCTGGCGAGGTTGCGCATGATGGCGAGGGTGAGGTCGAAGTTGTCGGCCAGGCAGCGGCGGAAATCCTCCTTGGCGAACACCACGAGATCGCAGGCATCCACGGCGGCGACGGTGGCGGAGCGCGGGTTGTCGTCGATGACGCCGATCTCGCCGAACAGGTCGCCGGGGCCGAGCATGGAGAGGATCACCTCGCGTCCTTCGGCGTCGCTCACCAACACGCGCAGGCGGCCACTGAGGACGAAATAGACGCAGTCCGTCGGATCGCCGGCGCGCATCACCACCTCGTTGCGCCCCACGCCCTTCAGCGATGCCTCCGCCGCCAGCGCGACGAGCCTTTGCTCTTTCAAGCCGGCGAATATCGACAGCGACCGCAAGATCAGCGGCGCAACCCCCTTGGCCATGCTCTTCCCCCCGCGTTGCGTTGAATTGCATTCGAATGGCCCCAGTATAATCGGACAGAATCGCCATCAATCGAGGAATAACCGATGTCCGCCCGCCATTCCAAGCTTTTGATCCTGGGTTCCGGCCCCGCCGGCTACACCGCCGCCGTCTATGCCGCCCGCGCCAACCTCAAGCCGGTCATCATCACCGGCATGGCCCAGGGCGGCCAGCTGATGACCACCACCGAGGTGGACAACTGGCCGGCCGATGCCGACGGCGTGCAGGGCCCCGACCTGATGGCGCGCTTCGAGAAGCATGCCGCCCGCTTCGGCACCGAGATGATCTTCGACCATATCCACACCGCCAAGCTGACCGAGAAGCCGATGCGCCTGATCGGCGACGCCGGCGAATACACCTGCGACGCGCTGATCATCGCCACAGGCGCCTCGTCCAAGTATCTCGGCCTGCCCTCGGAGGAAAAATTCTCCGGCAAGGGCGTCTCGGCCTGCGCCACCTGCGACGGCTTTTTCTACAAGAACCAGCCGGTCGCCGTGATCGGCGGCGGCAACACCGCCGTCGAGGAAGCGCTCTATCTCGCCAACATCGCCAGCCACGTCACCGTCGTCCATCGCCGCGACAAGTTCCGCGCCGAGAAGATCATGCAGGACCACCTGTTCGAGAAGGAAAAGGCCGGCAAGGTCACCATCAAGTGGGACAGCGTGCTCGACGAGGTGCTCGGCGACAAGACCGGCGTCACCGGCATGCGTATCAAGAACGTCAAGAGCGGCGCCACCGAGGACATCCCGCTGATGGGCGTCTTCATCGCCATCGGCCACAAGCCGAACACCGACATCTTCGCCGGCCAGCTGGAGATGGAGAACGGCTACATCGTCACCCGCGGCGGCCGCGAGGGCAACGCCACGGCCACCAGCATTCCGGGCGTGTTCGCCGCCGGCGACGTGCAGGACCACATCTACAAGCAGGCCATCACCTCGGCCGCGACCGGCTGCCAGGCCGCGCTCGACGCCGAGAAATACCTCGACAGCCTGTGACATGACGCGTCGGGTGCCGCGGCCGCTCGATGACGAGTCGCGCACCCTGTTCGCGGCCGCGGTGGCCGATGCCGTGCCGCTCGTCGTCGAACGCGTGCATCACGAACCGCCGCCGCCGCCGGCGATCCCGCGCCAGCGCCTGCGCGACGAGCGCGCGGCGCTGGGCGACTCCCTCGCCGACGTCGACCCGCTCGATCTTGCGCTCGAAGGCGGCGACGAGGCGGCCTGGCTCAAGCCCGGCATGGCATCCAAGGTGCTCAAGGACCTGCGGCGCGGCCACTGGGTGGTGCAGGCCCATCTCGACCTGCACGGCATGGTGCGCGACGAGGCGCGCCACGCCGTCGCCGCCTTCCTGGCCGACTGCCTCGCCCAGGACCGGCGCTGCGTGCGCATCGTTCACGGCAAGGGGCTCGGCTCCCCCGGCCGCGTGCCGGTGCTCAAGCGCCTCGTACTCGGCTGGCTGGCCCAGCGCCAGGAAGTGCTCGCTTACTGCCAGGCCCGCTCGGTTGAAGGCGGTGCCGGCGCGGTCCTGGTGCTGCTGCAGGGGCGGCGCTGAGATGTGGCAATTTGTCGCATTCCCTCGCCGCACGTCCGGTCGTACATTGGGCGCAACAAATGAACGCGCGAGGAGTCGCCATCATGAGCCAGCCCAAGACCGCACCCGCCAAGACCGCCGCCCAGCCCGAAATGGCCTCGCTGCTGCTCGGCGCCGGCTTCGCGATGGCATCGCTGATCCTGCTGCCCGCCGTCGCCCAGCGCATCGGCCTGGGCTCCAGCCTGACCATCGCCCTGCGGGGCGCGCTGATGCGAGCCGCCAACCGCTTCTGACTTTTTTGCTCCCGCAAGACCTTGCGCGGTGTGCCCGCCCGGCGGGTGCACCGATCGTTTTTTGATGCGTCCCGCCGACCGTGTCCTGACCATCCTGATGCTCGCCGCCGGCGCTTTCGGCCTGAGCTTCGCCGACGCCGCGCGCCTGCGGCAAGCGAACGCGCCCGCCAGCACCGCCACCGCGGAACTCGTCGAGCGGCTCCGGCTCACCGACCCCGTGCTGTTCACCGAGGCGCGCTACACGCGCCACCCGACCCAGGCCGACCTGCAGTCGGCCTTCCAGGATCATCCGGTCGCCCTCGAACACTTCCCCACCGGCTCGCTGCTGCCACCGCCCGCCGGTATCCTGAACGCCTATGAACACCTGGATCGAAAAGCAGCGTCACCTGATTGACTTCACCGTCGCCTCGCTGGCGCGGCGCAAGGGCAAGAACCTCGGCCTGCTATCCATCTACGGCCTGCTGGTGTTCGTGCTCGCTTCAGTGGCCCTCTACACCCACGCCCTGCGCGCCGAGGCGACCAAGGTACTCGCCGGCACGCCGGAGATCGTGCTGCAACGCCTGGTCGCCGGCCGTCACGACCTGATCCCGCCCGGCTACATCGAGCGCATCGGCCGGATTCGCGGCGTGCAGAAGAAGGAGGGCCGGCTCTGGGGCTACTACTACGACAGCGTGGTCAAGGCCAACTACACCTTCATGGTGGCGCCGGGCATGAAGATCGCGCGCGGCGAGATCGTCGTCGGCCCGGCGCTGGAACGCTCGCGCGGCCTGGCCGCCGGCAACGGCATCTCCTTCCGCTCCTACAGCGGCGAGCTGCACACCTTCATCGTCGCCGACGTGCTGCCCCAGTCCTCCGAGCTCGTCAGCGCCGATCTCGTGCTCATGCACGAGGAGGATTTCCGCGCCTTCTTCAAGTACCCGGAGGGACACTACACCGACGTCGCCCTCTCGGTGGCCAACCCGCAGGAAATCAAGAACGTCGCCGTGAAGCTCATGAATGCCCTGCCCGACAGCCGGCCGATCCTGCGCGACGAGGTGCTGCGCACCTATGCCTCGATCTTCGACTGGCGCGAGGGCATCATGCTCGCGCTGCTCGCCGCCGCCATCCTCGCCTTCGGCATCCTCGCCTGGGAAAAGGCCGCCGGCCTCTCGGCGGAGGAGAAGCGCGAGATCGGCATCCTCAAGGCGATCGGCTGGGAGACCGGCGACGTCATCAAGATGAAGTTCTGGGAGGGCCTGCTGATCTCGTTGCTCGCCTTCCTGCTCGGTTACATCGCCGCCTACCTGCACGTCTTCCACGCCGACGCGGTGCTGTTCGAGCCGGTGCTCAAGGGCTGGGCGGTGCTCTACCCGCGCTTCACGCTGACGCCGCACATCGACGGCCTGCAGATCGCGACGCTGTTCTTCTTCACCGTCTTCCCCTACACGGCGGCGGTGCTGGTGCCGATCTGGCGCGCCGCCACCACCGATCCCGACACGGTCATGAGAGGCTGAACCGATGCTCGAACTGACCAACATCCGCAAGGCCTTCAACCAGGGCAGGCACAACGAATACTGGGCGCTCTCCGGCATCGACCTGGCGATTCCGGAACGGAAGGTCACCGCCCTGCGCGGCCCCTCGGGCTCGGGCAAGACCACGCTACTGACCATCCTCGGCTGCCTCGCGCGCCCCACCGAGGGCCGCGTGCGCCTCAAGGGCGAGGACATTTCCGGGCTGCCGGAGCGCTTTCTCACCGAGATCCGTCGCCAGACCTTCGGCTTCATCTTCCAGCAGTTCAACCTGATCCGCGGCCTGTCGGCGATCGAGAACGTCGTGCTGCCCGCCTACCCCACCGGCCGGCCGCGCAAGGTGCTGCTCGAACGCGCCGAGGCCCTGCTCGCCGACGTGAACCTCGGCCACCGCCGCGACGCCAAGGTCGAGTGGCTCTCCGGCGGCGAACAGCAGCGCGTCGCCATCTGCCGCGCGCTGATCAACGATCCCGAGGCCCTGATCGCCGACGAGCCGACCGCCAACCTCGACACCAAGCTGTCGAAGGAATTCCTCGGCATTCTCGAACGCCTCGCCGCCAGCGGCCGCACCATCATCCTCACCAGCCACGACCCGATGGTGGTCGAATCGGCCGTGGTGGATCATGTCGTCACCCTGCGCGACGGCCAGATCGTGGATGAAAAGTAGCACCGTCCCGCCAGCGCCGAGTTTTCGGATGAACCATTTTCGAGCACAGCGAGCACAAAGTCTCCCCTTCCGCGAGGGCGAAGGCGGGGTTTCACGAAGCACCGCTTCGTGCCGCCGCAGCCGGCCGGCTATGCAGAGCCGGCCGTGGGACGGGGCTGGGGGATGGCGGGCATGATCTTCCAGCCCGCCATCATCGCCCTGCTGCTCGCCGCCGGCCTGAGCCTGGCGATGCTGTTGATCGCCGCGCCCTTCGCCGCGCAGGTGATCCGCCACTGGGACATCGCCAGCGGCAGCGAGCGGCAACTGCGGCTGGAGCGCCTGACCTACCTGTTCTCCACCCTGGTCGCCTTCGTCTGCTTGATCCAGATCCTCGCCGCGCTGCTGTTCGTCTTCAACGCCGACAAGATGTCGGTGATGTTCGTCGGCGCGATGTGCGCGGTGGGCGCGCTCAACGTCAACGAATTCGGCTTTCCGGCCCTCTACCTGCAGCTCGCGCTGTTCTTCCTCGCCGCGCTCTGGCTCGCGCTCAACCATGCCGACAGCCGCGCGCGCGACTATCCGCTGGTGAAGCTCAAATACGCGCTGCTGCTCGCCGCCATCCCGCTGTTCGCCGCCAGTCTCGCCCTGCAAATGCAATACTTCCTCGGCCTCAAGGCCGACGTCATCACCTCCTGCTGCGGCAGCATGTTCTCCGCCGACGCGCCGACGCTGGCGAGCGAGGTCGGCGCGCTGGCGCCCGGGCCGGCGTTCATCGTCTTCTACGGCGCCATCGGCGCCGCCGTCGGCCTGGCCGCCTGGCACTGGCGCCGCCGCGACGACCTATCGGGCTACGCGACGGGTCTCGGCGCGCTGGCGGCCTTCGTCGCCTGCATCGCCGGCATCCTCGCCTTCGTCTCGCTCTACATCTACGAGCACCCGAACCACCACTGCCCGTTCTGCATCCTCAAGCCGGACTACGAATACCGCGGCTACGGCCTCTACATTCCTCTGTTCGCCGCCGCGGCGGCGGGCATGAGCGCCGGCGTGCTGCGCCTGTTCGCCCGCCGCCCGAGCCTGGCGCAAGTGGTGCCGCCATTGACCGCGCGGCTTGCGGCCACGGCGGCCATCGGCTATGTTGCCTTCGCCCTGATCGCCAGCCTGATGATCTGGCAATCCAAACTGATCCTGATCGAATGAAAATCCTGTCCATCCTCGTCGTCGCCCTCGCGCTCACCGCCTGCGGCGGCGAACCGCCGGCCAAGCTCAACACCGGCGCCGCCGCCCCCGCCTTCAAGACCGTGCGCCTCGACGGCGCCGCCCTCGACTTTCCCGCCGCCTACGCCGGCAAGCCCGTGGTGTTGCGCTTCTGGGCCGACTGGTGCAAGTTCTGCGAGCCGGAGATGAAGCTCATCGACACGGTGCGCCAGCGCCATGCAGGACTGGAAATCCTCGCCGTGAATGCGGGCCAGGACAAGGCCACCATCGCGGCCTTCATGCAGAAACTCGGCGTCGGCTACCCGGCCGCCCTCGACGAAAGCTCGCAGATCGCCAAAAGCTACGGCGTCGTCGGTCTGCCGACCACCTATTTCATCGACGGCCAGGGCGTCGTGCGCGGCAAGATCGTCGGCGAGACCGACGAGGCGCTGTTCGAACGCCAGGTACAGGCGCTGCTCAAATGAAGCCCTGCGACCTCTGCAGCCTCGACTGCGGCAACCGGCCCTTCGAGCTGGTCACGCCCGAGAAGACCCTGCAGTTCTGCTGCGAGGGCTGCCGCGGAATCTACGAAATGTTGCACGAGATCAATACGGCGCCCGCGCAGGCGGGGCAGAATCCGGACAAACCCACCGAAAGGAAATGACATGAACACGCCGATGATGGAAGCCGCGCGCCAGGCGCCGCAGATGATGGGCAGCATGATGGGGAACATGGGCAACATGATGTCGCACCCGATGGCCGGCAGCGCGATGCTCGCCGCCGGCGGCTATGCCGCAGGCAAGGGCCTGCTGGGCGCCGGCACGGGCTTCCTGCGCAATCCGCTGGTGCTGCTGGCCGCCGGGGTGGCCGCGGGCTACCTGGTCTTCAAATACGAGAAGGAAATCGTCGAGACCGCCGCCAGGCTCACCGGCATGGGCAAGGACTTCGTGCTGCACCAGAGGGAGAACCTCGACGACCTGATCGCCGAGGGCCAGGCCGCTCCGGCCGCCGCGCCCGCGCAAGAGTAAGGGAGATCGGATGGACGCCGCCGCCATTCAGGTGCTGCACCGGGAAACCGGCTACCTGCGCCTGCGCCTGCCGCCGGAATTGCGCCATCCGGCCGCCGGCGCCGCGATCGAAGCCGGCCTGCGCGGCCTCGCCGGCGTGCTGCGCGTCACGCTGCTGACCGCCGAGGGCAAGCTCGCCGTGCGCTTCGATCCGCACGTCTGCAGCGCCGGCCTGGTCGCGCAGCGCCTCAAGTCCTTGCTGCCGGAACTGCCGCTCACCGCCGTGCCGGCGCCCGTCGCGGACGCCGCCAGCGAGCCGCCGGCAGAGAACCTCGGCGAGCGGCTCGGACAGCTGCGCGGGCAAGTGGTCGCGGCCATGCCCGAGCGCTTCCAGCCGGTGGTCGAGAGCGCGCTGACCGAAAAGGCGGTGACCAATTTCTTCAACGACATCGTCGCCTTCTATCTCATCAAGACGCACTGGGATCTCATCGTCAAGCTCTGGATCAGGGACCCCATCAAGTACGGCAACGCCTGGCTCACCGTGTTCTACCTGGTGTTCCTGCTGGTGCGCTACCGCAAGTCCTGAGCCGATGATCCGCCTGCGCGTCGTCCACCGCCTGCCGCGGCGCATCCGTCTGATCGCGCCGCCCCTCGTCAAGAACGCCGAGCGCTGCTACCTGCTCGAAATCCTGCTGAGGAAGCATGCCGCGATCGAGGACGTGCGCGTCGTCGCCGACATCGGCTCGGTGACGGTCCGCTACGATCCGCAGGCGCTGCCCGAGCCGCGCCTGCTCGCCGTGCTCGACGCGGTGATCGGCAACATCTCCGCCGCGCCGGCGCGAGCCAGCGCGCATGCCACCGCGCATACCACCGTATCGTCAGCGCCGACTTTCCAGGCCGAGGGCCCGGCCCAGGAGTGCCACGCCGCCGTCGAGGGCATGACCTGCGCCTCCTGCGCCGCGCTCATCGAGCTTTCGCTGAAACGCGATCCGCGCGTCGCATCCGTCGCCGTCAATTACGCCGCCGAGACCGTGACGGTCAAGGGCCATCTCGCCAAGGACGAACTGTTCGGCGCCGTCAGGAAGCTCGGCTACCAGGCGCGGCCGATGGACACCCTCGCGCAGCGCCGCCTCATCGTCGAACGCGAAAAGGCGCGCCTCGCCGCCGCCAGGCGCAAGCTGCTCTACGCCGCGCTGGCGACCGCGCCGGTGATGGTCTCCGGCATGCTCATGCACCGCTCGCCGGCCCTGCGCCTCCTGGAGCTCGCGCTGTCCGCCTACGTCGTCGCCGGCCCCGGCGGCGACATCTTCAAGAAGGCCTGGGCCCTCGCCCAACAGCGCGAGGCCAACATGGATTCGCTGATCGCCATGGGCGCCGGCGCGGCCTTCCTCTACAGCCTGCCCGGCGTGGCGCGCATGGAGCACCACGTCTATTTCGAGTCCGCCGCCGCCATCGTCGCCTTCGTGCTCGGCGGCCGCTACATGGAAGAGCGCGCCAAGGGCAAGGCCTCCGAGGCGATCCGCAAGCTCATCGAGCTGCAGCCCGACACGGCGCTCCGCGTCACGGCGGACGGCGACGAGACCGTCGCCATCGACGATGTGCGCATCGGCGACATCCTGCGCGTGCGTCCCGGTGACAAGGTGCCGACCGACGGCATCGTCGTGGCGGGCGCATCGAGCATCGACGAATCCCTGCTCACCGGCGAGCCGCTGCCGGTGGCGAAGACCGTTGGCGACCAGGTCGTCGGCGGCACGCTCAACGGCAACGGCGGCTTCACGCTGCGCGTCACCGCGATCGGCACGGACACCGTGCTCTCCGGCATCGTCAAGCTCGTCGACTCGGCCCAGGGCAGCAAGCTGCCGGTGCAGAAGCTCGCCGACCGCATCTCGGCGCGCTTCGTGCCCGCCGTCGGCGTCGTCGCGGCGACCACCTTCGCCGGCTGGCTGCTCGCCGGCCATCCGCTCGCCCGTTCGCTCTCCCACGCCGTCGCCGTGCTGCTGATCGCCTGTCCCTGCGCGCTGGGACTGGCGACGCCCACCGCGATCATGGTCGGCACCGGCCAGGCGGCGCGGCGCGGCATCTACATCAGGAACGGCGAGGCGCTGGAAACCGCCGCGACCCTCGACACGCTGGTGTTCGACAAGACCGGCACCATCACCGCCGGCAAGCCCGTGGTCACCGACTTCCTGCCGGCCGCCGGGCAGGACGAGGAAAAGATCCTCGCGCTGGTCGCCGGCGTCGAACAGCATTCCGAACACTTCCTCGCCCGCGCGCTCACGGCCTACTGCCAGGCGCGCACCGTCCCGCCAGCGCCGACTTTTGATTTCGAAGCCACTCCCGGACAAGGCGTGCGGGCGGGCTGCGAGGCCGGAATGGTGCTCATCGGCAACGCGGCATATCTCGAACAGGCCGGCATCGACTGCCACGCCCAGCAGACCCAGGCCGAAGCCTGGGCGGAACAGGGCAAGACGCCGGTGTTCGTCGCCCTCGACCGTCGCTGCGTCGCCCTCTGCGCCATCGCCGACGCGCCGCGCGAAGGCGCGCGCGAGGCCATCGCGCTGCTGCACCGCCTTGGCCTCAAGACCGTCATGGCCACCGGCGACGTCGAGGCCGCCGCGCGCCATGTCGCGCGCGAGGTCGGCATCGACACGGTCGTCGCCCGCGCCACGCCCGCCGACAAGCTCGCGCTGGTCGAGCGGCTGCACAACGAGGGCCGCAAGGTCGGCATGATCGGCGACGGCATCAACGACGCGCCGGCACTCGCCGCGGCGGCCGTCGGCTTCGCCATCGGCGGCGGCGCCGACATCGCGGTGGAAGCGGCCGACGTCACCCTGGTCGGCGGCGATATCGCGCGCGTCGCCGGCGGCATCGAGCTCTCGCGCCGCACCATGGCCATCGTGCGCCAGAACCTGTTCTGGGCGCTCGGCTACAACGTCGTCGCCATCCCCGTCGCGGCGGCGGGCCGCCTCAACCCGATGATCGCGGCGGCGGCCATGGCGATGAGTTCGGTCTCGGTGGTCACCAACTCGCTGCGGCTGCAGAAGTAGTCTTGGAACACGCGCACCACGTCGCGGAGTTTTCCTACGCGCTCGCCTTCATGACCGGGCTGCTGGGCAGCGGCCACTGCCTCGGCATGTGCGGCGGTCTGGTGTCGGCCTTCTTCATGAAGCTGCGGGCGCAAGGGCCGTGGCCCTACCTGACCTATCACGCCGGCCGCATCGCGGTGTATGCCGGCGTCGGCCTGATCGCCGCCGTCCTCGGCGCGGCCCTCGTTTCCACCGGCCGGCTCGGCCTCGCCCAGGGCGTGCTGCAGATCGTCGCCGGCGCCGTCGTCATCCTGCTCGGCTTCGACCTGCTCGGTCTGTCGCCGATCCGCAACGCCTACGGCTTCGCGCCCATCGCCTGGCTGCGCAGGCAGTTCATGACGGCGACCCAGAAGGGCCCGCTCGTCGGCGCCCTGATCGGCGGCGCGATCAACGGCCTGATGCCCTGCTCGATGACCATGGCGATGGCCGTGCAGGCCACCACCGCGCCCAGCCCGCCCGAGGGCATGCTGCTGATGCTCGCCTTCGGCGCCGGCACCCTGCCCTCGATGCTCTCCGCCTCGGTGCTGTTCGGCAAGCTCGGCCCCCGCCTGCGCGGCTGGCTGCTCAAGGGCGCGGCGCTGTTCGTCATCGCC
>JANJVS010000002.1 GCA_024709955.1 Rhodocyclaceae bacterium
CGACGCGCGCGGCCGGCGGGTGCGCAAGGGCGGTCCGCTGGGCGAACGGCAATACCATTACGACGAAGCGGGCCGGCTGCTCGCCGAAAGCGCCCCGAACGGCATCCACGACCGGGAATACATTTACCTGGGCGAGCTGCCGGTGCCGGCGGGCCGGTTGTACCGGCGCGGCCGCTCCGCTCATGTCTTCCGTAGTCGATGTGCCTGGCATCGCGCTGCCCGGCTCTTTGGCTCTGCCGCACGTATCGCCGCGCCGATTTCGACAGTCGGACTTTGCGTGCCGTCAAGCTCGGCATGTCATGCGGCGACCAGTGCACGCTAGGCACATTGCCCGCGTATCCCGTGCATTTCCGCATTTCCCCTGTGCGGCCTAGAATCCGTCGATCGCATAAAAACACCAATACCGAAAGGGGAACCCCATGAGCCCGATCCACCCCAACCGTTTCAAGCCGCTCGCCAGCCGGCCGACGCCGGCGCTGTTCGAGCTGCCGCCGCTGGGCATGGACGCGGCGGCGCTGGCCGCCGACATCCGCCGCTATTTCACGAGCTTCCTCGGCCGCGACAAGTATTGCCGCTCGTCCTTCTATCCCTATCAGGCGCTGGCGCTCAGCCTGCGCGACCGGCTGATGGAACGCTCGCGCCGCACGCGCTATGCCTACGAGGAGGCGCAGGCCAAGCACGCCTACTACCTCTCGCTGGAATTTCTCATGGGCCGCAGCCTCGGCAACGCGCTGCTCAACCTCGGCCTCGACGGCGCGGCGGCGGAAGTGCTGCGCCAGCTCGGGCTCGACCTCGAGGAGCTGATCGACAACGAGCACGATGCCGGGCTTGGCAACGGCGGCCTCGGCCGGCTGGCCGCCTGCTTCCTCGACAGCTGCGCGACGCTGCGGCTGCCGGTGATGGGCTACGGCATCCGCTACGCCTACGGCATGTTCCGCCAGCGCATCGAGAACGCCCGCCAAGTGGAGGAGCCCGACCACTGGCTGCGCGAGGGCAACCCCTGGGAGCTGGAACGTCCCGAGCACACGCGCCGCGTGCAGTACTACGGCCGCACCGAGTACTACAAGGACGCCCAGGGCCGCCAGTGCGCGCGCTGGGTGGATAGCAAGGACGTGCTGGCCGTGCCCTACGACACGCCGATTCCCGGCTACCGCAACGAGACGGTGAACGTGCTGCGCCTGTGGAGCGCGGCGGCCACCGACGAGTTCGACCTCGGCGAATTCAACGCCGGCTCCTACCCCGAGTCGGTGGCGGCGAAGAACGCCGCCGAGAACATCACCATGGTGCTCTACCCCAACGACGCCAGCGAGAACGGCAAGGAGCTGCGCCTCAAGCAGCAGTACTTCCTCGCCTCGGCGAGCCTGCAGGACGTGCTGGAGCGCTGGGAGCTGCACCACGGCAACGATTTCTCCCAATTCGCCGCGAAGAACTGCTTCCAGCTCAACGACACCCACCCGAGCTGCGCCGTGCCCGAGCTGATGCGCCTGCTGGTGGACGAGCACGGCCTCGAATGGGACGCGGCCTGGGCCATCGTCAGCCGCACCATGGCCTACACCAACCACACCCTGCTGCCCGAGGCGCTCGAAAAATGGCCGGTGCGCCTGTTCGCCCAGCTGCTGCCGCGGCTGATGGACATCATCTACGAAATCAACGCGCGCTTCCTCGCCGAGGTCGCCCAGCGCTGGCCCGGCGACAACGAGCGCCTGGCGCGCATGTCGCTGATCGAGGAGGGTCCCGAGCCGCAGGTGCGCATGGCCTACCTCGCCATCGTCGGCAGCTTCTCGGTGAACGGCGTCGCCGCGCTGCATTCCGACCTGTTGAAGCACGGCCTGTTCGGCGACTTCCACGAGCTCTGGCCGGCCAAGTTCAACAACAAGACCAACGGCGTCACCCAGCGCCGCTGGCTCGCCGCCGCCAATCCGGCGCTCGCGCGACTCATCGACGCCAGCATCGGCCCGGGCTGGGTGACGCGGCTCGACGAGCTGCGCCGCCTCGCGCCGCTGGCCGACGACGCCGATTTCCGCGCGCGCTGGCGGGCGGTCAAGCGCGCCAACAAGCTGCGCCTCGCCGAGCTGGTGCGGCGCGACTGCGGCGTCGAGTTCTCCGCCGACGCGCTCTTCGACGTGCAGGTCAAGCGCATCCACGAGTACAAGCGCCAGCTGCTCAACGTGCTGCACGTCATCCATCTCTACGCGCGCCTCAAGCACGGCGAGGACCGCGACTGGACGCCGCGCTGCGTGCTGATCGGCGGCAAGGCCGCGCCCGGCTACGCGATGGCCAAGCGCATCATCAGCCTGGTCTGCAAGGTGGCCGAGGTCGTCAACAACGACCCGGTCATCGACGGCCGCCTCAAGCTCGCCTTCCTGCCCAACTACCGCGTCTCGGCGATGGAGATCGTCGCGCCGGGCACCGATCTCTCGGAGCAGATTTCCACCGCCGGCAAGGAAGCCTCGGGCACCGGCAACATGAAGTTCATGATGAACGGCGCCGTCACCATCGGCACCCTCGACGGCGCCAACATCGAGATCCGCGAGGAAGTCGGCGACGAGAACTTCTTTCTCTTCGGCCTCACGGCTGCCGGCGTCGAGGCGCAGCGCGCCAGCTACGACCCGAACGCCATCATCGCCGCCGACCACGATTTCTCCCGCGTCATGCGCCTGCTCGAATCCGGCCACTTCAACCGCTTCGAACCGGGCCTGTTCGATCCGGTGATCGCCGCGATCCGCGACCCGCGGGACCCCTGGCTGGTCGCCGCCGACTTCCATTCCTACGTCGCCGCCCAGGAGCGCGCCGCCGCCGCCTACCGCGACCGCGAGCGCTGGACGCGCATGAGCATCCTCAACACCGCGCTGAGCGGCAAGTTCTCCACCGACCGGACGATGGAGGAATACAACCGCGACATCTGGAAGCTGGTTCCGGTGGCGCCCGGCGGCGTGAGCTGAGCGGGGTGGGCGGGGCATTCACCGTCCCGCCGGCGTCGGCTTTCCATGCGCTTCCGAAGCGGCTTCGGGTGCGCCCGGCAAGGGAAGGAGAAACCTACCTGCCGGGTAGCCTTATCGATGCTTGTGCTGTAATACGGTTAGTCCGTCGATTATAATTGCCGCAACTTCCCCGGAGGATTCGTCCCATGCAAGCCGTCACCGTTTCCCCGAAATTCCAGGTGGTGATTCCGCAGGCCGTGCGCGAGGCGCTGCATATCGAGGCCGGGCAGAAGCTTCAGGTGCTGGTGCTCGACAACCGCATCGAGTTGCTGCCGATGGAGCCGGCGCAGGCCTTGCGCGGTTTCCTGGCCGGCATCGACACGGGCGTCGAGCGCGAGGACGACCGGGCGTGAATCTGGTCGATTCCTGCGGTTGGCTGGAGTATTTCGCCGATGGTCCGAACGCGGACTTCTTCGCGCCAGCCATCGAGGACACCGAGCGCCTGATTGTCCCCAGCCTGTGCGTGTTCGAGGTGTTCAAGCGCGTGATGCAGCAACGCGGCGAGGGCGACGCCCTGCGCGCCGCCGCGCTGATGCGCCAGGGGCAGCGCGTGGACTTGACCGACACCCAGGCGATCGGCGCGGCGCGGCTTTCCGTCGAACTGCGGCTGCCGCTTGCGGACAGCATCATCTTCCACGCTGCCCGGCAACAAAGCGCCACCCTGTGGACCCAGGACGCCCATTTCGAGGGGCTTCCGGGGGTCAATTACGTGCGCAAGGGCTGAAGCGCGGTTCGTTTCGTAGGTCGGGCGTCAGCCCTGCGCGCGGCCGATCGGCAGGTACTCGAAGCCGCGGGCGCGCATCTCGCCGGGGTCGTAGAGGTTGCGGCCGTCGAAGACGACGGGCTGCCTGAGGGCCTGCTTCATGGCGGCGAAGTCGGGGCTGCGGAACACCTTCCATTCGGTGACGATCACCAGCGCGTCGGCGCCGGCGAGCGCCTCCTGGGGCGTGGCGGCGTAGGCGAGGCGCGGTTCGGCGCCGTGGATGCGGCGCGCCTCGTCCATCGCCACCGGGTCGTGGGCGACGACGCTGGCGCCGGCGGCGAGCAGGTCGGCGATCAGGTAGCGGCTCGGCGCCTCGCGCATGTCGTCGGTGTTGGGCTTGAAGGCGAGACCCCAGAGGGCGAAGCGGCGGCCCGCGAGGTCGGCGCCGAAGCGCGCCTGGATCTTGCGTATCAGCACGTGCTTCTGGGCCTCGTTGGCGGCCTCGACGGCGGCCAGCACCCGGAGCTCGACACCGGCCGCGTCGCGCGCGGTGCGCCGCAGGGCCTGCACATCCTTGGGGAAGCAGGAACCGCCGTAGCCGCAGCCTGGGTAGAGGAAGTGGTAGCCGATGCGCGGATCGGCGCCGATGCCCTGGCGCACCATCTCGATGTCGGCGCCGAGCTTTTCGGCGAGGTTGGCCAGCTCGTTCATGAAGGAGATGCGCGTGGCGAGCATGGCGTTGGCGGCGTATTTGGTCAGTTCGGCGGAACGGATGTCCATGACGACGAGGCGCTCGTGGTTGCGCTGGAAGGGGGCGTAGAGGGCGCGCATCAGCTGGATGGCCCGCTCGTCGTCGGCGCCGACGACGATGCGGTCGGGGCGCATGAAGTCGTCGATCGCCGCGCCCTCCTTGAGGAACTCCGGGTTGGAGACGACGGCGTAGGGCACGTCCGCGCCGCGCGCGGCGAGCGCGGCGGCGATCGCCTGCCTGACCTGATCGCCGGTGCCGACCGGCACGGTGGATTTGTCGACGACCACCTTGTAGTCGGTCATGTGGCGGCCGATGTTGCGCGCGGCGGCGAGCACGTACTGCAGGTCGGCGGACCCATCCTCGTCGGGCGGCGTGCCGACGGCGATGAACTGGATCGTGCCGTGGGCGACGGCGCGTTCGACGTCGGTGGTGAACCTGAGACGGCCGGCGGCGACGTTGGCGCGCACGATGTCGAGCAGCCCCGGCTCGTGGATCGGCATGCCGCCGGCTTCGAGAATGCGGATCTTCTCGGCATCGAGGTCGAGGCAGAGCACGTCGTTGCCGACATCGGCGAGGCAGGCGCCGGAAACCAGGCCGACGTAGCCGGTGCCGATCACGGTGATTTTCATGCGGGGTCCTCTCCTGGGGAGCGAAATGGCGGGGCGCATTCTCCCATGCCGGGCGCGGCCGGGAGCGGGCTTGCGCCGCCGTGCGCGGATTATCGCCGCCTTTCATGAAGGAATCGTATCGGCGCGCCGGCGGCCCGGAGTCCCCCGCCTCTGGGATAATGCCGCCTTCGTCCCATCTCGCGCTTCTCCATGATCCTCATCACCGGCGGCACCGGCTACATCGGTTCCCATGCTTGCGTCGCGCTCGCCCAGGCCGGGCGCCGGGTCCTGCTGCTCGACAACCTGAGCAACAGCGCGGCCGACGTGGTGGACCGGCTGGAACGCATCTGCGGCGCGCGGCCGGCCTTCGTCGCCGCCGACGTGCGCGACGCCGCCGCCCTTGACGAGGCGTTCGACCGCCATCCGATCCGGGCGGTGCTCCATTTCGCCGGCCTCAAGGCGGTGGGCGAATCGAACCAGAAGCCGATCGAGTATTACGACAACAACGTCGGCGGCAGCCTGCAGCTGCTGGCGGCGATGCGCCGCGCCGGGGTGAAGACCCTGGTGTTCTCCTCATCGGCGACGGTCTATGGCGACGCGGCGTCGATGCCGGTGCGCGAGGACTTTCCGCGCTCCGCCACCAATCCCTACGGCCGCAGCAAGCTGATGATCGAGGACATCCTCGCCGACCTGCATGCCGCCGAGCCGGACTGGCGCATCGCGCGCCTGCGCTATTTCAATCCGGTCGGCGCCCACGAATCCGGCCTGATCGGCGAGACGCCCCGGGGCACGCCGAACAACCTGATGCCCTATGTCGCCCAGGTCGCCGCCGGCCTGCGGCCGAGCCTCAACGTCTGGGGCGGCGACTGGCCGACGCCCGACGGCACCGGCGTGCGCGACTACATCCACGTCATGGACCTGGCCGAGGGCCACGTCGCGGCGCTGGCCTATCTGGAGCGGGCGGGCGGCATGGCGACCGTGAACCTCGGCACCGGCCGCGGCCATTCGGTGCTGGAGATGGTGCGCGCCTTCGAGCGCGCGAGCGGCCGGCCGGTTCCCTATAATGTGGCCCCACGCCGCCAGGGGGACATCGCCCAGTGCTGGGCCGACCCGCGGCTCGCCGAGGAACTGCTCGGCTGGCGCGCCCGCCGCGGCCTGGAGCAGATGTGCGCCGACGCCTGGCGCTGGCAGCAGGGTCTCGCCCGCTAGCCGCACCGTGCCGCCGGCGCCGACTTTTCGATCTTTTGACCGCGACCAACTCCGGCTCGACATGGGAACACCGGCATTCAGCGTCGTCTTGGTGAATTACAAGACGCCCGAAATCACCCGCATCTGCCTCGAACTGCTGCGCGAGCCCGCGCAAAGGCTCGGCTTCCCGGTCTGGGTGGTGGACAACGACTCCGCCGACGCGAGCACCGAGTACCTGCGCTCCCTCGACTGGATCCGGCTCATCGAGCGCAAGCCCGGCGCGGGCGAGCCGGGCTTCATGAACCACGGCCTGGCCCTCGACCTGGTGCTCGAACGCGCCGACACCGACTACCTGTTCCTGCTGCACACCGACACCTTCATCCACGATCCGGTCATCTTCGAGCAGATGCTCGCCTTCTGCGCGCGGGACGCCAAGGTGGTCGGCGTCGGCTGCCTCGACCAGATCTACCGCGGCCAGTTCCGCATCTACTGGCGCATCGTCACGCGCTTCCTCAAGCATTACGCGCGCCGCCTCAAGCTCGCCCTCGGCCTCAAGTCGCGCCCGCCCAAGCCCTGGATGGAGCAGTACGTCAAGAGCTTCTGCTCGCTGTGGAACATCCGCTTCATCAGGCAGCAGGGCTGGACCTTCGCCATGGACGGCATGACCCCGAGCTACGCGATCCAGGACCGCGCGCGCGCCGCCGGCTACAAGATCGCCCTGATCCCGGCTCGGAAAATGTTCCGCCATCTCGACCACATCGAGGCGGGCACGGTCGCCGCCATCGGCGGCTACGGCGACCAGCACCGGCGCACGCGGAAATACCTGGCGCTGCTGGACAAGTACCGGGAAACGCCGGACGGCGCGTGATGACGGACTTCGCCAACGACACCTGGCGCGCCGTGCTGGCCCGCAACGGGCTGGACGGCTTCGACGCGCTGTGGAACCTGGAAGCGCCCTGGTTCGAGCCGCCCAACCGGCGGCGCGGCGGCTGGAGCGGCGTGGCGCGTTGCGAGCTCGAAGATGCCGCCGGCCAGCGGCGCGGCGTCTTCCTCAAGCGCCAGGAAAACCACAAGACCTTTTCCTGGCGGCATCCGTTCAAGGGCATTCCCACCTTCCTGCGCGAGTTCCGGCTGATCCGGCGCTACCGCGCCGGCGGCGTGCCGACCCTCGATCCGGTGTATTTCGCCATGCGCCCGACGGCGGCCGGCCATCGCGCGATCCTCATGACCGTCGCCCTCGACGGCTTCGTGCCGCTCGACGCCTACGTCGCCGGCGGGCAGGCCAGCCGCCCCGCGCCGGCCGAGCGCCGCCGCGTGCTGGCCGCCGTCGCCGACCTGACGCGGCGCATGCACGCCTGCCGCATCCAGCACAACTGCTACTACCCCAAGCACGTCTTCGTGCGCGTCGGGCCGGACGGCGCCGTCGAGGCGCGCGTCATCGACCTGGAAAAGTCGCGCTGGCGGCCGCTCGCCGTTTTCTGCGCGCTGCGCGACCTCGACACCCTCAACCGCCACGCCCCCGGCTGGAGCCGCGCCGAGCGGCTCTACTTCCTCAAGGCCTACCTGCGCCGCGACCGGCTGACGCCCTACGGCAAGTGGCTGTGGCACAAGCTCGCCGCGCGCGCGGCGAAGCGGCGCGCCTGAGGCCGGGACCGCCATGCAGCTGGCCTTCACCCTCTTCAAGTACTTCCCCTTCGGCGGGCTGCAGCGCGACTTCCTGCGCATCGCGCTGGCCTGCCAGGCGCGCGGCCACGGCATCCGCGTCTATACCCTGTCCTGGCAAGGCGAGGTGCCCGCCGGCTTCGAGGTGCTGACGGTGCCGGTGCGCGCGCTCACCAATCCGCGCCGCTACGAGAAGTTCGCCGCCTGGGTGCATGCCGACCTCGCCAAGCGCCCCGTCGATCGCGTCGTCGGCTTCAACAAGATGCCGGGCCTCGACTTCTATTACTGCGCCGATCCCTGCTACGAGGACAAGGCGCGCACGCTGCGCGGTCCGCTCTACCGCCTCTCCGGGCGCTACCGCCATTTCGCTGCCTACGAGCGCGCCGTGTTCGCGCCGGACAGCCGTACCGAGATCCTGATGATCTCGGCGCTGCAGCAGCCGCTGTTCGTCAAGCATTACGCCACGCCGCCGCGGCGCTTCCACCTGCTGCCGCCGGGCATCGCCGCCGACCGGCGCGCGCCGCCGGACGCGGCGGCGATCCGCGCCGGTTTCCGCCGGGAATTCGGCCTCGACGATGGGGAAAATGCTGGCGACCTGCTGCTGGTGCAGATCGGCTCGGGCTTCAAGACCAAGGGGCTGGACCGCAGCCTCAAGGCGCTCGCCGCCCTGCCGCCGGAGCTCAAGGCGCGCACGCAGCTGATCGCCATCGGCCAGGACGAGCCGCGTCCCTTCCTGCGGCAGATCAGGCGGCTCGGCCTGGCGCGCCGGGTGTCCATCCTCAAGGGCCGCGACGACATCCCGCGCTTCCTGCTCGGCGCCGACCTGCTGATCCATCCGGCCTACAACGAGAACACCGGCACGGTGCTGCTCGAAGCCGTCGTCGCCGGCCTGCCGGTGCTGACCACGGCCGCCTGCGGCTACGCCCACTACATCGAGGAGGCCGGCGCCGGCCGCGTCATCCCGCTGCCCTTCGCGCAGCGCGCCCTCGACACGGCGCTCGCCGCCATGCTCGCCGACGCGACGGCGCGCGGGCGCTGGAGCGCCAACGGCCTCGCCTTCGCCGCGCGCGCCGACCTCTACAGCCTGCCCGAGCGGGCGGCGGACATCATCCTGCGGTGAGCGCAACCGTCTATCTCGAAGAGCCACTGCGCTCCCTCTGGGCCGGCCAGGACCCTTTCGCCGCCGCCGAGGCGCTGGAGGGCGAGGTGCTGCGCGCCCTCGAAGGGCGGCGCACGCTGCGCACCGAGATTGCCGGACGCGGCTACTACCTCAAGATCCATCGCGGTGTCGGCTGGGGAGAGATTCTCAAGAACCTGCTCTCCGGCCGCCTGCCGGTGCTCGGCGCCGGCAACGAGTGGCGCGCGCTGCGCCGGCTGACGGCCCTCGGCGTGGATACGATGCGCCCCGTCGCCTTCGGCGCGCGCGGGGCCAACCCGGCGCGGCAGCATTCCTTCATCCTCACCGAGGAACTCGCGCCGACGATCAGCCTGGAAGACTATTGCCGTAATTGGCACGATGGGCGCACCGTCCCGCCGGCGCCGACTTTCAAGCGCGCGCTGATCCGCCGCGTCGCCGAGATGGCGCGGCGCATGCATCGCGGCGGCGTCAATCACCGCGACTTCTACCTCTGCCACTTCCTGCTGCATCTGCCGGCGGACGCGCGGGCGCCGAAGCTCTCGCTGATCGACCTGCACCGCGCCCAGGTGCGCGCCAGGACGCCGCGCCGCTGGCGCGACAAGGACCTGGCGGCGCTGTATTTCTCCGCCCTCGACATTGGCCTGACGCGGCGCGACCGGCTGCGCTTCCTGCGCGCCTACTTCGGCCGCCCGCTGCGGGAAATCCTGGCCGCCGAGGCGGCGCTGCTCGCCCATCTCGAAAGCGAGGCGGCGCGCCTCATGGCACGCTACCGCCGCAAATACGCGCCGGGGGCCGGCCAATGAGCGCGGCCGAGCGCTGGCGCGTCATGCCCGGCACCGAGGCGGAGGCGGCGCAACGCTTCGCCGACCTCGATGCCGTGTTCGCCCTCGACGGCCAGGTGGTCGCCCAGGATTCGCTCACCCGCACGCTGCGCGTCGAGATCGGCGGCCGCGCCTACTACGTGAAGCGCTACGCCGGCCTCGGCAAGAAGCCCCTGCGCCGCCTGTTCGCCACGCCGCGCGTCGAAACGGAATGGCGCAACCTCGAACGCTTCGCCGCCTGGGGCATTCCCACCGCGCGCCTCGTCGCCCACGGCCTCGAACGCAAGGGCGGCCGCTTCCTGCGCGGCGCGCTGGTCACCGCCGAGATTCCCGACACGACCGACCTGGGCCGGCTCGCCAACGCGGCCGACCCGCGCCTGAAAAGTCGGTGCTGGTGGGACGGTGTCGCGCGCCAGATCGCGGCCATCGCCCGCGCCATGCACGAGCGCCGCTTCGTCCATGGCGACTTCAAGTGGCGCAACCTGCTGGTGGACGGCGCCGGCCGCGTCTTCCTGATCGACTGCCCGAGCGGCGGCTTCTGGTGGCCGCCCTTCCTCGAATACCGCGTCGTCAAGGATCTCGCCTGCCTCGACAAGGTGGCGAAATATCACCTGCCGCGCACCCGCCGGCTGCGCTTCTACCTCGACTACGCGCGGAAGAAGAAGCTCGACGCCGCCGACAAGCGGCGCATCCGCCGCATCGTCGCCTTCTTCGCGGGGCGCGAATGAGCGCCGCCGCGAGCCTGCGCGCCGCGGGCCGCCAGCCGCCGGCGCCCTGCGACATCGCGCTCGACGGCGGCGCGCTGACCGTCGAGCGCTGGCTGCGCGTGCTGCCCGGCAAGCGCTTCACCGGCGCCGGCCGCTGGAACGGCCAGGCCGTGCTCGCCAAGCTGTTCGTCGCGGCGCGCGGCGCCGAGCGCCACTGGCGGCGCGAATGTCAGGGAGCGGAACGGCTCCAGGCCGCCGGCCTGCCGACGCCGGCGCCGCTCGCGGCGGGAGCGCTGGCCGGCGGCGGGCATTACGTCCTCTACGCCTATCTGGAAAACGCGCGCGGCCCGGATGCCGCCGCCGCCGACGACCTGGCGCGGGTCTGCGCGCAACTCGGCCGCCTGCACGCGGCCGGCCTGCTGCAGGAGGACGCCCACCTCGGCAACTTCCTGCTGCGCGGCGACGAGGTTTTCGTCATCGACGGCGACGCGGTGCGGCCGCTGCGCGACGCGCGGGACGGCGAAGAAAACCTCGCGCTGCTGCTCGCCCAGCTGCCGCCGCAAACCGCGACGGACGGGCGCGGCCCGCTGCTGGCCGCCTACCGCGCCGGCAATCCGGCGGCCGATGTCGACGAAGCCCGCCTGGCCGCCGCCGTCGAGCGCGCGCGCGCCGCCCGCCTCGCCGACTATCTCGGCAAGTGCCTGCGCGACTGCAGTCTGTTCCGGGTCGAGAAGACGGCGACGCGCTTCGTCGCCATGGCGCGCGACGAGGCGGACTTCCTCGCCCCCATCGTCGCCGACCCGGACCGCTGGCTCGCCGCCGGCACGCCGCTCAAGCTGGGCCGCACCTCGACCCTCGCGCGCGTCGAGCATGCCGGCCGCATGCTGGTCATTAAGCGCTACAACATCAAGGGGCCGGGTCATGCGCTGTCGCGCTGCTGGCGGCCGAGCCGCGCCTGGCATTCCTGGGTGGCGGGCCAGCGCCTGCGCTTCCTCGGCATCGCCACGCCGCGCCCGCTCGCCCTGATCGAGCGCCGCCTCGGCCCGCTGCGCGGCAAGGCCTGGCTGATCACCGAATACTGCCCCGGAGAAAACCTGGCCGATCGACTGGCGCGCCATCACGATGACAGCGATTCCGCGGAGGAATTGAATGCCGTCATTCGCTTGCTCAAACAGCTGGCATCGGCGCGGATCAGTCATGGCGACATGAAGGCGACAAATCTGCTGTGGGCAGCCGGGCAGGTAAAAATCATCGACCTCGACGCGACGCGACAACACGGCAACGACACCTCGTTCCGGAAGGCGTGGAGTCGCGACCGCGCGCGCTTTCTCCGCAACTGGAAAGAGGAATGCGCTGTCCGGAAAAGGCTGCAAGCGATGCTTGCCGAAAATGGCTTACTGTGAATTCACCGGGGGATACTTGTGCAGCTACCTGATGCGATTGACCGGCCTTGCATAGTCTGCGGCAACACCCAGGGGCATATTTCCCATTACCCGCGGGAAATGATGTTCGGCACCGAGGAGGTGTTTGAATATATGGAGTGCGGCTACTGCGGCTGCCTGCAAATCAAGGAAGTTCCGCCAAACATCGGAAGCTATTACCCGGAGAGCGACTACTATTCTTACGCGCCGCCACGAACCAAGACCTATTCTCCATTAATAAAAAAAGCGCGCATTCTGCGGACCCGGCACCTGATCGGTAAAAGCAACATCCTGGGGGCAATATTTTCGGGACTGAGCCGGCGGAAAAAAGACTACTTCGATTGGTTCCGGCGTGCCGGGATGAATCTGGATTCGCGGGTAATCGATATTGGCTGTGGGGCCGGAAAACTGCTCAACCAACTTCATCATGAAGGCTTCACGAACCTGCATGGCGCGGACCCATTCATCCCGCGCGAGATCAACTACCCGAACGGCATCACCATCAAGAAGGCAGGGGTGGCCGACCTCAAGGAAACCTTCGATTTCGTGATGCTGAATCACTCGTTCGAGCATATGCCGGATCCGGTCGGAAACCTGAAGAACCTGCGAAAGCTGGTTGCAAATGACGGCAGGCTCCTCTTGCGCATACCGGTCGCGGACTGTTATGCGCGGCGAAAATACGGCGTTCATTGGGTAGCCTGGGATCCACCCCGCCATCTGTATTTATATACGGTCCGAAGCATGAGAATCCTGGCCGAATTGACCGGTTTCGAGCTCGTCGACGTCGTTTACGACTCCGGACGATTCCAGTTCGCCAGCGAAGAGCGGATACGCCGCCCATTTGCGCCGACCCGGACCGCTCCGGAAGATCAAGCCGGGATGTCGTTCACCCCCGGGGAACGAAGGGCCATGAAGGCTTTCGCGCGACAGCTCAATTTATTGCGCGATGGAGATACCGCGGGGTTTTATCTGCGTCCTAAATAGAGCGCGCCCCAGTCCGGCTAAGCCATGGGGTCCGGCTCGTCTTTATCCCGAAATTGCAATGCATGAAGGCGGGCATAGTGGCCGTCGCGCGCGATCAGCTCGGCGTGGCTGCCGCGCTCGACGATCCTGCCCTGGTCCATGACCATGATGACGTCGGCCTGCTCGACGGTGGACAGGCGGTGGGCGATCACCAGCGTCGTGCGACCGCGCATCGCACCGTCGAGGGCGGCCTGGATGTGGCGCTCCGACTCGGTGTCGAGGGCCGAGGTGGCCTCGTCGAGGATCAGGATCGGCGCGTTCTTGAGGAGCGCGCGCGCGATGGCGAGGCGCTGGCGCTGGCCGCCCGAGAGCAGCACGCCGTTCTCGCCCACCGGCGTGTCGAAGCCCTGGGGCAGCCGGTCGATGAATTCGCGCGCGAAGGCGGCTTCGGCGGCGCGCTCGATGTCCGGGCGCGGCGCCCCGGCCAGGTCGCCGTAGGCGATATTGTTGGCCACCGTGTCGTTGAACAGCGTGACTTGCTGGCCGACCACGGCGACGTGGCGGCGCAGGTTGCGCAGCGCGTAATCCTCGACGTCGACGCCGTCGATGAGGATCTGGCCCTCGCCGTGGTGGTAGAAGCGCGGGATCAGGTTGGCCAGCGTGGTCTTGCCGCTGCCGGAGCGGCCGACCAGCGCCACCATCTGGCCCGGCTCGATGGCGAAGCTGACGCCCGACAGCACCTGGCGCCCGCCGCCGGGATAGGCGAAGGACAGGTCGCGCACCTCGATGCGCCCGCTGACGCGCTCCCGCTCCACCGTGCCCCGGTCGGTCTCGGGTTCCTCGTCGAGCTGCTCGAAGATGCTGCCGGCCGCCGCCACGCCGCGCTGGATCGTCGAGCTGACCTCGGAGAGCTGGCGGATCGGCTTCGGCAGCAGGCCGGCCGCCGTGATGTAGGCCACCAGCTCGCCGGGCGAGGCGTCGCCGCGCAGCCAGAGCACGAGGAAGAACAGCACGCCCATGGCGCTGTAAACCAGCAGCTGCAGCAGCGGCGTGTAGATCGCGCCGGTGCGGGTCATGCGCAGCTGGCGCTCCATGTTGTTGCGGCTGGCGGCGAGGAAGCGCCGCCGCTCGTAGGGCTCGCCGCCGAAGCTGCGCACCACGCGGTGGCCCTGGATGGTCTCGGTGGCGACGTGGGTCACGTCGCCCATCGCCACCTGGATCTTCTTCGCCTGCTTGCGGAACTTGCGGCTGGCGCTGGTCACCAGCAGCGCGATCACCGGCAGCACCGCGACCATCACCAGGGTCAGCTGCCAGTTGGTCCACAGCAGGTAGGCGAACAGGAAAATCACGGTCAGGCCCTCGCGGATCACCACCTTGATGGCGTCGGTGGCGGCGCCGGTGACCATGGTCACGTCGAAGGTGATGCGCGAGATCAGGTGGCCGGAGTTGTGACGGTCGAAGTAGCGGTCGGGCAGGACCAGCAGGCTGTCGAACAGGGCGACGCGCAGGTCGTGCACGATGCCCATCGACACGCGGGCGAGGAAGTAGTTGCCGAGGAAGGAGCCGAAGCCCTGCCAGAGGGAGATCAGCACGATCATCAGCGGCACGGCGTGCATCATCTGCAGGCCGGCCAGCCCGGGCACGCCGGCGAGCACCGCGGCCCGCGGGTCGGTCAGGCCATCGACGAAATACTTGAGCACGCCCGCCAGCATCGGCTGGGACGAGGCGAAGACGACGTAGCCGAGGAGGCTGACCGCGAACAGCCGGGCATAGGGCCTGACATAAGTCAGCAGGCGGAAGTAGACGGCGAGGCTGGACGGACTGGTCTTGTCGTGGGCGGACATTGCGGGGCGTTGCGGCCAAGGCCTTGAGCGGGCTGGGATACTAGCATGCGGGGCAGGCTAGAATGCCCCGCCGAAACTTGGAAGCCACCTCTTGGAAACGATCTCCGAAGACGCCTATCTCCGCCTGCGGGAGGGAGCCGAGGCCATCGAACGCGACGGGCACGGCGAGAAGGTGCTGCGCCTGCCGGACGGCGGCTACCTCAAGCTGTTCCGCCGCAAGCGCCTGATCTCGTCGGCGGCCTGGTATCCCTACGCCCAACGCTTCGCCGACAACGCGGCGGCGCTGCAACTGCGTGGTATTCCCTGCCCGGAGGCGATCGGGGTGTTCCGCATCCCGGCGATCCGCCGCGACGCCGTGCGCTATCGTCCGCTGGAAGGCACGATCGTGCGCCAGGCCTTCAAGGCGGGCGCGGCGCCGGCGGATCTGCCGGAACGCCTGGGGCGCTTCGTCGCCGCGCTGCACGAGCGGGGCATCTATTTCCGCTCCCTGCATCTGGGCAACGTCGTGCTCACCCCGGCCGGCGAGCTCGGCCTGATCGACATCGCCGACCTGCGCGCCCACGACCGCCCGCTGCGCCCGGGCGAACGGCGGCGCAACCTGGAGCGCCTGCGCCGCGACCCGGACGACGCGGGGCTGTTCCTGGGCGCGGCCGGCGCGCGCTTCGACGCGGCCTACGCGGCCGGCAGCGGCCGGTCCAGCGCCGCGTAGAGGATGTCGCCCATGCGCCGGTAATCCGCCGGCGTCGGTGCCGCCAGGTAGCTGCCGAGCACGGCCGCGGCGATGCCCGGCAGGCGCCAGGGCTGCTTGCCGCGGATGCGCGTCCACAGGCGCTTGAGGTTGTGGCGGTAATGCCGGCGCAACTCGTCCTGCGGAATCAGGTCCGGATGCGCCGCGATGAATTTCGCGTAGGCATGGAACAGCGCCCCCACCATCTTCAGGCGCTGGCGCAGCGAGTTGCCGGGATGCTTGCGGTAGCTCGCCAGCACCTCCGGCACGCGGCCGATGGCATGGTGGGCGGACAGGCGCAGCCAACAATCGATGTCCTCCAGCGGCAGGCTGGCGTCGAAGCCGCCGAGCGCCAGGAAGCGCTCGCGGTGCAGGGCGACGGTGGGATTGGAAATCAGGTTGGCATGGAACAGCCAGCGGTAGGCCTGGCGGTCGGGTCCGGGGGCGGGACGCCGCGCCTTGCGGCGGGTGACGTGCGGCGAGCCGTCTGCCTCGATGGCGTCGGCGTCCGCATGCACCAGCGCCAGCCCGGACTCGTTCCATGCGGCGATGGCCTCCTGGATGCGCGCCACCTTCCCGGGATACAGCACGTCGTCCGATCCCAGCAGGTGCACCCATTCCCCCGTGCAGGCCGCGATGCAGGCGTTCGAGTTCGCGCTTACCCCGCGGTTGTCGCTCCGCTCGAGGACGACGCGGCGGAAGCGTCCGCCGTGCTGCTCAAGAAAGCGCCGCGCCACCTCGAAGGTGTCGTCCGGCGAACCGTCGTCGATGAGGACCAGTTCGAGTTCTGGATAGGTCTGCGCGCACACCGAGGCCAGGCAGGTCTCGATGTAGGCGGCGTGGCGGTAGGCGGGAATCGCCACGCTGACCAGCGGCAGGTTCATGGCGTGCTTCGGCGCGGCACGGCGACGATCACCGCGTCCTTGTTCGGGTGGATGAAGCGTTGCGTGATTTCCAGGCCGATGCTGCGCAGCCACTCCTCCGCCGGCGCGTCCTTGCGCGAGAGCTCCAGCACGAACAGCTCGTATTGTCCGCCGCGCGCCGCCTGCTCGATGGCCGCGCGGTCGTCGCGCGGCGCCGGCGCGACGTCAAACCAGCCGGCGTAGTAGGCGGTGCGGCTGCTGTCGATATACACGCCGCGCGGCTCCTTGTGCTCCCGCTCCAGCCAGCGGCCGGCGTCGACGAAATGCGTCTTGGGCGGATGCATCGAGACCACGTTCGCCAGCACAAGCAGCAGGGCGAGCCCGACGGCGAGGGGCCGCCAGCGCGGGAAGCGCCGCGCCAGCAGCCAGAAGCCCGTGGCGACGAAGGGCACCAGCAACAGCAGCACCAGCCCGACGTAGCGGCCGGCGAGGAACTGCAGGTCGATGACGAAGACGGCGAGCACCAGCAGGTGGGCGGCGATGCCCCAGGCGAACAGCGGATGGCGGGCCAGGGTTTCCCGGCCGGCGCGGGCGGCGAACAGGTAGACCAGCGGCACGACCAGCAGGCCGAGCTTGCCGAGGACATGCAGCGGCACGATGGCGAGCGAGCCGAACAGCAGGATGGTGCGCGCCTCCTCGTGGGCATAGACGATCAGCGCCGAGGCCAGCACCCGCGCCTTGGCGTCGAGGCGCTCCATGCTGAGCCGCCCGAGGTCGAAGGCGATGCGGTCCTGCCCCGGCAGGTGGCCGCTCCAGTAGAGGATGGCCAGCAGCAGTCCCGCCGCCAGCGGCAGGGCGCCGAGCAGCGCCAGGCGCCGCCAGCGCTCCGCGCGCGGCGCGGCAAACAGCTGCCAGAGCAGCAGGGCGGGGAACAGGGCGACGGCTTCCGGGCGGAACAGGGCCGCCAGGCCGAGGGCGGCCTGCACGCCGAGCGCCAGCGCCCAGCCGGGCCGTTCCGCCCAGCGCAGCGCCAGCCGGAAGGCGAGCATGACGAAGAACCAGCAGCCGTATTCGCGCAGCAGTTCGTCGCGGTATTCGTTGAGCCCGGGCATGGCCAGCACCATCAGGCAGGCCGCCCAGGCGGCCTCCGGGTGCTTGTCCCGCACGCAGGCCACCATCAGCGCGCAGGCGCCCGCCATGAACAGCGCGTTGAGCAGGTGGCCGGCGTTTTCCAGTCCCAGTCCGGTCGTCCGCGAGACCAGCGCCATCAGGACCGGCAGGAACAGCCAGTTGAACAGGCGGCCGGCCGCCTCGAAGCCGCCGTCGATGAAGGCCTGGGCGGCGCGCACGTAGAGCATGCCGTCGCGGTTGAGGGTGCCGGGCGCGTGGGCGACCAGCGACAGCAGCAGGCTGGCGCCGAAGGTGGTCCGCACGGGATCGAGACCGCGGGCGATTTGCGCGAGATGCCTCATCGCGCTTCCTCCAGCAGGGGCAGCAGCTGCCCGCCGATGCGCGCTTCCCAGGTGTGCTTGCGCAGGAAGGCGGCGTGCCCCTGGCGGGCGATCGCCCGGCGCTGCTCCTCATGCGCCAGGTAGTAGGCCACCTTGTCGCGCAGCTCGCCCGAGGAACGGTAGGTCTCGATCTCGACACCGACCTCGAACAGCGCGGCGATTTCCTCGCAGTGGTCGGTGAGCAGGAAGCAGCCCGCCGCGAGCGCCTCGAAGATGCGCAGGTTCACGCCGGTCTCGGCGCCGTGAAAATCGGTGCGCGTGATGTTGAGCACGATCTTCGCCGCGCCCAGCAGCCCATGCAGTTCGGCGCCCCAGACCGGCCGGTCGGCGACGCGCGCGCGCAGCGCGGCGGACATCAGCGGGGCGTTGCGCCGCCAGCGGCCGCCGAACACCGTCACCCGGTCGCGGATGCCTTCAAGCAGGAAGATGCGCCGCAGGTCGGCGCTGCCGACGAACAGCACGTCGCTGGGCGCCGCGTCCGGCGGCGGCGCGATCGGCAGGGCGCCGAAGGGCAGGTGCGCGGCGTCGAGGCCGCGCGTGTCGCGGAAGAAGCGCGTCGTCACGGCGGAGAACGAGAAGATGCGGTGGTAGGCCGGCAGCTCCTGCTCGACGAAGAAAATGAACTCGCGCCGGCGTCCGTAGAGGTTGCAGCTGTCGGTGTCGTAGAGGCACAGGCGGGCGCCGTGCTCGTCCGCCAGCCGTCGCAGCAGGCGCGGGTCGTGGAACTTGTAGATGAAGCCGACGACGAGGATGTGGCTGGGCCGCTCGCGGGCGATCAGCCGGCGCAGGTCGGCGGGGGCGAGCCGGGGCAGGAAGTGGAAGCCGTCGCGGTCGTCGCGCTTGTTGCGCGCCTTGGCGTAGGCGGAACGCAGGGCGTGGAAGGGGCGGCACGGTTCGCGCAGGCAGTCCACGTGCGTCGTCTCGATGCCGAGATCGGCGCAGGTGGCGCCGATCTCGCGGCCGAGGGGCACGCCGCCGATGCCGTCGAGGATCAGGAGCTTGCGCACGCTCATGTCAGTTCGTCCAGGGCGGCGAGCACGGCGGAGACGCCGACGAAGGGTTTCCAGACGCGCTCGCCGAACCAGGGCAGCGTCAGGCTGGGGCAGACCACCCTGCCGGGTCCCCAGTCCGGGCGCCAGTGGAACTTCGGGTTGCGCTTGCGGTAGATGGTGACCACGGGCACGCCCAGGAAGGAGGCGAGATGGCCGTTGCCCGAGTCGTTGGCGATCAGCGCGCCGGATTCGTAGACGAAGGCGGCCAGCGCGTCGATGCCGGGAAAGACCGGGGTGGGGAAGTCGTTGCCGGGCATGTGCGCCCAGCGCGCGTGGTTGGCCGGCGCGACGACGATCGCGGGCTCGTCGCCGCGCGCGCGCAGCGCGCGGCACAGGCGCAGGAAGGCTTGCGGCGGCCAGTCCTTGCGCCGGGGCCAGGCGGAGTCCGGGCTCACCACGATGCGGCGGCGGTGGCGGCGGTGCGCCAGGCCGGCGGGCGGCGTCAGCGCCACCTGCCGCGTCAGCCGCGCGAGGTGCATGCGTTCGCGCAGGTAGGCGAGGGTGATGTCCACCACGCTTTCGTCGGCGAACTTGCGGAAGCGGATCGGCCCGCCGCCGTCGAGCAGGCCGGCGAGTTCGGCGACGATCTCCGGCGGCCGGCTGGCGGCGAGCGTCGCCGTGAGGTCGTGGCGCCAGCTGGCCGGCGCGCGCTGGCAGACCAGCAGCCACTTGCGGCGCAGCGCGTCGAGCAGCCGATCGTCCATGCGGTCGCGCAGGAACTGCGGCGGGCTCACGATCGCCAGGTCGTAGTCCGCCAGCGCCGCGTCGAAGCCGTCGCGGGGCGGATAGGGGCGGATGTCGAGCTGGGGCAGCCAGTGCCGCAGCTGGTGGCCGATGTCGCCGTAATAGGTGAGCTGGTAGCCGTTGAGGCGCAGGTTCTCCGCCATCATCAGGTAGAGCAGGCCGTCGCCGAGGGAGCTGAAGGCCACCAGGGCGATCCGGGCGCGGCCCGGCACGGCGGGGGAGGCGGCCTGGTCGGTCATGGGCGGATGTCGCCGAGGGCGGCACGCACCATGGGCAGCGCGAAGAAGCGCCGGCGCGCGGCGGCGTCGGAGAAATCGGCCTCCAGGCGCTGCAGTCCCTCCGCGGCGATCCGCGCGCGCGCGTCGGCGGCGGCGAAGAAGCCGGCAAGCTTGTGCGCCAGCGCTTCCGCGTCGCGCAGCGGGAACAGCAGGTCGGCGCGCTGCACGACCTCGGGGGCGCCGCCGCAGTCGGTGGCCATCACCGGCACGCCGGCGGCCATGGCTTCGAGCAGCACCATGCCGAAGGGCTCGTGGTCGGAACTGAGGACGAACAGGTCGAAGGCGGCGAACAGCCGCGCCGCCTGGGGCACCTGGCCGAGGAAGCGCGTGCGCGCGGCGATGCCGAGCTCCCGCGCCTGGGCCATCAGCCGGTCCCGCAGCGGGCCGCTGCCGACGATGGCCAGCAGGCTGTCCGCCGGCAGCTGCGGCAGCGCGCGCGCGAAGCCGGCGAGCAGCGTCGCCTGGTCCTTGTCCGGGTGCAGGCGGCCGACGTTGGCGATCACGGTCGCGTCCGGCGGCAGGCCGAGGGTCGCGCGCGCCGCCGCGCGGGGCAGCAGCGCGGCGCGCGCGGCGGCGACGTCGAGGCGGTTGTGCAGGGTCTCGATGCGCTCGGGCGGCCAGCCCGGCAGGCGGCGGCGGATGTCGTCGCGCACCGCGTCCGAGACGCCCAGCAGCGCGAGCCGCCGGCGGAAGGCGTGGGCGAACCAGCGCCGCGTCGTGCGCTTGTAGTCGCCGAAGGCGTGATGCACGCCGATCACCGGCAGGCCGGTGGCCAGGCAGGCGACGTAGATCGGCTTGGCGCGGTGGGCGACGACCAGCGCGAAGTCGCGGCTGGCGGCGATCTTCCCGAGCGCGCGGATGGCGGCCAGCTTGAGGCCGGCGACCGCGCGGCTGTCGTAGTTGAGGAAGACGACCTCGTCGGAGGCCGAGCCGGCCTCGACCGCCGGGTCCGGCGCGCCGGTCAGGTAGACCGTGAGCACCTTGTAGGGGCTGTCCCGGAAGAGCGCGGCGTACTGGCGGGCGACGTCGAGGAAGGGGCCGTAGTGGCAGTGGCAGAACTGCAGGATCCAGCGCTCGGCCAAGGCCCTATCCCCGGTCTTTGACCACCAGCACGTCCTCCATGATCAGGTACTGGAGGTCCGAGCCGAAGAACATGTTCAGCGCGTCGGTCGGCGAGCAGATCATCGGTTCGCCGCGGCGGTTGAGCGAGGTGTTGAGCACCACGCCGTTGCCGGTGAGCTTTTCCAGCTCGACCATCAGGTCGTAGTAGCGCGGGTTGTAGTCGCGCTTGAGCACCTGGGCGCGCGAGGTGCCGTCCTCGTGCACGACCTCGGGCACGCGTGTCTTCCATTCCTCCGCCACCTCGAAGGTGAAGGTCATGAAGGGCGCCGGATGGTCCGACTGCAGCATGCCCGGCCCGACCGTGTCGAGCATCGAGGGGCAGAAGGGCCGCCAGCGCTCGCGGAACTTGATCTGGGCGTTGATGCGGTCGGCCACGCCGGCCACGCTCGGGCAGCCGAGGATGGAGCGGCCGCCGAGGGCGCGCGGGCCGAACTCCATGCGGCCCTGGAACCAGGCGACCGGGTTGCCGGCGGCGAGGATCGCGGCGATCCGGCGCGGCACCTCGGCGTCGCCGTTGTCGATCTTTTCCCAGCGCGGCTTGTCGGCATGTTGTTCGCAGGCGGCGATCACCTGCTCGTTCGTATAGCGTGGGCCGAGATAGACATGCTCCATCTTCTCGACCGGCACGCCGCGCTGCACCGAGACGTAGGAGGCCGCGCCGATGGCGGTGCCGGCGTCGCCCGAGGCGGGCTGGACGAAGAGTTCCTTGAGCTCGGGCCGCGCGATGATCTTCTGGTTGAGCTTGACGTTGAGCGCGCCGCCGCCGGCGAACACCAGCTTGCCGGTCTCCCTGAGGATGTCGCCGAGGTAGTAATCCATCATCTGCAGCGACAAATCCTCGAACAGCTTCTGCATGCTCGCCGCGTAGTGGATGTAGGGATCGTCGGCGATATCGCCCTCGCGCTTCGGGCCGAGCCACTCGATCAGCCTGGGCGAGAAGTAGTAGCCCTTGCCCTTCTCCTTGTAGCGGCGCAGGCCGATGACGTTGACGTAGTCGGTGTTGACGATCAGCTCGCCGTTCTCGAACCTGGCGAGGCGCGAGAAGTCGTATTTCGTCGGGTCGCCGTAGGGGGCCATGCCCATCACCTTGTATTCGCCGTCGAGCATCTCGAAGCCGAGGTATTCGGTGATCGCGCCGTAGAGGCCGCCGAGGGAATCCGGATCGTAGAACTCCTTGATCTTGTGGATGCGCCCGTTCTCGCCGTAGCCGAAGAACGTGGTGGCGTATTCGCCCTTGCCGTCGATGCCGAGGATCGCGGTCTTCTCCTGGAAGCCGGAGCAGTGGTAGGCGCTGGAGGCGTGCGTCAGGTGGTGCTCGACCGGCACGATCTCGGTCTTGTCCAGGTCGAAGCCGAGCCCGCGCAGGCATTCCTCGATGCGCGCGCGGTAGCGGCGGTAGCGGCGGTTGCCGTTGAGGATGGCGTCGATGCCGCGGTCGGGCGCGTACCAGTAGCGCTTCGCGTAGTGCCAGCGCGCCTTCTCGAAGATGCTGATCGGCGCGAAGGGGATCGCCACCGCATCGACGTCGGACGGCTCGATGCCGGCGAATTCGAGGCAGAACTTCGCCGCCTCGACGGGCATGCGGCCCTTGGCGTGCTTGTCGCGGATGAAGCGCTCCTCCTCGGCTGCCGCCACGAGCTTGCCGTCGATGTAGAGCGCCGCTGAGGGGTCGTGCGACACCGCGCCCGACAGCCCGAGAATGGTCAATGCCACTGGTTGGATTCCGGCAAAAGCGCGAAGTATACAGGCCGGCCACTATAATCCGCCCGCCATGCGCATCCTGCTCGTCAAAACCTCCTCGCTGGGCGACGTGATCCACAACCTGCCGGTCGCCAGCGACATCCGGCGGCGCCTGCCGGAGGCGCGCATCGGCTGGGTGGTGGAAGAGAACTTCGCCGAAATCCCGCGCCTGCATCCCGCCGTGGAACAGGTCTTCCCCGTCGCCGTGCGGCGCTGGCGCAAGCGCCTGCTTTCCGCCGCCACCTGGCGCGAGATCGGCGCGTATCGCCGCGCGGTGCACCGTCCCGCCGGCGCCGACTTCTGGGACGCCGTGCTCGACACCCAGGGCCTCGTCAAAAGCGCCCTGCTCGCGGCCCAGGCGCGCGGCCCGAAGCTCGGCCACGCGGCCTCTTCCGCGCGCGAGCCCCTCGCCGCGCGTTTTTACGAGCGCGGCTGCGACATCCCGAAAGCCCTGCACGCGGTCGAGCGCAACCGCCGCCTCGCCGCCGCCGCCCTCGGCTACGCGCTCGACGACCTGCCGCTCGACTACGGCATCGCCGCGCCGCCGCTGCAGGCCGACTGGCTGCCGAAGGGAGACTACGCCGTGCTGCTCACCGCCACCAGCCGCGCCGATAAGGAATGGCCCGAGGCGGACTGGCGCGCCCTCGGCGCCGCCCTCAACGCCACCGGCCTGCGCTGCGTGCTGCCCGGCGGCAGCCCGGCCGAGCGCGCGCGCGCCGCGCGGCTGGCGCAGGACCTCGGCCGCGCCGTCGCCGCGCCGCCGCTGAACCTGACCGAGCTGGCCGGACTGATGGCCGGCGCGCGCATCGTCGTCGGCGTGGACACCGGCCTCGTGCATCTGGCCGCCGCGCTGGCGCGCCCGACCCTCGCCCTCTACCGCGGCTCCGACCCCGCGCTCACCGGCGTGCTCGGCGGCGGCGCCTACCTCAACCTCGGCGGCCTCGGCGCGCCGCCCGGCGCGGCGGAAGTCGTGGCCGCCGCCCTGCGTCTCGCCGACTGATGGCGCGCCTGCTCTACACCCTCGCCGTCCACGCCCTGCTGCCCTGGGCCATGCTGCACCTCTTGTGGCGCGCGCGGCGCCAGCCGGAATACCTGCGCCACTGGGGCGAGCGCTTCGGCGTTTACCCGCGCACCCGGCCGGCCGGCCCGATCATCTGGATTCACGCGGTCTCCGTCGGCGAGACCCGCGCCGCCCAGCCCCTCGTCGCCGCGCTGCGCGCGCGCTATCCGGACCACCGCATCCTGTTCACCCACATGACGCCCACCGGACGCGCGACTTCGGAGGCGCTGTTCGGCGCCGCGGTCGAGCGCGTCTACCTGCCCTACGACATGCCCTGGGCGATGCGCCGCTTCCTGCGGCATTACCGGCCCGCCCTCGGCCTGGTCATGGAGACCGAGCTCTGGCCCAACCTGATCGCCGCCTGCCGGGACGCGGCGGTGCCGCTGCTGCTGGTCAACGCGCGGCTGTCGGAAAAATCGGCGCGGCGCTACGCCCGCTTCCCGGCGCTGACGCGCGGCGCGCTGCAGGGTCTCGGAGCGATCGCCGCCGGCGGCGCGGCGGACGCGCGGCGCCTGCGCGAACTCGGCGCCGCCGAGGTCGCGGTGCTCGGCAACATGAAGTTCGACATCGCGCCGCCGGCGGCGCAGCTGGAACTTGGCCTGCGCCTGCGCGAGCGCTGCGGCGGCCGCCCCGTTTTCCTCTGCGCCAGCAGCCGCGAGGGCGAGGAGGCGCTGATCCTCGATGCGTGGAAGGCCACCCAAAATCTCGGTTCTGGCGACACGGTGGCCGCGCCGCTGCTCGCCATCGTGCCGCGCCATCCGCAGCGCTTCGACGAGGTGGCGCGCCTGATCGAGGCGCGCGGCTTCGCGCTGCAGCGCCGCTCCGACGAACGGCCGGTTGCCGCCGCCACCCAGGTCTGGCTCGGCGACAGCATGGGCGAGATGTTCGCCTACTACGCGGCGGCGGACGTCGCCTTTGTCGGCGGCAGCCTGCTGCCCTTCGGCAGCCAGAATCTCATCGAGGCCTGCGCCGTCGGCACGCCGGTGCTGCTCGGTCCCTCGACCTACAACTTCGCCGAGGCCGCGCAAGCGGCGCTGGCCGCCGGCGCCGCGCGCCAGGTGGCCGACGCGGAGGAACTCGTCGCGGCCGCGCTGGCGCTGCTCGCCGACCAGCCCGCGCGCGCCGCGATGGGCGCCGCCGGCCGCGCCTTCAGCGCCGGGCATCGCGGCGCCACCCAGCGCACGCTGGCGCTGCTGGAAAACTTCGTCGCCCCCGCCTGACCGGCGCGGGCGATCGGCGGGAACTTTTTCCGCAGCGGGGCGTCGGCTAAAGGAAGGGGAGAGTCATGCCGACGGTTCGCGGGTGGCTTTCATGCCATTACCGCTACTGGAGGAGTCGATCCATGACGAAGAAAACATCGCTTGCCCTGCTGCTCGCCGCCCTGTGCCTGCCCGGCGCCGCCTCCGCCCTGTGCGTCGGCGTGTCCGAGGCCAACCTGCGCCAGGGCCCGGGCACGCGCCACGAAAAAAGCTGGACCGTCTACAAGTACATGCCGCTCGAATCGCTGGGCCGGCAGGGGCGCTGGTATCGCGTCAAGGACGTGGATGGCGATGTGCATTGGGTGAATCGCCGGCTGGTGACGCAGGCGATGCGCTGCGCCGTGGTGAAGGCCCAGCGCGCCAACGTGCGCACCGGGCCCGGCACGCACCATGCCCGGGCGCCGCTCGGCACGGTCGAGAGGTATTACGCCTTCCGCGTCATCGGCCGCGAGGGCAGGTGGGTGCGGGTGCAGGACGAGCTGCGCAACCGGGGCTGGATTGCCCGGGCGCTGCTGTGGATACGCTGACGGACGCGGTTTATTCCAGCAGCGCGTTGATCGCCGCGAGGTCGTCCACCGTCAGGGTGCCGGCGGCGGCCTTGAGCCGGAGCTGGGCGACCAGGGTGTCGAGGCGCGCCTTGGCGAGCTTCTGGCGCGTGTCGAAGAGCTGGCTCTGGGCGTTCAGCACGTCGATGTTGATGCGCACGCCGACCTCGTAGCCGAGCTTGTTGGATTCGACCGCGAGCTGGGATGAGGCGACGCCGGCTTCGAGGGCGCGCACCTGGGCGAGGCCGGCGCTGACGCCGAGATAGGCCTGGCGCGCGCCAAGAGTCGCGGAACGGCGCGCGTTGTCGAGATCGGCGCGCGCCTTTTCGTTGAGGGCGACGGCCTCGCGTTCCTTCGAGGCGGTGGCGCCGCCGGCGAACAGCGGCACGGCGAGCTGCAGGCCGATGGTGTTGCTCCGGGTATCGCTGCCGCTGCCGGTGGTGGAGCTGTAGCCGGTGCCGCTCTTGCCGTGGCTGGCGACCAGGTCGAGGGTCGGGAAGTGGCCGGCGCGCTGCTTCTCGATCTCGCGCGCGGCGACTTCGAAATTGGTCTGGGCGAGCTGCACGGACAGGTTGCCGCCCTCGGCGGATTCGACCCACTTGGCGATGTCGTCGGGCTGCGGGCGGCCGATCTGCACCGCGGGCTTGAGGCCCTTGAGGGTCTCGGGTTCCTTGCCGGTGAGGGTGCGCAGGGTCTGGCGCTTCACCGCGAGGTCGTTCTCGGCGGCGATCACCTGGGCGTCGGCGAGGTCGTAGCGCGCCTGGGCCTCGTGGGTGTCGGTGATGGTGGCGGTGCCGACCTCGAAGTTGCGCTTGGCCGATTCGAGTTGCTCGGCGATGGCGGTCTTCTGCGCCTGGGCGGTGGCGAGGGTTTCCTGGGCCAGCAGCACGTCGAAATAAGCCTGGGTGGCGCGCAGCATCAGGTCCTGGCCGGCCAGGGTGAACTGCAGTTCGGCGGCGGCGGCGGCGAGTTCGGCCTGCTTGTAGCCGACCCAGTTCTGCCAGCGGAACAGCGGCTGGGAGAGGGAGACGTTCCAGCCGTTGTTGTTGTACTCGACGCCGCGTGTCGTGCCGGTGGCGCGCGCGGTGGCCTCGACGTCGTTCCACGTGGTGCTGGCGGAGAGGCCGAGGGTTGGCAGCAGGCCGGCGCGGCCCTGGGGCAGCTTCTCCAGGCCGGCGTCGCGCTGCGCGCGCGCGGCGGCGTACTGGGCGTCGAAGGCGGCGGCGTCGCGGTAGACCTGCAGCAGGTCGGCGGCGGCACGAGCATTCAGCGCGCTGCCGGCGAAGGCAAGGGCGATCATGAGTTTGAGGGAATGCTTCATGCTGGACTCCGGAGGGGTGGTTTTTTTAATAAGTCGGGGCGGCGGGATCGACGTCGCGCGACCAGGCGGCCATGCCGCCGTAGAGGTTGATGACGTTCTGGAAGCCCTGGTGTTCGAGGAACATCGCCACCTGGTAGCTGCGCGCGCCGTGGTGGCAGATCACCACGGTCTCGGCGTCGCGCCGCAGCTCCAGGTAGCGCGCCGGGATCGAGCGCATCGGCATCAGCTTGGCGCCGGGGATGCGCACCACGTCGAACTCCCAGGGCTCGCGCACGTCGATCAGCACCGGCGCCGGGCGCTGGCCGGCCTGGGCCGCGTCGAGCCATTCCTTGAGCTGGGCGGCGGTCAGCTGCTTCATCAGAATACGAAGGGCTTGGCGCTGGCGGCGTTCCGCAGCATCGGCACGGCGGTTTCGACCAGGTCCGTGCTGGCGTAGACGTCCTCGGCCCGGCGTTCGACGCGGCGCAGCACCATGACCGGCGCCTTGTCGGCGAGGGCGACGAAGGCGAGCAGGCGGCCGCCGACCTTGAGCTGGGCGAGCAGCGCGGCGGGAATCTCCGCGACGCCGCCGGAGACGACGATGCAGTCGTAGGGCGCGTGGGCGGGCAGGCCGGCAAGGCCGTCGCCGACTTCCACCGCGACGTTGGCGACGCCGTCGCGCTCCAGGTTGGCGCGCGCCAGGGCGGCGATCTCGGGGTCGATCTCCATGCTCCAGACCTGCTGGGCCTGCTCGGCCATCAGCGCCGCCATGTGGCCGGAACCGGCGCCGATCTCCAGCACGCGGTCGCCGCGCTGGAGCCGCATCTCCTGCAGCAGGCGGGCTTCGAGGTGGGGCGTCAGCAGCGCGGTGCCGCGGCCGAGGGGGATGGCGATGTCGGCGAAGGCCAGCGCGCGGTAGGCCGCGGGCACGTACTCCTCGCGCCGGTCGGCGTAGAGCAGGTCGACGACCGGCGTCGACAGCACCTCGGCGGTGCGCAGCTGCTGCTGGATCATGTGGTGACGGGCCAGTTCGTAGTTCATGGGATCGCTCGCGGAAGGATGGGTTGGCGGAATGCCTTCATTTTACGCCGGCTTTGAGGGCGGCTCCGTCACCCGGTACCAGGCGGCGTAGAGGGCGGGCAGGAACAGCAGGGTCAGCACGGTGGCGACGATCAGGCCGCCCATGATGGCGACCGCCATCGGCCCCCAGAAGATCTGGCGCGACAGCGGGATCATCGCCAGCACGGCGGCGGCGGCGGTGAGCATGATCGGACGGAAGCGGCGCACCGCCGAGCCGACGATGGCCTCCCAGCGGTGCTTGCCGGCCTTCTCGTCCTGCTCGATCTGGTCGAGCAGGATCACCGAGTTGCGCAGGATCATGCCCATCAGCGCGATGACGCCGAGGTTGGCGACGAAGCCGAAGGGCTTGCCGAAGGCCATCAGCGCCAGCGCCACGCCGATCAGGCCGAGGGGGGCGGTGAGCAGCGCCAGCGCGGTGCGGCGCAGGCTCTGCAACTGGATCATCAGCAGCGTGATCACGCCGACGATCATCAGCGGGAACACCGCCTTGAGCGCCTGCTCGTTCTTCGCCGATTCCTCGATGGTGCCGCCGGCCTCGACGCGGTAGCCCGCCGGCAGCCGGGCGCGCAGCGCGCCGAGGCGCGCGTCGATGCGCTGCGAGAGGGTCGGGCCGGTGAGGCGCTCGTCGGCGAGGTCGGCGCGGACCTGGATCGTCGGCTGGCGGTCGCGTCGCCAGATCACGGCCTCTTCCAGGGCCGGCTCGATCCGCGCCACCTGGGCGAGGGGCACCCACTTGCCGCCGCCGGACGAAGCGAGCGGCACCGGCAGGTCGGCGAGGCGGTCGAGGCTGCCGCGCTCCGGGCCGCCGGCGCGCCAGACGATGTCGATGAGCTGGTCGCCCTCGCGCCACTGCGCCAGCGTGGCGCCGACCTGCTGGGCCTGCAGCGCCTGGGCGACGTCCTGGCTCGATGCGCCGAGCAGGCGCGCGCGGTCCTGGTCGATGGCGATGCGCACGCTCTTGGCCTTCTCGTTCCAGTCGAGATGCACGTTGTGGGCGGCGGGGTCGGCGCGCATTACTTCCGCCACCTCGGCGGCGATGGCGCGCAGGGTATCCGGGTCCGGGCCGCTGGCGCGGAATACCACCGGGTAGCCGACCGGCGGGCCGTTCTCCAGCCGCAGCACGCGCGCGCGCAGGTGGCTCCAGGAACCGTCCGGCGCGGCGAAGGCGGCGGCGAGATGGGCCTTGACCGCCTCGCGTTCCGCGAAGCCGCGGGTGACGATCACGAGCTGGCCGAAGTTGTCGTTGAACAGCTGCTGGTCGAGGGGCAGGTAGAAGCGCGGCGCGCCGTTGCCGATGTAGGAGGCGTGGTTGACGATCTTGTCCTTGACGCCCGGGTCGGCGAGCAGCGCCTCGACGCGCTTCACTTCCCGCGCGGTCGCGCCGAGGGCTGCACCGTGAGGCAGCCAGAGATCGACGAGCAGCTCGGGGCGGTTCGAGGGCGGGAAGAACTGCTTCTGCACGCCGAGGTTGAAGGCGACCAGGCCGAGGACGAAGGCGACGACGGTCAGGCCGATCACGCTCCAGCGCCGGCGCAGGCACCATTCCACCAGGGCGCGGAAGCGGCGGTAGAAGGGCGTGTCGTAGGGATCGCCGTGGTGCTCGCTGCCGTACTTGCGCAGCGCCCGTTCGTCGAGCAGCTGGTAGCCGAGATAGGGCGTGAACACGACGGCGACGACCCAGGAGGTCAAGAGCGCGATGGCGGTCACGGCGAAGATGGCGAAGGCGTATTCGCCCGCGCCCGAGCGGGCGAAGCCGACGGGCGTGAAGCCGGCGGCGGTGATCAGCGTGCCGGTGAGCATCGGGAAGGCGGTGGAGGTGTAGGCGAAGGTGGCGGCCTTGAACTTCTCCCAGCCCTGCTCGATCTTCACCACCATCATCTCGGCGGCGATGATCGCGTCGTCCACCAGCAGGCCCAGCGCGATGATCAGCGCGCCGAGGGAAATGCGGTGCAGGTCGATGCCGAAGATCTTCATCAGCAGGAAGGTGAGCGCCAGCACCAGCGGGATCGACAGGGCGACCACCAGGCCGGTGCGCAGGCCGAGGGAGAGGAAACTCACCGCCAGCACGATCGCCAGCGCCTCGGCGAGGGATTGCAGGAACAGCTTGAGCGAGACCTGGACGATGGCCGGCTGGTCGGCGACGTTGCGGATTTCCATGCCCGCCGGCAGCGCGGCGCCGAGGCGCGCCATGGTTTCCTTGAGGTGCGTGCCGAGGCCGATGACGTTGCCGCCCTTGGCCATCACCACGGCGATGCCGACGGCGTCCTGGCCGTCCACGCGCATGCGCGGGTTGGGCGGGTCGGCGAAGCCGCGCGTCACCGTCGCGATGTCGCCGAGGCGGAAGTGGCGGCCGCCGACCGCGAGGTCGGCCTGGCGGATCTGCTCCACGGTATCGAAGGCGCCGCTGACGCGCAGGCGCACGCGGTCGCTGGCGGTCTCGACGAAGCCGGCGGGCGCCACGGCGTTCTGCTTCGCCAGCGCCTCGGCGAGCTGCGCCGGCGCGATGCCGAGGGCGGCCAGGCGCGCGGGGGCGATCTCGACATACACCTTCTCGTCCTGCACGCCGAGCAGGTCCACCTTCTTGACGTCGGCGATCAGGCGCAGTTCGCGCGCCATCTCGGTGGCGCGGCGGCGCAGCTCGCCCATGTCGAAGCCGTCGCCGACCAGGGCGTAGATGTTCACATAGACGTCGCCGAACTCGTCGTTGGGAAACGGGCCCTGCACGCCGGCCGGCAGCTGGTGGCGGATGTCGTCGAGCTTCTTCCTCACCTGGCGCCAGGCCTCGGGCACCTCGGCCTTCGGCGTGTAGTCCTTGACCTGGACGAACACCAGCGATTCGCCGGCGCGCGAGGCCGAGCGCAGCACGTCGAGCCAGGGTGTCTCCTGCAGCTTCTTCTCGATGCGCTCGGTGAGCTCCTGCTCCACCTCGCGCGCCGTGGCGCCCGGCCACTGGGTGCGCACCACCATGATCTTGAAGGTGAAGTCCGGGTCCTCGGCGCGGCCGAGCTGGAGGAAGGACAGGACGCCGGCGATGGTCAGCACGACGATCAGGTAGAGCACCATCGACGGGTGCTCCAGCGCCCACTCGGAGAGGTTGATGTGTTTCATCGGCCCGCGTCCGCCGCGATGCGCACCTGTTCGCCGTCGGCGAGCGTGAAGGCGCCGGCGGCGACGATGGTCTCGCCCGCCGCCAGGCCGTCCTTGAGCAGCGCGCCGGCGTCGGTGTAGCGCTCGATCGCGACGGCGCGCCGGCTCAGCGTGCCGTCGGCGCCGACGATCCAGACGGCGGCCCGCTCGCCCTGCTGGATCAGCGCGGCGAGCGGCACGACGATGCGTTCGTCGCCGGCCGCCGCGAAGTCCACCGTCGCCGTCATGCCGAGGGCCACGCCTGCATCGGCGTCGAGGATGGCGACGCGCGCGGCGAAGGTGCGCGTCGCCGGGTCGGCGGCTGGCGCCAGCTCGCGCAGTCGGCCCCGGTAGGTCCTGCCGGCGCCGTCGGCCCAGAGCGTCACCGTCCCGCCAGCGCCGACTTTCAGGGCGGCAACGCGGGATTCGGGAATCGCGATCGCCACCTCGCGCTCGCCGTCGCGGGCGACGCGCAACACGCCCTGGCCGGCGGCGACCACCTGGCCCGGCTCGGCCAGCACGGCGGCGACCACGCCGGCGGCATCCGCCGTCAGCGTGGTGTAGGCGGCCTGGTTCTGGGCCAGTTTGGCCTGGGCCTCGGCGGCGCGGCTGGCGGTGTCCTTGGCGTCGAGGGCGGCCTGGCTGACGAAGTTGCGTTCCCGGAGTTCCTGCGTGCGCCTGAGCTCCGCGGCGGCGAGGGCGCGGTTGGCCTCGGCCTGCGCCGCCGTCAGGCGCGCGTCGGCGGGGTCGAGGCGCGCCAGCGCCTGGCCGGGCACGACGCGCGCGCCGGCATCGACCAGGCGCTCGACGAGCTTGCCGCCGACGCGGAAGCCCAGCGTCGTCTCGTGACGCGCGCGCACCTCGCCGCTGTAGCGCTGCCGGTTCACCGTCGCGCCGGCGCCGACTTTCAGGGCCTTGACCAGCTTGGGCCCGGCGGGCAGGACGGCGGCGGGCGGGACCTGATCCCCGCCGCAGGCGACCGGCAGCAGGGCGAGGGGAAGAAGGAAAATGACGGTTCTCACGGCGTTTCCTGGCGAGAGTGGGATTGGGGCAGCCAGCCGCGCACGCGCTCGATGAGGTCGTCCACGTAGGTGAACACCACGGGGATCACCAGCAGGCTGAGGAAGGTGGAAGTGATCAGGCCGCCGATGACGACGATCGCCATCGGCGCGCGGAAGCTCGGGTCGGTGCCGATCCCCAGCGCGATCGGCAGCATGCCGGCACCCATGGCGACGGTGGTCATGACGATCGGGCGCGCGCGCTTGCGGCAGGCGTCGAGCAGCGCGTGCCAGCGGTCGAGGCCGTGCTCGCGGCGCGCCAGGACCACGTAGTCGATCAGCAGGATCGAGTTCTTGGTGGCGATGCCCATCAGCATGATCAGGCCGATCATCGAGGGCATCGACAGGGCGGTCTGGCTGACGAACAGCGCGAGGAAGGCGCCCGGCACCGAGAGCACCAGCGCGGCGAGGATGGTCACCGGCTGGACGAAATCCTTGAACAGCAGCACCAGCACGACGTAGATGCACAGCACGCCGGTGAGCATCGCCAGGCCGAAGCTCTGGAACAGCTCGCCCATCGACTCGGCGTCGCCGACGGTGGTCTGAATGATGCCCGGCGGCAGGTTCTTCAGGCTCGGCAGCGCGAGGGCGCGCTTTTCCACCTCGCCGAGAGGCTCGCCGTTCAGTTCGATCTCGAAGTTGATGTTGCGCAGCCGGTCGTAGCGGTCGATCTCCGCCGGTCCGCCGCCGATGCGCAGGTCGGCGACGGTGCCGATCATCACCGGGCCGTGCTTCCCCGGCACGGTCAGGCGTTCGAGCAGGTGGATGTCCTGGCGCGCCGCCGCCGGCAGCCGGACGACGATGGGCACCTGGCGCTGGGAAAGGTTGAGCTTGGCGACGCTCTGGTCGTAGTCGCCGGCGGTGGCGATGCGCAGCACGTCGGCGATGGCCTCGGCGGTGACGCCGAGGTCGGCGGCGCGCGCCGAGTCGGGGCGCACCACGAGTTCCGGGCGCGTCAGGCTCGCCGTGCTGGTGACCGCGCCGATGCCGGGGATGCCGCGCAGCTCGCGTTCGACCGTGCGCGCGTGCTCGGCGAGCAGCGGGCCGTTCTCGCTCGCCAGCACCAGCACGTATTTCTCGTTGGCGCCGGCGAGGCCGACCTTGACCTGCGCGCCCGGCAGGTCGGCGAGCGCCGCGCGCAACTCGGCCTCGATCGCCTGCTTCTTGACGCCGCCGCGTTCCCCGCGCGGCGTCAGGTTGATGGTCAGCGTCGCCTTGCGCACCTCGGCGGCGCCGCGCGGCGCGAAGGGATCGCTGCCGGTGGCGCCGCCGCCGCTGGCGGTGTAAACGAGCTTGACGTGCGGGTTGCCGGCGACGCGGCGGCGCGCCGCCTCGGCGACGGCGAAGGTTTCCCCGAAGGTGCTGCCCGGCTGCAGCGTCAGGGAAACCTGGGTCTGCGACAGGTCGTCCGGCGGGATGAAGCCGGTGGGCAAGAGGGGCACGAGGGCGAAGGAGGCGACGAAGAAGGCGCCCGCCGCCGCCAGGGTGGCGACGCGATGGCGCAGGCACCAGGCCGTCCAGCCGGCGTAGAGATCGAGCCAGCGCGGCGCGTCGTGGGCCTGGCGCGGCGGCCGCAGCAGATAGGCCGCCATCATCGGTGTCAGCAGGCGCGCGACGACGAGGGAGAAGAACACCGCGATGGCGGCGGTCCAGCCGAACTGGACGAAGAACTTGCCGGCGATGCCGCTCATGAAGGCGGTGGGCAGGAACACGGCGATCAGCGTGAAGGTGGTGGCGATCACCGCCAGGCCGATCTCGTCGGCCGCCTCCATGGCCGCCCGGTAGGGCGTCTTGCCCATGCGCAGGTGACGCATGATGTTCTCGATCTCGACGATGGCGTCGTCCACCAGGATGCCGACGACGAGGGAGAGCGACAGCAGGGTGACGACGTTGAGGCTGAAGCCCATCAGGTACATCGCCGCGAAGGTCGGGATCGCCGAGAGCGGCAGGGCGGTGGCCGAGACCAGGGTCGCGCGCCAGTCGCGCAGGAACAGCCAGACGACCAGCACCGCGAGCAGCGCGCCCTCGATCAAGAGCGCCATCGAGCCCTCGAAGTTCTCGATCACCGGATCGACGAAATTGAAGGCCTCGGTGACGACGATGTCGGGATGCTCGGCCTGCAGCTGGCGCAGCCGGGCGCGCACCCCGTCGGCCACCTCCACCTCGCCGGCGCCCCGGCTGCGCGTGATCTCGAAGCCGACCACCGGCCTGCCGTCGAGCAGCGCGGCGGAGCGCTGTTCGGCCACCGTGTCGGTCACCGTGCCCAGCGTGTCGAGGCGCACGCGGCGGCCGTCGGACAGGGCGATTTCCATGGCGCCGAGCTCTTCCGCGCTCCGCACCGTGGCGATGGTGCGCACCGATTGCTCGACGCCGCCGATGTCGGCGCGGCCGCCCGAGGCCTCCTGCTGGATCAGGCGCAGCTGGCGCGAGACGTCCGCCGCGCTGGCGCGCAGGGCCAGCAGGCGCGCCGGGTCGAGCTCGACGCGCACCTCGCGCGTGGCGCCGCCGACGCGCGCCACCGCGCCGACGCCGCGCACGCTGAGCATGGCCTTGGTCACCGTGTTGTCCACGAACCAGGAGAGCGCCTCGTCGTCCATGCGCGCCGAGGCGACGGTGTAGGTGAGGATGGGGGCGCCGGCGACGTTGATCTTGGCGACCACCGGGTCCTTGAGGTCGCCGGGCAGGTCGGCGCGGATGCGCGCGACGGCGTCGCGCGTGTCGTCGAGGGCCTCCTGGGTCGGTTTTTCGAGGCGGAACTCGGCGGTGACGACGGCCGTGCCGTCCTGCACCTTGGTGTAGATGTGCTTGAGGCCCTGCAGGGTGGCCACCGAGTTCTCGATCTTGCGCGCCACCTCGGTTTCCATCTGCGCCGGCGCGGCGCCGGGCAGGGTGGCGGTGACCGTGACCATGGGCAGGTCGATATCCATGAACTGCTGGACCTTCATGCCCTTGAAGGCCATCAGGCCGAACAGGGTGAGCAGGGCGAACAGCAGCACCCCGGGGATCGGGTTGCGGATCGACCAGGCGGAGACGTTCATCGGCTCAGGGCACCACGCGCACGGTGTCGCCGTCGGCGAGCAGGCCGGCGCCGCTCGCCACCACGCGGGCGGCGGGATCGAGGCCGCTCACCTCGACGCGCTCGGCGTCGCGGCGGCCGGTGGCGACCTTGGTCTGCAGCACCTTGTTGTCCTCGACGCGGAAGACGTAGGCGAAGCCCTCGCGCAGCAGCAGCGCCGATTGCGGCACGGTCAGGGCCGGGGCGCGGCCGAGCAGGAATTCGCCGCGCGCGAACATGCCGGCGCTCACCGCGCGCCCCGCCTCCGCCGGCAGATCCACATAGACGAGGGCATTGCGCGTTTGCGGGTCCACGGTCGGCGCCACGGCGCGCACCCGGCCCGTCACCGTCTCGCCGTTCGGCCCTGTCAGCACGGCTTCCAGGCCGGGCTGGAGACGGGAAAGCTCGGCGGCGGTCACCTCGGCGCGCCATTCGAGCCGGCCGCCGCGGATCAGGCGAAACAGTTCCTGGCCCGGCTGGGTCGGCGTGCCGACCGTGGCCGTGCGCGCCGAGATCACGCCGTCGTCGGGCGCGCGCACGGCGGTCCGCGAGCGCTTGAGCTCCGCCGATTGCAGACGCGCGCGCGCGGCATCGAGGCGCGCCAGCGCCGTGTCGGCGGCGGTCCGCGTCTGGGTGTTCTGCTGGGCGCTGTAGAAGCCCTTGGCGGTCAGCTGGCGCGCGCGCTCGTGGTTGGCGCGCGCCTCGGCCAGGGTCGCCTCGGCCTCGGCGACGGCGGCGCGCATCTCGGCCAGCTCGCTGTCCAGCGTGTCCGGGTCGATGCGCGCCAGCACCTGGTCTTTCTTCACCCGGTCGCCGACGTTTACCAGCACCGCCGTCAGCCGGTAGTTGCTGAGCTCGGCGCCGATCACCGCCTCCTGCCAGGCGGCGATGTTGCCGGCGGCCTTGAGGGTGTGCGGCCAGTCGAGGGTTTGCGGCGCGACGGCGTTCACGGCGAGGGCCGGCTTGGCGGCCGGGGCGACAGCCTCGGCGGGCGGTTCCTCGCAGCCGGCCAGCGCGAGCAGGCCGGCCAGCAGCCAGGACGGGTTGCGGATCATGTCGCGCTCCCGCCCGCGCCGGCGCCGTGCAGCCCGCGCAGAATGATGTCGAAATAGGCGGCGAAATAGTCCTCGTTGGCGACGCCGGCCTCGGCGCAGCAGTCGAGGGAGTGGTTCCAGATCATGCGCATCAAGAGCGGCGCCATGACGACGAGGAGCGCCGCCTCGACGTTCGCCGGCGCGAACTCGCCGCGCGCGATGCCGCGCGCGACGACGCCGCGCGCCAGCCCCGTGCCGCGCTGGATCACCTCGCGGTGGTAGAAGGCGGCGATCTCGGGGAAATTGCGCGCCTCGGCGAACACCAGCTTGGGCAGGCCGCCGATGCGCTGCGATCCCACCAGGCGCCAGATGGCGCAGACCACCTCGCGCAGCAGCTCGTCGGTGGGGCCGGCGAAGCCGGCGACGAGCTTTTCGGCCTCGGCGAGCGCCGGCAGCAGGCCCTCGCGCACCACCGCCTGGAACAGCGCCTCCTTGTTCTCGAAATAGAGGTAGAGCGTGCCCTTCGACACGCCGGCCAGGGCCGCGACATCCTCCAGGCGCGTGGCCGCGTAGCCGCGCTCGACGAAGAGTTCCAGCGCGGCGGCGGTCAGCTCGGCGGGACGGGCATCCTTGCGGCGGCGGCGCGGCGTGGCCCCGGATACGGCGGGTTTTGTTGACATCTTGACGTGGTCATTAATGACTTGAAGGTCAGTAATCTATCCGCGCCTTTTCGCCCTGTCAATGCGGATTTCGGTCCTGCGGGCCGAAAAAGTCGGCGTTGGTGGGACGGTGAACGGAGCGCAGTCCAGGCAGCCTTGCCGAAGGGCCGCTCCCGAGGCAAGGCGGCACGCGCCGCAGGCGCAATCCGCACCGCCACCCAATTAACCCTCCCCGTAATAAACGCGCGCAGCGCGCACAAAGTTTCCCCTCCTGTGAAGGAGGGGCTGGGGGAGGTCGGGTCCAATTGTCGCCGCGGCGATTGTCTTGGCGGCAATAGGACGGCAGAATCGGCCATTCACGATCAGGAGGGGAGCCAACATGTCGAGCATCGTCAGCGTCGTCTTCGAGCGCAACCGCGAATACGAACTCATCGCCCACGCCG